>CAYXQS010000170.1:0-4499 GCA_964466515.1 uncultured Gemmatimonas sp. | reverse complement strand
GGGCCGTGGGAGACTACCACGTCGATAGGTGGGAAGTGGAAAGTGAGCAATCACCTCCGAGCTAACCCATCCTAATCGCCCGTGCGGCTTGACTACTCCCCCTGTTTTCGAACAGGGGACGAATCAACAACCGCAGAGCAATCGCACGATTTACACGCGATTCGCCAATACACGAACACTACCATCACCTCCGTTGTCACCTCTGTGCAGGTGATTTTCGCTGGCGACTAGAGCGTAGGGGCCACACTCGTTCCCATCCCGAACACGATCGTTAAGCCCTACAGCGCCGATGGTACTCCGTCCGAGAGGACGCGGGAGAGTAGGCCGTCGCCGGCACCCTATGAAGGCCCCAGTCGTTCACTCGGCTGGGGCCTTCGTTTTATCCGGTGCGTGCCAACGCGCACGCCCAGGCACGAGTTCCGAACAGCCCGACTGAATCGTCAACCCTAGATGCCCCGCGCAGGCTTTGTGACCCTCGTCGGCCGGCCCAACGCCGGCAAATCCTCCCTCCTCAATCGTCTGGTGGGGGAGCGGTTGGCCATCGTGTCCCCAAAGCCGCAGTCCACGCGCGACCGCGTGGTCGGGATCCTCTCCGACGACGCCACGCAGATCATCTTCCTCGACACGCCCGGGCTCCTCGAGCCCCGCTACGCGCTGCACCGCGCAATGCGCCACGCCGCGCAGCAGGCCATCGCCGACGCGGACGTCATCGTCTATCTCGTGGACGCCGTGAACGACAGGCCCGGCGACCTGGCCGCGCTTGCGGGACTGCCCGGCGCGCCGCGCGCGCCCGTGATCCTCGTGCTCAACAAGCTGGACGAGCTCTCCGACGAGCGCCGCGGCAACCTCGCCGCCAAGCACCCGGACGCGCTCTTCCTCTCGGCGGCCACCGGCGCCGGGGTCGACACGCTCCTCGCGGAGATCCGGGCGCGGCTGCCCGAGAGTCCCTTTCTGTACGACCCCGAGGACGTCTCCACGCAGCAGCTCCGCTTCTTCGTCGCGGAGTTCCTGCGCGAGGCGGTGATGGAGCAGCTCGAGGACGAAGTGCCGTACGGGATTGCCGTGGCCATCGAGGAGTTCCGCGAGGACGACGACCCGGTGTACATCCGCGCGGTGCTCTACGTGGAACGCGAGAGCCAGAAGCGGATCGTGATTGGCGCGGGCGGCGCGCGCATCAAGGAGATCGGCACCGCCGCGCGCGCGAAGATCGAGCCCCTGGTCGGCAAGCGGATCTTCCTCGATCTCTGGGTGAAGGAACTGCACAACTGGCGTCGCAACGCCAACGCGCTTTCGCGCTTCGGTTACCGCCTCCCCGAGGAGTCCCCCCGATGACCCAGTCCCCCATTCCCCCGGGCATCCGCGAGCTCCTCGCGTGCCCGCGCTGCCACGGCCCCCTCCGCGACGCCGATACGCCTCACGGCGGTGTATTAGCCTGCGACAGTTGCCGACTGGCCTATCCGGTAGTGGATGGGATCCCGATTCTTCTGATCGAGCGCGCAGAAAGTATCACGGTGTGACGGCGCAACTGCTTGTCATTGCGTGATTTGACACTACTCTGGGTGACCCATATCTTCCGCTGACTCCCTCCCGCTGACCTCGTGTCGCAAAATCCTGCCCTGATTCTCGCGCCAGATGGCCAGCCGCTGCCGGCGACGGTGCGCGGGTGGCTGGAGAGTCGCAACTTGCCGACGATCAGTCTGACGACCGCGGACGAGACATTGGTGGCGGCGCTCCGGAGTCGGCCGCGGCTGATCCTGGTGGACGCGCGGCAGCACCCGGTGGCGGGACTCAAGACCTGCCGACGCCTCAAGCAGGACTCCTATACCGGCGTGGTGCCCGTGGTGGTGACCACCCGCGCCGAGGATTCCGCCTTTGCGGCCGCCTTTGATGCCGGGGCCGATGAAGTGCTGCGCGACGGCTGCTCGGACCACGAGGCCACGCTCCGGCTCGACGCCCTGTTGCGCCGCAGCGATCGCGATACCTTCGTGCACCCCTCGACGCGCCTTCCCGGGACGATCGAGATCGAGCACGAGATGACGCGGCGGATCGAGGCGCAGGTGCCGTTTGCGGTCTGCTACGCGGACCTCGATCACTTCAAGGAATTCAATGACCGCTACAGCTACTACGACGGCGACCGGGTCATCCGCATCCTCTCGCGGATCCTGCACGACGTCGTGAAGGGGATCTGCGGCGAAGGGGGCTTTGTCGGCCACATCGGCGGCGACGACTTCCTGAGCATCATCCCCGTGGACCAGGTGAACGAGACGTGCGGCACGATCGTCGAGGTCTTCGACACCCTGATTCCGTACCAGTATTCCGAGCAGGACCGTCGCGCAGGGTATTATTTTGGGAAGGACCGGCGGGGGCAGTTGCACAAGGTGCCGCTGATGACGCTGTCCATCGGCGTGGTGACCAACGAGCGGCGCGTCTTCACGCACGCGGGGCAGGTGAGTGAGCTGGCGACGGAAATGAAGAGCTACGCCAAGACGCTCCACGGCTCGGTCTTCGCCGTCGATCGCCGTGGCGACGGACCGGTTGGAGAGACCCCGGCACCTGCCGGCGGCTCGGGCAACGCATCGGAGGAGCGGTGAACGTTACGTGTGGCGAATGTCAGTCGGTGTTTCGCGTTGACCCGGCCAAGGTGCCGACGGCTGGCGTGCGCGCGCGGTGCGCCGTCTGCGGCGCGGTGATCCGGATCCAGGCGGGTGCGCCCGCCGCGATGGCGGGTGGCGCGTCGGCCCCGGCGTGGAGCGCCGCGGACCGCGCGGTCACGGAATCGGAGGACGCGGCCGCCCCCGAGTCGTACGCCACACCCGCATCCACCCCGTCAGCGATCCCACGGATGCCGACGCCGAGCGTGCCTGTGCGGGTATCGACCCCGGCCGCGCCGCGGATGCCCACGCCAGCGACTCCCGCCCCACGGACCCCGACGCCAATCGCCCCACCCGCTGCCCCTGCGGCACCCGCGCCCCCTGCGCGTCCGGCCGCGCCCCCGGTACGCACGTCGGCCGCCAAGCTGACGCCGCCTATCCCCGGTGCGGCAATCCGTCCGTCGGGAGTCGGCGTTCCGCCAATGATGCCGCCGACGCGCCCATCGACTCCGCAGCCGCCGGCCCGTCCTGCGGCCCCATTGCCGCCGCGGCCCTCGCTCGGCGTGACGCCCCCGGCGGTGCCCGTGGCTCCTGCGGCCCCGGCTCCTGCGCCGCCGCGTCCGGCAATGGCTGCGCCGGTGCGTCCGGCCGCGCCGCCGGTCGCCGCGCCGAACGCCACCCCAGTCAGCGGCACGCCGCCCCGCGGGCCGCTCTCCACGCCGCTCTCCACGCCGCTCTCCACGCCACTTTCCACGCCGCGGGCCTCCGCGCCCACGCCGGTCGGTGCCGCCGCCACGCCGGGAAAGCGGCCCATCAATCCCTTCCTCGCCAACGACCCCAATCTCAAGGGGCGGCGTCTCGCGCGGGCGCTGGTTTCGGATATGATTGCCTACCTCCCCGGCAAGAAGGAGGAAGGACTGCGCGACGGGACGCTCAAGACGCTCTTCAAGGAAGAGATCAAGAAGAGCTACGAGGAGTACGTGGACCAGATCGGGAAGGAGTTTGCCGATTCCACGACGCACTTCCAGGACGCGCTGAACGACCTGCTGGCGGGCGGCCAGAAGATGTTCTAGGCGTCGCGTTCGCTGCGGCGCGCCACTAGGTTTCCGGTGTTCGCATTGCGAGCCGTGTCCCACTGCGGAGCACGGCTCGATGCGCATCTTCCCCAGCCCCGTGCCCCCGATATGGCCGACACCGCCCTTCTCACCTCGCTGAAGCACGACGAGTCCAGGCTCGACGAGCTACGGAGGTACCTTTGACCTTGAGCGCAAGCGCGAGCGCCTGACCGCCCTCGAGCAGGATATGAGCGACCCGGGGTTCTGGAACGCGCAGGAGCGCGCCCGCGGGGTGGTGCAGGAAGTGAAGGCGCTGAAGAACTGGATCGACCCCTGGGACCGGCTGGTGGAACGGATCCGCGGCGCGCGCGAGCTCGAGGAGTTGCTCGCGATGGAACCGGACGAGGCGATGGAGGCCGAGGTGGAGCGCGAGGCCGCCGCGATCCGTGAGGAGACCAACGCCTTCGAGCTCCGCTCGCTCCTGCAGGGGCGCGACGACTTCCGTGACGCGCAGCTCGAGATCAGCGCCGGCGCGGGCGGCACGGAGGCGCAGGACTGGGCACGGATGCTGATGCGGATGTACACGCGCTGGGCCGAGCGGAAGGGCTACACGGTGGACATCCTCGACGTGAGCGAGGGCGAAGAGGCGGGGATCAAGGGCGCGGTGCTCGAGATCAAGGGCCCGTACGCCTTCGGGTTCCTCCGGCCCGAGGCGGGGGTCCACCGGCTGGTGCGCATCTCGCCGTTCGACTCGCAGGCGCGCCGGCATACGAGCTTCGCCTCGGTGTTCGTGTATCCCGTGGTGGACGACGAGATCAACATCGAGATCCGCGACGAGGACCTGCGCATCGAC
>CAYXQS010000169.1:0-4518 GCA_964466515.1 uncultured Gemmatimonas sp. | reverse complement strand
CAGTAGCTCTCCATCATCTCGTAGGTGACGCGGCCCCACAGCATCGCCCCGCCCTGGTCCATCAGTCGGGTAAAGAAGGCGTGTGTCTCGTGGTCGGCGATCCCCTCCCGATGGTCGACGCAGCCGTCCAGGGTCACATTGATGCTGAAGGTCAAGAGTCCCATAAGGTGTGGTTAAGCGCGCGACGCCGAAATCACGATGCGTTGCAGAAGGAGGGCATCCGTCAGGGCTGAACTTCCTCTGTCCGGATAACGTGGGGTTGTGCTGTGGCCGTTCAAATAATTGCGGCGGCGGGGTCGCCGTATGCTTCTAGAAAATAGAGCGGTGGCCCCGCCGCCGCTTCCGACGCACGGCTGTCTGCACCAAGTGTCGTTAGCGAGCGCCGCCACCGGATGCCGACTTCGTCGTGATCAGAATGACACCGCGTGCCGCGCGCTCACCGTATGCGGTTCTCGCCGCCGCACCTTTGACAACCTCGATGCTCTCGATCGTGGACGGCGCGAGCGCCCGCGCAGCAGCGGCAGCGACCTCCTTCCCGTCGACGATGAACACGGGCTCCTCGTTGGCCGCGAGTTGCTGGGCTTGGTACTGCCTCGCGGCGTTCTCAGCAGCGACGCCCGTGAGCCGATCGGATGAGCAGGCGACGAGAATGAGCACGAGTGCGAGTAACGCCGAGCGACGCTTCATGATTCTCTCCAGGGTTCAGGCCTATCCTTCCGTACCCGCACAGCCGGAGTGCCGTCACCGTGCGCGCGAACTGATCTCGAGTCCGTCTCGCTAACGTGGGCTTGTGCTGTGGCGGGTCAAATAACTGCGGCGGTGGGGCCACCGCGTGCTGTCCTTAGTATAGAGCGGTGGCCCCACTGCCGCTTCCGCAGACCGCTGTCAGCCACCAAGCATCGTTAGAGCGCGATCGCACGATGGGATCAGCGCAACTCCTGGCGGACGACGAGCTTCAGGCCGGACCAGACCTCGGTGACCGCGCAGACCTTGATGTCGACGAAGCCCAACGGCAGCGCCACCTCGCGGATGGCATCCTCGGTGATGTCCGTCGATACCTTTGAGGCCTTCTTCGGCCAAGACACCCACGTTGCGGCGTCGGGGCGCAGGGCGCCACGCAACCGCTTGAGCGCACGGGCGAGGTCCGCACGGCGGGTCGAGAAGACGTGGGCGATGTCGACCGACGGCCCGGCTCGCGTGACGAAGGCGGCCCCTGTCGGCAGCGTGCCCAGCCACCCCGCATAGCCCGGTGGCGGGTTCACGGGCATCAGGCGGGTGCCGTCCTTCAGGCCAAGCTTCTTGGCGAGCGGCGTTCCGGAGTAGCCAGGCGCGGCCGGCGTCATGGGGAAGTGCGATCTCTCTTTTGTCGCTCTAACGTGGGCTTGTGCTGTGGACGCTCCAATAATGCGGCCGCGGAGCGGCCGCCATCAATTCCGCGCCACGCCAAAGCAGTGCGAGTGGCCGTCGTGGTCGGTCACGAAGAACTCCGTCTGGCCGTAGTCGCGTTCGGCGAGCGCTGACACATCGTAGCCCATTCGCTCCAGCCTGGTCCTCAGCGCGTGCAGGTCCTGGGGGGCCCAGTAGAGCCGGATGCCTTCGTAGCCGCTGGGGGCGGGCGCGGAGCCGGCGCGTTGGTTCAGCCAGACCGCGAGGTGATCATTCGACACCATACAGCCGACCAGCCGGCCCTCCTTCCGCATCGCGCGATCCATCGTGAGGCCGAGTCCATCGACCCAGAAGCGCAGGCTCGCCTCAAGGTCTCCGCTGGGAATCACCGGCATACAGGACTGGACGGACATTGCGGCGCTCCTCGTTGCGAAGTCTCGGGCAGGTGGCAGGTGGCCGCGGTGCCGGAACTCGGTCCCGCGGCACTGGCCCCAGGTATCATTCGACGCTCACGTCCACCTAACGTGGGCTTCTGCTGCAGCCGTTCCAATAAAATGCGAGGGTGCGGCCGCCGCAGACTGCCGTAACATGAAGCGGTGGCCGCACCCTCGCTACCGCAGCCCGGCTGTCAGCCACCAAGCTGCGTTAGACCGCCTACTCGCCCTTGGACTTCTCCACGTACATCAAGCGCGGGATGAAGCTCTTGGGATGCCGTCCGGCCGACGCCACCTCGTGTCGACGTAGGCGCGTACCCTGCTTGTTCACGAGGTCGTGGCCCTCTGAAAGGAAGTATCGGATCAGTGCGCGTTCGATCAGCAGCAGGCACTTCTCGAGTTGCTGGCCTGGCTTCGCGATGAACCGACCGCTCAGCACGATTCTCTTGCCGGCCTTCGCGTTGCGCGTGTGCTGCATGAGCTTGAGGTTGTTCAGCTGACCCTTGAAGCGTCCGCGGATGCTGTTCGCCTTTCCGACGTACAGCGCTTCGAACTCCTTCCCCCACTTCCTTCCGATCACATAGACGCCGGGCGCAGTGGGAAGCTTGGACAGGTCGGCGGCGTAGATGAGGTTCTGCTTGGTTCCGTCGCGCAGCTGAAGCGGACGACTCCACTCAACGCTTAGTCGCATGGAATAAACTCCAAGGGTGCGCGGTCGGTCTAACGTGGGCTTCTGCTGCGGCCGTTCCAATGAAATGCGGGTGGGCGGCCACGCCCTACTCAAAGAAGATGAAGGCGTGGCCGCCCACCCGCTACCGCACCCACGGCCGTCGGCAGCAAGCATCGTTATGGCGCACGCACCCTTGCGTGGTAGCACACTGATGCTACATTGGTAGCATACCCGTGCTCTGGAGGCCTGATGGTCCGCGAACTCACCCTGCGCCAGGTCGGCGGCTCGATTGGCGCGACGATCCCGAAGGATATGGCCGACCGCCTCCACCTCGAGGCGGGGGACCGGGTGCTCGCGGTCGAAACCGACCGCGGCATCCTGCTGACCCCGTACGATCCGGACGTCGAGGCGGGCCTCGCGGTGGCCGCGCACGCGGCCAAGAAGTTCCGGAACGCACTGCGCGAGCTGGCGAAGTAAGCGATGGCCGCGCTCCGGTGGGTGCCGCGGCTCGTCGTGGATGCGGCACATCTGGACCAGCTGCGGGAGCACGGGGGACTGCCCGGCATCCGCGACGAGAACGCGCTGGAGGCGGCGCTGGCGCGGCCGCAGCAGAAGGCACACTACGAGCCGGATTCGGACCTCGCGACGCTCGCCGCCGCGTACGCGTTCGGGCTCGCGAAGGCGCACCCGTTCAACGATGGGAACAAGCGCACCGCCTTCCTCACGGCGGGGATCTTCCTCGGACTGAACGGGAAGGACCTTGACGCGACGGAAGCGGAGGTCGTGCAGGCGATGACGGCGCTCGCAGCGGGGTCGCTCACGGAAGCCGCGCTGGCGAAGTGGATCCGGGAGCGCCTCGTTCGGCTCAAGCTGTAACTAGCTCGGTCGCCATAACGTGGGCTTGTGCTGCAAGCACTCCATAAAATGCGCCGGCGCAGCCGGCGCCACCATAGCGTGCTTGTCAGTACCAAGCATCGTTATGCCGCGCCATCCGGACCGGTCAGGCGACGGGCCTCAGAACCGTCCGGCCATATGCAAGGAGCGCCATAAGGACCCCGAGGACGCCGCTCAGCAGCAATGGCGTCCACTCGCGATATCTGAAGTGCACCCAGATGAACACCAGACTCTCGGTCGCCAAGAGCGCGGCGGCCAGGCTGGTCAGGTGCGGTCGCCAATGCAAGGCGGCGGGTACGATGAGGCCGACGGTGCAGACGAGTTCCAGGAGGCCCAAGGCCATCCACGCCTCTCGTGGCAGCGCGCCGAATGACGGAACGTCCTGGCTTACCTGCTCGAACATGAAGACCTTCATGACGCCGGACGCTCCGTACAGGAGCGCAGCCAGAACCTGAAGAACCCACAGCAGCATATTCATCTTGCACCCCTCAACTTGCGCGCCAGAAGGACGACGGAGATCCCAGACGACTCACGTGCTACGACCTGTTATTTCGGGGAGCACATGTCGGCATAACGTGTGCTTCTGCTGTGGACGCTCATATAAAAAGGGTTTGGCGGGGCGTCCGCAACCAACCTAGGTCATCACGGACGCCCCGCCAAACCCATCCTTAGCTGCGGCCATCGGCAGCAAGCTGCGTTAGCCGGCGGCGACGCGTGACAGTGTGTCGAGAGCGTGACTCATGGCCGATGCGAACCCGAACACGAGCGCAACGCCCATCGCGCTCAGTGGTGAAGACACTCCAAGCAATCGTCCGGCAAGCAGGGCGCATAGGACGGAAGCGGCGAAAGCTACCAGGGACAGTAGAATGATGACCCGCGGTCCTTGCTGCCGAGCGCGGCCGATAAGCATCGGGAGCGCTGCTCCGACGAACGAGGCGAACGCGATCCAAAGTAGCGTCAGGTCGTAATTGTTCCGAAACGCCCAGAAGCACGCTACGAAGTATGGAGCTGCGGCGAAGGGGATTCCGAGCAGATACAAACGCTTGTTGACTATCCCGTTCACCATTCTCTCCGGTCCGGCTAACGTGATGTTGTGCTGTGGACGCTCTAATAGTGCGGCCGCGGAGCGGCCGC
>CAYXQS010000168.1:3338-4551 GCA_964466515.1 uncultured Gemmatimonas sp. | reverse complement strand
CGCGACCCCAACCTTGGCAAGGTTGTGCTCTACCAACTGAGCTATTCCCGCGTGCCCGAAGGTTAGGTGCGGCAGGGGCGTGCGGCAAGTCGTCTTGCTACCTTTGTGCTATGTCCGATGTCGTCGCGCTCGCGGCCGAACTCCTCGCCATCCCCTCGACCACGCGCGAGGAAGGCGCCGCCGTCGATTTCGTCTCGCGGTGGCTTGTCGCGCGTGACTGGAACGTGACCGTGCAGGAAGTGACGCCGGGACGCGGCAACGTCTGGGCGTCGCGCAAGGGCGGTGGCGTCACGCTCTCCACGCACCTCGACACCGTGCCGCCCTACGTGGCGCCCCGTCGCGCGGACGGGAAGCTCTACGGCCGCGGCGCCTGCGATGCCAAGGGGATCGTGGCCGCGATGATGATTGCCGCCGACCGCCTGGTCGCGGCCCACGAGGAGCGCGTGGACCTCCTCTTCGTGGTGGGCGAGGAACGCGGCTCCGACGGCGCGCGCGCGGCCAATCAACTGCCGGCCACGAGCCGCTGGCTCATCAACGGCGAGCCCACGGAGAGCCTCCTGGCGTCGGGGTGCAAGGGCGCGCAGCGCGTGACCGTGCGCACCACGGGCCGCGAGGCGCACTCCGCCTACGCGCACCTCGGCCGGAGTGCCATCACGCCAATGCTCCAGATGCTCCCGGAGCTCGACACGCTCAAGTTCCCGGTCGACCAGGTCCTCGGCCCCACCACGGTGAATGTGGGGCTGATTCGCGGCGGCACCGAGGCCAACATCGTGCCGGGCCAGTGCGAGGCCGAGATGATGGTCCGCCTCGTCGGCGACGTGGCCGACGTGAAGAAGATCCTCGAACGGTGGGCGAAGGGACGCGCCGAGCTGGAGTACGGCTCGTACATCCCCGCGCAACGCTTCCACACGGTGCCTGGCTTCGCGTCCGCGCCGATGGCGTACACGTCCGACATCCCGCTGCTGACGAACTGGGGCAAGCCGCTCCTCTTCGGCCCCGGCTCCATCCACGTCGCCCACACCCCGGACGAGTACGTCACCGAGGATGAGTTGAAGGCGGCCGTGGATGCCTACGTGACCCTGGTCCGGACGCTGCTGCAGTGACCGCTTCGCCCCCCTCTTCCGTTTCCCGTCTGCCGGTCGCCGTCCTCGGCGCGACGGGCGCCGTGGGCCAGACCTTCGTGCGGCTGCTCCAAGGCCATCCCTGGTTTGAG
>CAYXQS010000168.1:0-3328 GCA_964466515.1 uncultured Gemmatimonas sp. | reverse complement strand
TTGAGCTCGCACAGGTTGCGGCCTCCGACCGCTCGGCGGGGAAGCGCTACGCCGAGGCCACGCGCTGGATCGAAGGGACAATGCCCGCCGCGGTGGCGGGGATGACGGTCACGACCTGCGACCCCAAGGCGGTCACCGCGCCCGTGGTCTTCTCCGCGCTCGACGCGGCCGCGGCGGCGGAGGTCGAGCCGGCCTTTGCCGCGGCGGGGCGGTTCGTGCTCAGCAACACCAAGACCTTCCGGATGACGCCCGATGTGCCGCTCGTCATTCCCGAGGTGAACGCGTCGCACTACGCACTGCTGGACGCGCAGCGGGCGCGTGGGTGGAAGGGCGGCGTCGTCACCAACGCCAACTGCGCCGCGACCGTGGCCGCGATGGCGCTCGCGCCGCTGCACGAGAAGTACGGGATCACCGAGCTGTTCATCGCGACGATGCAGGCGGTCTCCGGCGCCGGCTATCCGGGCGTGGCGTCGCTCGACATCCTCGGCAACGTGATTCCCTTCATTGGCGAGGAAGAGGAGAAGATCGCGCGCGAACTGCGGAAGATGCTCGGCGTCATCCACAACGGCGCGCAGCAGGATGCGGAGTTCGCGGTGAGCGCGCACGCAAACCGCGTGGCCGTGGAGCACGGGCATCTGGTGGTCTGCTCGGTGCGCTTCAAGCACCGCCCCACGGTGGACCAGGCCAAGGCGACGTTGCGTGGCTGGCGCGGGGCCGCGGCGGTGCGCGGCCTCCCCAGCGCGCCCGAGTGTCCCGTGGTCGTCACCGACGCACTGGACCGGCCACAGTCGCGCCGCGACGTGATGGCCGGCAACGGAATGACCGTGACCGTGGGCCGCGTGCGGGAGGATGAAGTCTTCGACCTGCGCTTCACCGCGCTGGGGCACAACACCATCCGCGGCGCGGCGGGCGGCTCGATCCTCAACGCCGAACTCCTCGCCGCCACCGGGCGGCTGGGGTGGACGCCGCCACTCGCCCGGGCGCCCCGGTGATCGTCGCCAAGTTCGGGGGCACCTCGGTCGGCGACGCCGACGCGATTGCACGCACGGTGGAGATCGTGCGCGGCCGGATGCCGCGCCAGCCGGTGGTCGTGGTCTCCGCGCTGGCGGGCACGACCAACCGGTTGATCGAGATCGCCGAGCAGGCCGCGGCCGGGCAGTTGATCGTCGCGCTTGCGATTCTCGAGGAACTGCGCACGCGGCACTTCGACGCGCTTGCCACGCTGCTGGGGCCCAAGGCGGAGGCGTCCGAGGTCGGGACCGAAACGGGCGCGCTCTTTGACGAGCTCGCGCACCTGGCCGAGGCGCTCTCGGTGCTGGGGCACCTCACGCCGCGCTCGCACGACGCCGTTGCCGGAATGGGAGAGCGCCTCTCCGCGCCCATCGTCGCCGCCGCGATGGTGAAGGCGGGCGTGCCTGCGGTCTGGATTGACGCGCGCCGCGTGATGGCCACCAACGACGACTACAGCCGCGCCGAGCCGCGCCTCGATGACATCGCGCTCAACTGTCGGGCGCAGCTCCTCCCGCTCCTGCGCGAGGGGAAAATCCCGGTGCTCGGCGGCTACATCGGCTCGACCCCCGCCGGCGTGACCACCACCATCGGCCGCGGCGGCTCGGACTACTCGGCCTCGCTCCTCGGCGCTGCGATGGACGCCGAGGCCATTGAGATCTGGACGGACGTGGACGGAATGCTCACGGCCGACCCGCGGGTCGTGCCCGGGGCAAGGCTCATTGAGCACATCCGGTTTGACGAGGCGGCCGAGCTCGCCACCTTCGGCGCGAAGGTGCTCCACCCGAGCACCATCACGCCGGCCGTGAAGCGCGGCATCCCGGTCTTCGTGTACAACTCGCGCCGACCGGCGGGGGCGGGCACGCGGATCACCTTCGACGCGCCGCGCGTCCCCGTGCGCGCCATTGCCGGCAAGACGCGCACGGTCGTGGTGAAGGTGCGCTCGCCGCGGATGCTCGCCGCCCCCGGCGCGCTGCGCGCGATCTTCGAGGTCTTCGAGCGCAACCGCACCTCGGTCGACGTCGTCGCCACCTCGGAGGTCTCCGTCTCGGTGACCATCGACGACGACCAGCACCTGGAGTCGGTGGTCGCACAGCTTGCGGCCTTCGGCGACGTCGCGGTCGAGCGGCACCGCGGCATCGTCGCGCTCGTCGGCGCGGGGCTCGGCGAGAGCACCGAGACGATGGCGCACGCGCTGGAGGCGCTCGGCGACCTGCGGCTGCATATGGTCTCGCTCAGCGCCACGGGAATCAACCTCACGCTGATCCTCGACGGCGAGCAGGTTGCCGAGGCGATGCGCCGTTTGCACCGGGCCTTCTTCGATGGAGCCGAACCGTGACGAAGATTGCGATCCTCGGAACAGGCAGGATGGGGCGCGCCATCGCGGCGCTCGCCACCGAGCCGGGCACCGACAGCGAGATTGTCGCGCAGTTGGGCCGCGCGGACACCGCGAAGGGCATCACCAGGGAGATGCTGAACGGGGCGCAGGTGGTGATTGAGTTCACCGCGCCTGCGGAGGCCGCGCGCCTCGTCTCCGCGTGCGTGAAGCTCGGCGTGCCGGTGGTGAGCGGCACCACCGGATGGGATGCGGAGCGGGTGAGGGTCGAGGCCGCCGTGCAGGCCTCGCGCGGCGCGTTCCTGTGGGCGCCCAACTTCGCCATCGGTGTGCATCTCTTTGCCGGGGTCGTCCGGGACGCGGCGCGGCGCTTCGCCGAGGGGGGCACCGGGTTCGCGATGCGCCTCGTCGAGACGCATCACACCGAGAAGAAGGACGCGCCGAGCGGGACGGCCAAGATGCTCGCCGCGCTCGTACAGCAGGTGAGCGGGCACGACGTGCCGATCACCAGCGTGCGCACCGCCGGCGTCCCCGGCACGCACGAATTGATCTTCGACGCGCCGTTTGAACAGGTGCGGCTGGTCCACGAGGCGCGCGACCGCAGCGTCTTTGCGTCGGGCGCGCTCGCCGCGGCCCGGTGGCTCGCCGAGGTGCCGCGCGAAGGCGTGTTCACGATCGACGACTTCCTGGGAGGAAGGGCCCGATGAGTGCGAACGGACCGTTGCGGGGCGCCATCACGGCCATCGTCACGCCGTTCACCGCGGACGGCCGCGTGGACGAGGCCACGCTGGGCGCGTTCGTCGAGTGGCAGATCGCCGAGGGGATCCACGGGCTCGTGCCGGTGGGTTCCACGGGCGAGGCGGCCACGCTCTCGCTCGCGGAGCGCGAGCGCGTGGTGCGCGTGACGGTGGAGCACGCCAAGGGCCGCGTGCCGATGGCCGCGGCGGTGTCGTTGGAGCCTGCGCCGGCGACCACCGGCACGCG
>CAYXQS010000167.1:0-4591 GCA_964466515.1 uncultured Gemmatimonas sp. | reverse complement strand
GGCCGCCGTCGCGGTGGATCGCCGCCGCGACGGCGGCCGACGGGCTCTATGTCATTTGCGATCTTCCGCGTGGCGAGCCGATTTGGCTGCGCGTGACCGTGGGACGCTCGCCCTCGCCGCGACACGCGGTCCGCATGGAGGGCGATGAATTGGCCGTGCGCGCCGACCTCGAAGCGCGCGACACGCGGACGGGCAGTGCCGCAGGCGTCGTTGCGGGGCAGTTGATTGACTCGCTTCGCACCGGGATGCCGTGGAGCGGCGTGACCGTGGCGGCCCTCGGGACGCCGGCCGCCGCCGTCTCCGGCAGCGACGGGCGCTTTGCACTGCGTGGGCTCCCGCCCGGCGAGCATACCGTGGTCGCGCTCGACGAGGCGTTGGAGATGATGCGGGTGCCGCCGCCCACCGCACGGGTCTTGGTGGGCGTCGACGGGCGCCCGTCCGACGTGCGGCTGTCGTCGCCGACGGTGGCTGCGCACTTCCTCGCGGCGTGCGGGCGCGAGCGACAGCCGGGCGAGGCGATCCTCGTCGGTGAGGTGCGCGACCTGGAGGGTGCGCGTCGCGGCGGGCTCGCCGTGCACGCGACGTGGACCCGGTCAACCATTGCGCGCGGCGCCGCCACGACCGACATCCTGGAGCGGAGCACGTGGACGGCTTCGGACGGCTGGTTTGTCCTGTGCGGCGTGCCGTCGGCGGGCGAGGTGCTCGACGGCGATGCGGGGGCGGTGCTTGCCACCGGCGAGCTCCGCGTGACGGCCAAGGGAGCTGGTCTCGAGTCCGGCGAGATGCTCGTGGAACTCGGCGGTGCGCCGATCAGGCGTCGGGACCTGATTGTCGGCGTCCCCCGTCGAACAGTTCGCCTGTCCGGCCGGGTGCTCGACCACCTTGGCGTCGTGGTGCCAAACGCGACGGTGCTCGTGGAAGGCGCGTCGTCACGCAGCGCGGTCACGGATTCCACGGGGACCTGGGTCCTCGACTCGGTGCCCGAGCGCAGCACGCAGCTTCTCGTCCGTGCAATCCGATACCTGCCGCAACGGGTGGATCTCGACCCCATCGGCGGCCACCTGCGGGCGCGGGAGATTCGCCTGGAGCGGATTCCGCAGCAGTTGGAGGCGCAACTGATCACGGCCCAGCGAGCGCAGAGCCGCCGTCAGCAGTTCGAGTTCCGGAAGACGGGCGGGGTCGGCACCTTCCTCGACGACGCGTGGATTGCGCAGGTGCCGCGGGTTACGCCGACCAATGTGCGCGCACGGATCCCTCGGTCGCGCCTGGCGCGCGATCTGTCGGTCGGCGGCAATGCGCGGTTCAAGATTGCCTTTGAGAGCGACGTCAAGGCACCGGGCGCGGGCGGGGTCGGCCCGGAGCCGATGTCGCTCTGCTTCCCGCGCTGGTACGTGGACGGCGTGGACTTCGTCGTCCCGACGGGATTCGAGGAGGAGGTGTCCCTCGCGCAGGCCAAGCGTATTGAGGCCTACCGGGCGATGGAGATGCCGTCGCAGTACACCGACTTCAACGGGTGTGGCGCGATTGTGGTTTGGACGTACGACCCGTAGCGGGTTAGGGCGAGGCCTGTGACGAGAAGCTCCGGAGGGCGTAGGCCGCCCCCACGGTGATAGCCATCTCACCGTTTTTTCGCCCCACTGGGGCGAATCGATCCGTCGGCATTCCATGCGGCCGTCCGATGGAGGCACGCAGAACCAGCGCCCGGTCCAGTGCGACGGCAATCCCCACTTCGATGGCCCGGAGCGAGAACTGCACCGTTGAGTCGGGGAGGGTACCCATCGGATTGTACTGAAAGGTTGTGCGGACTGTAGACCACTCCACGGACACGAACGGCGTCAGTGAGACGCGCGGGCCCACGGCGAAGCTTTGCGATGCGCCCACGCCGAGCCGTCCTCCGTGAGAGGCGAAGTGCTCATCAGCCAACAGTAGTTCACGTGGGCCAAACCAGCCAAAAATGCCGACGACGATGCAGACGTCGAGTGTGCTCGGCAACCGCCGGCGAAGCCCCGAAGAGACGTCAATCTCTGGCACCGTTGCGGCAATGGATGGCTCGAACGTCTGCCCGACGGCGACGCGACCCGTAAGCAGTGCGCCGGCGTACGACACATCCAGCACAGAGGCGCGGCTGCGCGTGTAGCGATGATGTTCAATCCCGACCGTCCACTCTCGCAAATCGGCCGCGTCAACAGCGTGGCACACTTGCGCGCCCGCAGGGGCTAAGCCGATTGCCAAAAGGAAAACCGACGTTATGCAATAGCGCACGGTACTTCCTCGGCACCCCGAGATCACGGTACCACCAGTTCCACCTGGAACGTCCCTCCGGACGGATTGGTGTATCTCACGCGCACGGTGTCCCCTGTGGCGATCTGGACCGTTCCATCGCGCGGTTTCGGCACGCCGGTGGTGACGGGAATGGGGCCTGTGAGCCAGCGTCTCGGGTCGCAGAAACTGTCGCAGATTGGGTAATCCATATCCGCAATCCAGACATCCGGCCACGCGCGCATCGCACGGGCGACGATGGCCACCCGCCGGTAGTCGAGTATGACCATACTCCACGTCGATCCGTGTCGAATCGGGATGACTCCCAGGGCCCGGGCGCGGACCGCGAACCCCTGCGGATCGTACCAGTCGTGTGGCCAGATGATAAAGTTGAAGCAGTAGAATCCACGGAACGGCGACCCCACCGGGCAAGTCATATGGTACAGCGGGATCCGTTCAACGTCCCCGGCGGATGTCGTGAGTTCCACCGGGACTCGCTGGTGCTCTTCCAACGTAAAGGTCTGATCCACAAGTTCGGATTGCACGAAGAGCACGCCGTTCTCGTCGAGCTTCATCAAGAAGGGGTCAAACTCAAGTCCGTACACCTCCGGGTGCTCAAAGCGGATCGGCGGCGCGGTGAAGGCGTCGCAGGCCGTGAGGATTGTGGCCATCGCCACAATGGACCACAGCATCTTCGAGTCGCGACTTCCGGAACGTATCGGCAGAAGACGGCCGCACATTACGGCTTTGGAAGTCCAGCGGTCGAACAGATCCAAGGGAAGCACGGATTCACCGCCTCGTTGATAACCTGAATTGTGCTTGATGCGGTCGATACCCCATCTGTGACGGATACGGACAGCGCCCACGGCCCAGGTGTCAGCTTAAGACTGGACAGCGGATGAGGAGACGGTCAATACTCAATGACATTCAGGCGAGCGGCCGACCACCTGGAACCGCCTCTGCCGCTCCCCCCTCCCGATAGGCGAGTGATTGCAATGCGAATGCGAGTCTTGCTGGTTGTCGTGGCGTTGCTCCTGATGCCTGGCTCCGTACAGGCCCAAGCGGTTCGTCGAGCCACGCCAAGTCAGGCTGAGGAGACGGTCTTTCGAACGTTCTTTCGGGATATCGACCTTTCCGCCGACAACGCGGCGCAGGCGCGAAGGGTGATTCACGAAGAGATGACAGTGCAACTTGCGCTGGATCGTACCGACCCGGATCTGTAGGCGAAGAGGATTCGCCTGAACTTTGTCCGCGATTCCACACTGCGCCATTTCGTGACTCGGCCCGAGGATCTGGAGAAGTTCGATCGTCGCTCGGCTACGCTTCGACCTCAGGCGCCGCGCACACGTTGACTCTCCGGTGCGCTGTGGCGTTCGCGCTTTGTGCCGTCGCCTGCGTCGACCGGGCGGTGCCGGGTATCGCGAATCGCGAGCGCGATGTTGCCGTCGCGCTCGCGGACGCGCCTCCACTGGCCCTCGCTGTGCGGCCGATTCAGCGATTCGGTGGTGTGCAGTCGGATCCCGATCTCGAGCTGAACGCACGGAATGGACTGCTGACCGCGGTCTTCACTGCCGATGGCGGCATTGCGGCGGTTGACGCATCGCGACTGCTGCGGTTTACGGCGGACGGACGCTTGGTCGGTGCCTTCGGGCAAGAAGGAAGCGGACCCCGCGAGAGCAGGTTGCTTGGTTCAATCTGCCGCACTCCGGACGATTCCCGAGAGCAGTCAGAGGATATGGCTGGAGCGACCTCAAGGTGACGGCCGGTCGCCGGAGCGTTGGGTGGCAATAGACTCGACAGGCGACATCATCGGGCAGATTGAGCTTCCCGCCTCCGCCGGGGCGGTGCCTAGACGGGCCGTCGCCTTCGCCGGCGATCGCGTGCTCGTGTTGCACCGAGACGTGGAGGGGGAGGCTTGGTTCGAGGTGTATCGGTTCGTGGTTCCGGCACCCAGAAGGGAGGAGTGAGAGCGGCCAGCGTCCGCTGCTGGCGCGCTCCTGGTTGTCGTACTCCCGTTGGCACGTCTAGCTTTCCGCGTATGCCTATGCGCGACAAACTCGACGACCTCGAGCGCCGCCGCGCCGAGTCCGAACTCGGCGGCGGCGCCGCCCGCCTCAAGGCCCAGCACGACAAGGGCAAGCTCTCCGCCCGCGAGCGCCTCGACGCCCTCCTCGACGAAGGCAGCTTCGTCGAACTCGACCGCTTCGTCACGCATCGCGCGACCGACTTCGGCCTCGACGCCCAACGCCCCTACGGCGACGGCGTCGTCACCGGCTACGGGCGCATCGACGGCCGCATCGTCTACGTCTTCTCGCAGGACTTCACGGTCTTT
>CAYXQS010000166.1:817-4598 GCA_964466515.1 uncultured Gemmatimonas sp. | reverse complement strand
CCTTGTGCGGCAGGTCGAGGATGTTCTGGTCGTTGGTGTAGCTGTGGATCGTCACCATCGCGCCGTGGCGGAAGCCGAAGCTGTCGCGCACGACCTTGACCATCGGCGCCAGGCAGTTGGTGGTGCACGAGGCGTTGGAGATGAGCTGGTGCCTCTTGGCGTCGTACTTGTCGAAGTTCACGCCGAGCACGACGGTGATGTCCTCGCCCGTCGCGGGCGCCGAGATGATGACCTTCTGTGCGCCACCGGCGATGTGCTTCCTCGCGTCGTCGGCCTTGGTGAAGCGGCCGGTGCTCTCCACCACGAGGTTCACGCCGAGCGCCTTCCACGGCAGCGCCGCGGGATCCTTCTCCTTCAGGACCTTGATGCGGTCGCCGGAGATGGTGATGCCGTCGTCGTCGTACGAGACCTCGCCGTCGTAGCGGCCGTGCACCGAGTCGTACTTGAGGAGGTGCGCGAGGGTCTTGGTATCGGTGAGATCGTTGATGGCGACGATGTCGATCTTCGCGCCGCGCTCCTTGGCCGCGCGGACGATCTGACGGCCGATGCGGCCAAAGCCGTTGATGCCGACCTTGATGGACATATGGGGCAAGGGGGAAGGGAGAAGAGAAAGGGAGGAAAGGGACGGCTTCCGTCAGCGGCGGTCCGCGGCGGCGCGGGCCCTTCCGAATGTCAGGTAGCTCAGCGTACGCGCCCCCGCGTCGAAGAGGGCGTCCGCGCAGGCGTTCAAGGTCGCGCCGGTGGTGAGGACGTCATCCACGAGGATCAGATGCTGGCCGCAGATCCGCGGCACGGCATCGTCGCCGAGTGCGAAGGCGCGATGAACGTTCGCCAAGCGCTCCCCCGGAGTCAATCGTGTCTGCGACGGCGTGGCGCGCTGCCGGAGGAGCACGTCGGTCCAGACGGGGATCCGCCAGTGCCGCGCGACGGCCGCCGCGAGCCGTTCCGCCTGGTTGAAGCCGCGCTGGCGCTCCTTGGCGCGCGCCAGCGGCACCGGGAGCAGCGCCGCGCGCTCGGCCACCACGTCCTCGGGCCAGGCGAGGCGCGCCATCCGCGCGCCCATCGCCGCGGCCACGCCGGGCCAGCCGTCGTACTTGAGCGCGGAGAGCATCGCGCTGCTCACGCCGTGCGGCACCCAGCACAGCGACCGCGCGGCGCGGATGTAGGGCGGCAACAGCGCGCAGACGGCGCAGCCGCCGCGCGCCGGCCGGGGATGCCCGCACCGCGCGCACTGCGGCGCGCGGAGCAGCGGCAGTCGCGCCCAGCACCGGCCGCACACGAGGCCGTCGTCGGTGTCGTCGCAGGGTTCGTCACAGGCCGCACAGATGCGCGGGAACAGGAGCTGCGCGAGCGCCGCGGCGCCGCGCCGCCATCGCGACCCCGCGCGGGTCAGCGCCGCACGGCCCGCCACATCGCCTCACGGTCCGGCGCAATGCCGAACCACCGCTCGAAGGCGAGCGCGCCCTGCTCCACCAGCATCGGGAGCCCGTCGTCGGCCTGGAGCCCGCGCGCGCGGCACGCCTGCGCCCACGGCGTCCGCCCGCGCCGGTACGTCAGGTCCATCACCGCCACGTCCTGCGGAATCATCCCCGGCGCAATCGGCATCAGCGACCCCTCCAGGCCGAGCGGCGTGGCGTTCACGAGCAGATCGGCCTGTGCGAGCGCGTCCATCTCGCTCGTGACCGCCGTGGCCATTGTCGCATAGCGCGCCGCCAGTTCCGCCGCGCGCGCCGCCGTCCGCGCGTGGATCACGACACGGCACCCCGGCCACGCGCGCACCGCCTCGCAGACCGCCGCGGCCGCACCGCCCGCCCCGAGGATCGCCACGGTGAGGTCCTTGGGGTCCGTGGCGAGCAGGCGGCGCGCCGCCAGGTCAAACGCGGCCACGTCGGTGTTGTCGCCGACGAACCCCGACCCGTCATCCGCCGTCCAGAAGACGTTCACCGCGCCCACGCGCGCGGCCAGCGGCGAGCGCGTCACGCACAGCGCCGCAAACGCCTCCTTGTGCGGAACGGTGACGTTCCCCGCCCCGCGCTCGGACTTGAGCCGCGCAAGCATCGTCGGCAGGTCCGCCGGCGCGATGTCGAGCGCCTCGTAGCGCAGCGGGATGCCCGCCGCCTGCAGCGCCGCGTTCTGGAACACCGGCGAGAGCGAATGCGCCACCGGGTGTCCGAGGAGGACGAGGCGTCCGGGCCGCTCCATCAGGCGCTCCCGCTCCTGCGGTCGGCCGACAGCCGCGCGAGCACGCGTCCGATGGCCGACTCCAGGTCCGCATACGCCGTGCGATACGCCTCGAGGTCGCCGCCGAAGGGGTCGGACACCGACTCGCGGTCGCCGCCGCGCGTGGCGTACTCCCGGAGCTGGTAGCTCTTGCCCTCGCCCCCGAGGACGAGCGCGCGCTCGACGTGATGCGGTCCCATTCCGAGCACGAGGTCCGCGCGGTCCACGTGCGCGCGCGTGAGCACCTCGGCGCGGTGCCCGTTGAGGTCGAGGCCGTGCTCCATCGCCACGAGCAGCGCGCCGTCCGAGGCCGCCGCGCCCTCCCAGGCACTCGTCCCCGCGCTCGAGGCGGTGAGGTCGGCGAGCCCCATCTCCGTCGCAATGCGCCGCGCCAGCGCCTCAGCCATCGGGCTGCGGCAGGTGTTCCCGGTGCAGACGAAGAGGAGATGCATCGCCACGGAAGTTACAGGTCGCCCACCAGTTCGGGACAGCTCTCGCGCAACGCCGACGCCGGGATGGCCCCGGGCCGGATGACGCGCGGACGTCGGCCGGTGCAATCCACCACGGTGGACGCCGCCGACGGCCTGAGCGCGCCGCCGTCGAGGAGCAGGAGCTCGCCGCGCGTGACCGGCACCTCCCACTGCGCGAGGATCTCGCGCGCCGTGGTCGCCGGCGCCACGCCCGGCAGGTTCGCCGACGTGCTCGTGATGGGGGCCCCGAGCACGCTGATGATCCGCTGCAGCCCGACGTGCGGCGTCCACCGCACCGCCACGCCGCCCTCCGGGCCGCGCAGCCGCTCGGGGATCCGCCGCTCGCCGCCGGGAAGCACCAGCGTCAACGGCCCCGGCCAGTGCCGCGCCGCGAGCATACTCGCGCTCTGCGTGAGGTGCAGCCCGATGCGCGCGAGCATCGGCGTGTCGCTGATCAGCAGCAGGAACGGCTTGGCGGGCGGGCGGCGCTTGAGCGCGACGAGCCGCTCGACGGCCTCGCGGTCAATCGTCGAACCGAACCCATAGACGGTCTCCGTGGGATAGGCGAGGACGCGCCCTGCCTGCAGGTGGGCAATCGTGCGGTGCAGTGCCCCCTCGACTTCCTCCGCCGACCAGAACGGCACGCCGCGCGCCTCAGGCATCGTCCGCCTCCGGCAGCGCCGCGAGCGCCTCGGCCCGCGCGAAGTCCGCCTCGGTGGTGATCTTCATTGCGCGCTCGCTGCCCTGCACCACGCGCACCGGAATCCCCAGCGCCTCGCAGAGCGCGGCGTCGTCGGTGGCATCGGCGTGCGTGCCCGCGGCCTTGGCCTCGCGGTGCGCGCGCTCGAGGAGTTCCCGCGGGAACCCCTGCGGCGTCTGCGCGCGCCAGAGCCGGTCGCGCGGCACGGTGGTGGCAATCGCCCCCCCGTCGCCGACGCGCTTGAGCGTGTCGACCACGGGCAGGGCGGCCACCGCGCCCTCGCCGCGGCGCGCACCGGCCACCACGCGCGCAATCACCGGTTCCGTCACCAGCGGGCGCGCCGCGTCGTGGATCAACACGTACCGACACGCGGCCGGCAGGTCCTCGAGCC
>CAYXQS010000166.1:0-807 GCA_964466515.1 uncultured Gemmatimonas sp. | reverse complement strand
CGTTGGCCACGGACTCCGCGCGCGTGCGGCCGCCCACGGAGATCAGCATCCGGTCCAGGTCGCACTGGAAGATCCACGGCGGCGGATCGCCCGCGTACTGCCGCGGCAGCACGCAGACGACCATTGCCACGTCGGCGCGCGCCTGAAAGGCCTGGAGCGAGTGCAGGAGCATCGGCTTGCCCGCCACCCAGCGGAGCTGCTTGAGCTCGCCGCCGGCACGGCTCCCCGTGCCGCCCGCGACGATCACGACGCCCACATCGCGCGTGCCGCTCATCGGAAGAGCGCCTTGAAGAGCGCGCCAAGGTCCGCCACGCCCTCGACGCGCAGCTTCCTGGGCAGTCGCTTGGGGACGCTGCGCGTGCTCACGTAGGCCACGCGCATCCCCATCTTCTCCGCCTCGCCCAGCCGCCGCTCGGCCTGCGAGATGGCGCGGATCTCGCCGCCGAGCCCAACCTCGCCAAGAAAGATGGCATCGGCGGGCAGCGGGCGGTCGTAAAAACTCGACGCGAGCGCGGCGGCCACGGCGAGGTCGCCGGCAGGCTCCTGCACGCGCACGCCACCCACGACGTTCAGGAACACATCCAATTGCGCAAACGAAAGCCCGGCGCGCTTGTCGAGCACGGCGAGCAGCAGCGCGAGACGACGCCCGTCGTAGCCGGTGCTCACGCGCTGCGGCGTCCCGAACCCCGCCTTGGCGGCGAGCCCCTGTACCTCGAGCAGCATCGGACGCGACCCTTCGAGGAGACAGGTCACCGCGCTCCCCGACGCCGGCGACTCCGCGCGCTCGCCGAGGAACAGCGCCGAGGG
>CAYXQS010000165.1:0-4631 GCA_964466515.1 uncultured Gemmatimonas sp. | reverse complement strand
GAGCAGGTCGAGCCGCCCGAATGCGGCACGCGCCTCGGCAACCAGCGGCGCCACGGCCGCGGGATCGCGCAGGTCCGCGCGCCGCGCCACGGCCGAGCCGCCCGACGCGGCGATCCCCTGCACCACGTCCTGCGCGCCCGCCCCGGAACCGAAGTGGTGCACGACGATCCGCCACCCGCGCTCGGCGAGCGACTCGGCAATCACGCGGCCCACGCGCTGCCCCGCGCCGGTAATGAGCGCAACGCGGCCGGCACCCGGCGCCTCGACGGGGCTCACGTCACCGCCCCGGCCCGGCGCGCGGCGACGCGCGCGTCCTGAAGCGCAAGCCACGCGAGCGGAACCTTCATTGCGCCGAGCACGCGGCTGCCCTGCATCGCGCCGTGCCAGTCGGAGCCGCCGCTCGGCACGAGGGCAAGGTGCTCCGCCAGCGCGCCCAGGCGCGCGCGATCGTCAGCCGAATGGCTCGGGTGCAGCACCTCAAGGCCGTCGAGGCCCGCGCCGAGCAACGGCTCGATGCTCTCGCGTCGGCCTTCGGGCCCCGGGTGCGCGAGCACCGCAATCCCGCCCGCGCGATGGATCAGCGCGATCCCGTCCCCAACATCGAGCCGCTCCTTGTCCACGTAGGCCGGGCGACCGGCGCCGAGGTAGCGGTCAAACGCATCGCGCGCATCGCGCGCGAACCCGCCCGCGATGAGCGCCTTGGCCACGTGCGGCCGCCCGATGGCCGCGTCGTGCGCAATGGCGAGCACCGCGTCGAAGGTCAGCGGCACGCCAGCCGCGTTGAGCCGCTCGACGATGGCCACGGCGCGCGCGCGACGGTGGCCGCGATACACCTCGAGCTCGCCCTGCAGCGCCGCCACGTCGCGGATGTGCAGCCCCAGGAGATGGATTTCCCTGGTGCCCTGATGGACGCTGAGTTCCACGCCCGGCACGAGCCGCAGTCCCAGTGCGTCCGCGGCCGATTGCGCCTCAGCGATCCCGGCGAGCGTGTCGTGGTCCGTGAGCGCAAAGGCGCTGAGGCCGGCCGCGTGCGCGGCGGTGACGGCGTCCGTGGGGGAGTGCGCCCCATCCGAGGCGGTCGAGTGCGCGTGCAGGTCCACGTGGGGCGCGGCCGCGACCGCCCCCGCAGGGGTGGTCACGGCGCGTAGCCGGCCTCAGGCGAGGTGCGGCTCGGCTGCGACATCTCGAAGAGGCGCCGCAGGTCCGCGTCGCTCAGCTCGGCGAGTGACTGCTCGCGCGAGGTCGTGCCGCCGGGCGAGTAGCGCGAGAGCCGCACCTCGCGCGCATCCGCCACGCCCTGCACGAAGATGAGCCCGAACTCGTCCGCGTCGTACTGCGTCACGTAGCCGGAGGGGTAGACCTGCCAGGTGCGGCCATCGATGTCGAGACGTCGCGTCGGCATCAGGTGAGCTCCACGATGGTGTAGATGCGCGCCGGATCGAGGATCGGGTCCGGCGCGGCCGCGTGCGCGGCGGTGAGGGCCTGCGCGCTGTCGGCCTCGCAGAACTCCACGAAGGCACCGGCCAGCGCGACCTCCTCGAATGCCCAGAACCTGCACCCCATCCCCGTATAGTGCGCGTCCTTGGCACGGAGCCGCTCCAGGAACTTCGCGCGGTCCACCGGCGGCACCACGGTGCGATGGATGGTGAGGGACCTGGGCATCAGGCGGTCACGGATTCGAGCGTGCGCTTGAGATCGGCCATAAAGCGGTCCCCGTCGGCACCGTCAACCACACGGTGGTCGAAGCTGATGGAGAAGTACGCGCAGGTACGGATGGCGATGGTGTCCTCGCCGTCCGGGCCGGTGATGACCTTGGGCCGCTTCTCGATGGCGCCGAGGCAGAGGATGGCCGTCGTGCCCACGGGGATGATCGGCGTGCCCGTCAACGAGCCGAAGACGCCCGGGTTGGTGATGCTGAACGTCGCGTCCTGCACCTCCATCGGGTTCAGCTTCTTGGTGCGCGCGCGGAGCGCGAGGTCGTTCGTCGCGCGCGTGAGCCCCGTGAGGTTGAGGCCATCGGCGTCCTTGATGACCGGCACGATGAGCCCCACCGGGTCGAGCGCCACCGCGATGCCGATGTTGTAGCGCTTCCGGAGGATGACGTCGGTGCCGCTCACCGTCGCGTTGATCACCGGATGGCGGCGGAGGTTCTCCACCACCGCGCGGATGATGAACGGGAGGAAGGTGAGCTTTTGCCCCGTCTGCGCCTCAAAGTCGCCGCGCATCGCGGCACGGAGCCTGGCCACGCGCGTGAGGTCAATCTCGAAGAAGCTGGTGACGTGCGCCGCGACCTGGCGCGCCTGCCGCATATGGTCGGCGGTGAGGCGGCGGATCTTCGACATCGGCTCGACGACGTCGCCGGGCCAGGCGTGGAAGACGGGGTCCGCGCCGTGCGCCACCGGCGTGAGCACCGCGCCCGGGAGGCCCGCGGGCATCGTCGACGGCATCTGCACGGCCGGCGTGTGCGGACCGCTCGCGAGGTACGCGTCGAGGTCCCGCTTGGTCACGCGACCGGCAATCCCGCTGCCCGAGAGCGCGGTGATGTCCACGCCCGCGTCCGCGGCCATCCGACGGACCAGCGGCGACGACTTCGTGCGGATGCGCTCCTCGAAGGAGTTGCCGTTGCCGGCGGGCCGCGGCGCCGCAACGGGCGCTGCGGCGGCAGGCGCGGCCTTTGCAGGTGCGGGAACAGCAGGCGCGGCAGGAGCCGGAGCCGCCGGAGCCGGTGCGGACGCAGCAACCGCCGCGCCCTGCTCCGTCTCGATCCGCGCCACGATGGCATTCACCGGCACCGTCACCCCTTCGGTGACAATGATCTCGGCGAGCACCCCGGCCGTCGGCGCAGGAATCTCCGCGTCGACCTTATCCGTGGAGATCTCGAAAATCGGCTCGTCGCGCCTCACCTCGTCGCCGACCTTCTTGAGCCATCGCGACAGCGTGCCTTCCGCAATGGACTCGCCCATCTGGGGCATAATCACGTCGATTCGGGCCACGTCAGCAACCTCGGTCAGTGCTTGTCGTCAGGGGCCGGGCGCTCCGCCGAGGAACGGCGGAGCGCAGAGACCACCAGCCAGGGCAACGTCAGGGCACCGAGTGCCCCACCCACTGCCGCATAAATGTACCAGTCACACGACGGGATGCCGTCGCAGCGCGGCAGCTTCCCCAGCCAAGCTACTGCCTTGGAGACCAGGACCGCGACCATCGCGCCGGAGAAGCCGCCAATCCAGGCCATAAAGCACCCGATGGCCACGATGCGGCCACGCGACGGCGCGGTCTGCGGCGGCATCAGTACGCCGGAGCGAACGTGTGTGTCGGGTCCACCTGTTGATGGAGCTGCACGAAGAACTTCTTCACGTTCCGGTCGAGCCGGCTCTCGCCCATCTGGTCGGAGGCAGCCTCGACGAACGTGTAGTGGCCACCCTCCATCCGGACGGTGAGTTCGAGCTGCGACGGGGTCTCGGGCGTGCCGACGCTCCCGCGGTAGGTGCGCGACCGCGCCGACTCGGTCGCCGGGCGCATCCCGATGGTGGGGAAGAAGGCGTCGGCCGCGGCGAGCACGGCGTCAGGATGGAGCGAGGTGCGATGGAAGTGGCGCATCGGTGGGAGGGGAAGCGGTGGGTCAGACCCCGGGCGGGGCTTCGTTGAGCACGGTCTGGCGCCAATCCGACGAGCGCTGGAGGACCTGGGTGGAATCGCGGCGGAACTGCACGCCCATCGCCCATTCGCCCGCGGTGACGAAGGTGATCGTGGTGCGGTAGGTCCCGACCTCCGGGCCATAGGTCAGCCCGTTCCAGACGGTTTTGCGGTCGGCGTTGGTGGCGAAGATGCGGCCTTCGCCGTTGGCAATCGGCTCGCGCGTCTTCTTGTCTCGGACGACCATCGTGTACGTGATCCGCTCGAGCGAGCGCGGCGGCGTGACGTCGGAGGTCAGGCGAATCTCGAAATCGTCCGTCCAGAGCCGGATCACCCCGAAGTCCGGGGAGGGGCCGCAGCTCAGGAGCGACGCGCCGAGGATTCCCAGGAGCGGCAGGAGGAGCGCCGCCAGCCGGAATTGCCGTGAAATGGACATACCTGAAGAATAGCCCTCAGCGGTAGATCAGGTAGGGCCGCACCCGCCGCTCGAACGCGTGGACGGCCGGCAGGGTGCGGTCAATCACCTCGTCCGGGTCGGTGTCCCCCGCGGCGAGGAGCGCGGTGCGGGCCTCGGGCGAGCCGAAGCGGAGGTCGTAGCTCCGCGCCGTCACCCGGAGGGAATCCGCCGAGACACGGCCCAGCGCCCAGAGAATCGCCGCGCCGACCCGGGCCACCTGCACCCGGTCCCGGTCGTCGACCACGATGCGAATGCCGGGAATCTCCCGACCGTCGTACTTGGCGTCGGTGGGCGCTCGCGGGGTGAAGCGCTCTGCCTCGAACCGCACCCCGGCGAGATTCCGGGCGTTGAGGAGCCCAGCCACCGCGGGGGCGTCGAGCCAGGGCGCGCCGAAGCGCTGGAACGGCCGGTCGGTGCCTCGCCCCACGGAGACGTTGGTCCCCTCGAACGTCGTGCGGATCGTCGCGAGATCGCGCGACGCGAACCACGGGCGCAGCAGCCCGGCGATGAAGTCGCGGGCCTCGAACCGTCCGGTCTCGGT
>CAYXQS010000164.1:0-4665 GCA_964466515.1 uncultured Gemmatimonas sp. | reverse complement strand
TGACCGACGTACACAAGGTGATGGACGGCGCGCTCGATCCCCTGATCGAGGCATACCTCAAGCAGCAGACGGGCGCGGGAGCGGCGCAATGAGCGACGACCTGAACCACGTCCTGCGCGCGCGGCGCGAGAAGCTCGAGGCCATCACGGCGCTGGGCGCGACGCCCTTTGCGTACGGCTACCGGCGCTCGCACGGCTGCGGCGACGCGGCGCCGCTGCTCGCCGAGGGCGTGGAGGAAGGTCCGGTGGTCCGCCTCGCCGGCCGCCTGGTGGCGCTGCGGGGCCACGGCAAGACGATCTTCGCGCATCTCGCCGACTTCACGGGCCGCATCCAGCTCTACTTCCGCCGGGACGCGCTGAGCGAGGCGCAGTGGGCGCTCGTCGCGCTGTGCGACCTCGGCGACGTCATCGGGGTGGAGGGGCCGCTCTTCCGCACGCGGACGGGCGAGGTGACCGTGCGCGTGACCGAGCCGACGATGCTGGCCAAGTCGCTCCGGCCGCTTCCGTTCGGCAAGGAGGAGACGGTCGATGGCCGCACGGTGCGCCATTCGGGCTTCGCCGACGGCGAGCAGCGGTCGCGGCAGCGGTACGCGGACCTCGCGGTGCATCCGGAGGTGCGCCGCCACTTTGCGGCGCGCTCGCGGATGACCACGGCGCTGCGCCGCGCGCTCGACGACCTCGCGTACCTCGAGGTGGAGACGCCGGTGCTGCAGCCGCTGTATGGCGGCGCGGCAGCCAAGCCGTTCACGACGCACCACAACGCGCTCGACATGCCGCTCTACCTGCGCATCGCGGACGAACTCTATCTCAAGCGCCTCGTCGTGGGCGGCTTCGACCGTGTCTACGAGATCGGGCACGACTTCCGCAACGAGGGGATCGACCGGACGCACAATCCGGAGTTCACGATGCTCGAGTTCTACGAGGCGTACGCCGACTACACGGTGATGATGGGGCGCGTGGAGCAGTTGCTGATCACGGCGGCGACGGCCGTGCGGGAGGCGCTCGGCGACGGACCGCGTCCGCGGCCGTCCGCTGACGGCGACGCGCAGCCGGTGCCGGTGTTCACGCCGCCCTTCCCGCGGATGGAGTGGGTGCCGTCGCTCTCGCAGGCGATGGGGGTGCGGGACGTCACGGCGCTCGACGACGCGGCGCTGCGCACGGCGGCCGAGGCCGCCGGCGTGCAGGACGCGGGCAAGCTCTCGCGCCCCAAGCTGCTCGACGAGCTCTTCCAGGCGCACGTCGAGTCGAAGATCGGGCTGCCGACCTTCGTGGTGGACTATCCGGTGGAGCTCTCGCCGCTGGCGAAGCCGCACCGGACCAAGCCGGGGCTCACGGAGCGCTTCGAGCTGTTCGCCAACGGCAAGGAGCTCGCCAACGCGTTCTCGGAGCTGAACGACCCGCTCGACCAGCGTCGGCGCTTCGAGGCGCAGGCGCGGCTCAAGGCGGCGGGCGACGAGGAGGCCACCGGCGTGGACGAGGACTACCTGCGCGCGATGGAGTACGGGATGCCGCCGATGGGCGGCGTGGGAATCGGCCTCGACCGGCTCTTTATGTACCTCACGGACACGCCGCACATCCGCGACGTGATCCTCTTCCCGCTGATGCGCCCCGAATGACGTCGACTCCCGCGGCCGTCGCGTCGGCCGGCACGCGTCGGCTCGAGCTCTCGATTGCGTGGCGCTACCTGCGCAGCCGCCGCGGCTCGCGGCTGCTGTCGTTCATCAGCGTGATCGCGGTGGCCGGCGTCGCGGTGGGCGTGAGCGCCCTCATCGTCATCATCGGCGTGATGAACGGGCTGCAGACGGACCTGCGCGAGAAGATCCTCGTGGGGAGCCCGGACATCCGCGTGCTCACCTATGGCGAGGCGCTGCGGATGGACGGATGGCGCGCCGCGATGGAACGGATCCGCGCGATTCCCGGGGTGGTGCGCGTGGCGCCGTTCGTCCTCACCCGGGGGCTTGCGACGGCGGGCCGCGGCCACCACGAGGCGGTGACGGTGGTGGGGATCGAGCCGGCCGACTCGGGCTCGGCGCAGGTGACCACCGTGCGCGACTACGCGGCGGCCGGCGCCTTCGCGTTCCGCACCACCGCCGGCGCGCGGCGCGGCGTGGTGATCGGCGAACTCCTCGCGGACCGGCTTGCGGCGTACACGGGGATGCCGCTCACCATCGTGACGGCGGGGAGCGGCACGGTGAGCCCGCTCTTTGGCGGGATGATCCCGCGGTTCTACGAGTACGAGATCAGCGGCGAGTTCGCGACGCATATGTACGAGTACGACAACAGCTACGTGTATATGGACCTCGCGGTGGCGCAGGAACTCGCGGGGCTCGACACGGCCGTGACGGGGCTCGAGGTGCGCGCGGTGGACCGCTGGGCCGCGCCGCGCGTGGCGGCGGCCATCGACTCCACGCTCGGCTTCCCGTACCGCACCGTGGACTGGCAGGAGCAGAACAGCTCGCTGTTCCGCGCGCTCAAGCTCGAGAAGCTCGGGATGGCGGTGATCCTCGCGCTGATCATTATGGTGGCCGCGTTCAACATCGTGAGCACGCTCACGATGGTGGTGCGCGACAAGACGCGCGAGATCGGGATCCTCAAGGCGATGGGGATGCGCGCCGATGCGATCCGCCGGATCTTCCTCCTGCAGGGGCTCTTCATCGGCCTCGCGGGGACGGGGCTCGGCCTCGCGCTGGGCGTCGGCGTGGGGCTCGCGCTCGAGCGGTGGAAGCTGATCGCGCTCGACGCCTCGGTCTATTTCATCGACCATCTCCCGGTGCGGCTGGAGCTGTTCGACATCCTGATGATCGTGGGGATGAGCGTTGCGGTGGCGGTGCTCGCGACGCTGCATCCCGCGGCCACGGCGGCGCGCCTCTACCCGATCGAGGCCATCCGGAGCGAATGATGCCGAGCGAGGGGCGTGCGCCGGTGCTTGAGGCGGTGGGCGTGGTGAAGGGCTATCGCGGCGGCGACGGCGGGGCGATCCACGGGCTGCAGGGCGTGGACCTGACCGTGGCGGCCGGGGAAATGGTCGCGGTCGTCGGGGCCAGCGGCTCGGGCAAGAGCACCTTCCTGCACGTCCTGGGCGCCCTGGAGCCCCCGGACGCCGGGACGGTGACGCTGGCCGGCGCGCCGACGGCGGGGGTGGGGGACGAGGCGCTCGCGGAACTTCGCAACCGCCGCGTGGGATTTGTCTTTCAGTTCCACCATCTCCTCAAGGAGTACTCGGCGCTGGAGAACGTGATGATGCCGCTGCGGATTTCCGGGCGTCCCCTGCGGGAGGCGCGGGCGCGGGCCGAGGCGCTCCTGGAGCGCGTCGGGCTCTCGGCGCGCCGGCATCACCTGCCGTCGGAGATGTCGGGGGGTGAGCAGCAGCGCGCGGCCGTGGCGCGCGCGCTCGCGGTGGCCCCGCCGGTCCTGCTCGCGGACGAGCCCTCGGGCAATCTGGACCACCAGAACGCCGAGCGGCTGCACGACCTGCTGGCGTCGCTGACGGCGGACGGCGAGATGGGGATTGTCGTCGTGACGCACAATCGGTCGCTCGCCGAGCGCGCGCAGCGGGTGATGCACCTCGAGGATGGCCGGCTGTTGCCCGCGGCCGCGGCGGAGGGAGGGGTCTGATGGTCTGCGATACGTGCCGGGAGCGCGACGCGGTGGTACACCTCACGCAGATCGTGGAGAGCGCGGTCTCGCAGGTCCACCTCTGCGAGCAGTGCGCCGCGGCGCGCGGGATCGAGACCACCGTGGCGGCCCCGAAGCATCCGCTGGGGGATTTCCTCGAGGCGGTGCAGCGGCAGGCCGCGCAGCTTCCGGGGGACGCGGCGCGCTGCGCGTATTGCGGGACCTCGCTGCGCGACTTCCGCGCGAGCGGACGCCTGGGCTGCGCCCAGTGCTACGGCGCCTTCGAGCAGAGCCTGCGCGAGCTGCTGCGGCGCGTACACGGGAGCACGCGCCACGAAGGATGGCGCTACGACTCGGGCGACCCGGACCTGCTGGTGCGCGAAGCGGCGCTGCACCAGCTTCGCGACCGGCTGCAGCGCGCGGTGGACGGCGAGGCATTCGAGGAGGCGGCCACGCTGCGCGACCAGATCCGGGGGATGGAATGAGCGTCGACTTCTCGCTCCTCCCGGACGGCGGGCTGCATTGGCTGATCGGCACCGGGGAGCACGCGGGAATCGTGCTCTCGTCGCGGATCCGCCTGGCGCGCAACCTCGCGGGCTTTGCCTTCCCGACGCGCGCGCGCGAAGGGGAGCGGCTGCGCGTCCTGCACCACCTGCGTGACGCGGCGCCGCGCCTTGCGTCGCTGCGCGAGGCGGCGTTGGTGCGCGTGGACGACTGCACGCCGCAGGAGCGGATGGTGCTCTTCGAGCGCCATCTGGTGAGCCGCGAGCTCGCCGGTCTCGAGCGCGGGGCCGAGGCGCCCACGGCGGGCGCCGTCTTCGTGACGGGCGAGGCGGGGCTGATGGTGAACGAGGAGGACCACCTGCGGCTGCAGGTCTTCCGCTCGGGGTTTGACGTCCCCGGTGCGCTGCGGCACGCCGAGATGATGGACAGGGAACTGGGCGCCGCGCTGCCGTACGCCTGGCACCGCGAGTTTGGCCACCTGACCGCCTGCCCGACGAACACCGGGACCGGCCTGCGGGCGTCGGTGCTGATCCATCTCCCGGGGCTG
>CAYXQS010000163.1:314-4683 GCA_964466515.1 uncultured Gemmatimonas sp. | reverse complement strand
TTTGCGCTCGACGACTGTCTCATCACCGCGCCGGACGTGCTCGCGGCCTGGCGGCCGGTCCTCGCGGCGGCCGAGCATCTCCCAACGGGGCACCGCCTGCGCGGCACGGTGCGCGTGATGGACGGGCTTGCCTACTTCACGCTCGAGGGCGGCACGGAGTGGACGGAGGTGGCGCGGTTTCTCGACGCCGTTCCTGCGCTGGCGGCCGTGTGGTGGCACGCCGAGGGCCGTCGGCGGCGGTTGATTGCCGATCGTCGCCCGGCCTCCGCGCCCGGGGGTTCGTTCGTGCAGGTGAACGCCGAGATCGCCGCGGTGATGCAGGCCGACGTGATCGCGCGCACGATGGCCTATGCGCCACGCACCGTGGTGGACGGCTACAGCGGTGCGGGGGATACCGCGCTCGCGCTCGCGGCACGGGGCGTGCGCGTGGTGGCCATCGAAGCGGACGAAGAGGCCACCGGATGGGCCGCGCTCCGGCTCCCCGAGGGCTCGCGCGCCATCGCCGCGCGTGTCGAGGACGTCATCGTCCGGCATCTCCCCGCCGACGTGGTGATCCTGAATCCGCCGCGCTCGGGCGTGGACCGGCAGGTGACGGCCGCCCTTGTGGCGGCGAGCCCCGCGCCCCGGGCGATTCTCTACGTGAGTTGCGATCCCGCCACGCTCGCGCGCGACGTCGCGCGCCTTCCCGGATGGCGGGTCCACGCGCTGCATTGCTACGATATGTTCCCGCAGACCTCGCACGTCGAGACCGTCTGCGAGCTCCGGCCGGAGGTCGCGCCCTCGTGAAGTATCTCGTCGATCTCGCGGGCACCCGCGTCCCGGTGGAACTCGATGGCGCCGCCGCCACCGTCGATGGGGCCGCCGTGCCGGTGCACCTCGCGGATATCCCGGGCACGCCGATGCATCTCGTGAACATCGGGGGCACGCAGCACCGGGTGGTCGCGCGCCGGAACGGGGCCAAGGGGAGCTACATCCTGTGGATCGACGGCTGGCGCTTTGAGGTCGAGGCGGTGGACGAGCGGACGCGTGCGATCCGCGATCTCGGCCTGGCCCAGGCCGCCGCCGCGGGCCCGGCTCCGGTGGTCGCCCCAATGCCGGGGCTCATCGTCCGAATCCACGTGGCCGTGGGCGACCGGGTCGAGGCGGGACAGGCCGTGGTGGTGATGGAGGCAATGAAGATGGAGAACGAGCTCCGGGCGGCGTCGGCGGGGACGGTGAGGGCAATCACCGCCACTCCTGGCGTGGCGGTGGAGAAGGGAGCGATCCTGGTCGAGCTGGGCGAATACCTTTAGGGCGGTTGCCCCCACCCGAGCAAACACAGGCCTCAGATGTCCCTCCCCTTGGATCCGTCGCTGCGCGAACTGCCCACCGCTCTCGCGGGGGAGTTCGAGCTCGAGCACGAGATTGGCCGCGGTGGAATGGGCGTGGTCTTCCGCGCGCGGGATGTCGTCCTCGACCGGCCGGTCGCCCTCAAGGTGCTGCCCCCCGCCCTGGGCGAGAACGCCGAGGTCCGCTCGAGGTTTCTGCGTGAGGCGCGCATTGCGGGGCAACTGTCGCATCCGCACATCGTCGCCGTCTTCCGCGCCGACGAGCGGGCAGGGTTCGCCTTTTTCGCGATGGCGCTCGTGGATGGCGAGACGTTGGGCTCCCGTGTGAAGGACCGCGGTCCCTTGCCCGCGGCGGACGTCGTCCGGCACCTGCGCGAGGTCGCCTGGGCCCTCGCGTACGCGCACGCCCGCGGCGTCATCCATCGCGACATCAAGCCGGACAACATCATCATCGAGCGCGGCACCAATCGCGCGCTGGTCACCGACTTCGGCATCGCGCGCACCGAGCGGTCCCTCGGGCACACGTCCGAGGGCCACATCCTGGGCACGGCGCACTTTATGAGCCCCGAGCAGATCCAGGGTTCGGCGCTCGATGGGCGGTCGGACCTCTACTCGCTGGGTGTCGTGGGCTATTACCTGCTGAGCGGCACGCTCCCGTTCGAGGGCGAGGTCTCGACGGCGGTGCTGATGGCCCATCTCACGCAACGGGCGCCGAGCCTCCGGTCCGTCGCGCCAGCCGTGCCGGTGGCGCTGGCGGACATCATCGATCGGTGCCTCGCGAAGGATCCACGGGACCGGTTCGCGAGCGGAGAGATGCTCGAGGAGGCGTTGGCGGGTGCGCTTGACGGGGCGGCGGAGACGCCGGTCGCCGGGGCCGCTCGGGCCGTGCTGTCCGAGCCCCAGGCGGCCGCGGTCTGGCGCCGCGCCGCGCAGCTTCAGGCCGAGGCCGCCGCGCGACTCGAGCGACAGTCGCGTGCGGCGTCCACCAGGATGCTGGGCGGGCGACGCGAGGTAGGCCACCGCGAGGACGATCGCGAGGCGAACGAGGCGGCGGCGATCGTGCCGACCGCGAGCTATCGCGCGCAGGACGTCGAGGCCGCCGCGGTGGAGGCGGGCATCTCGCAGCGCTTCGTTGCGCTGGCCCTCTCCGAGTTGCCGACCGACGCGGCGGCTGTGCTCGATCCGACGAAGCCGACGCTGACCTCTCGCGTCGGGAAGGCCCTGCTCGGCCCGATGCAACGCTCGCTGTCCGTCTCGCGCGTGATCCACGCGCCGGCCCGGGAGACGCTCCAGGCGGTCGGGCGCGCATTCCAGGGCGCCCCGCATCACCTCACGCTGCGCGAGCAGGTCGGTCCTCACCCGCTCGACGGGGGCATCCTCGTCTTCCGCCTCCCGGATATGGACGCCGCGGGTGGCCATCCGATGCCGTACGTCCGGTATGGCCTGTCGCGGGACCTGCGCGTGACGCTTCGCGCGCTCGAGCCTGACCGCGGCGCGTGCGAGGTCTCCATCTACGTCGACGCGCGGCCCGCACTGGGGATGAACGTGTGGACGTACAGCGGATTGTCGTTCGGCGCGACCGCGACGGCCGCCTCCGTGGGCGGCGTGGTCGCGTCGCAGGCGTTGGCCCTCGCCGGCGCTATGGTGGCCGCGTCGGCGGGCATCGTCGCGCTCGCCGCAGGTGCCTTGGCCATCGGCGGGTCGCGGGCCACGTACCGCTGGGGCATCGGAAAGGCCACGCGGGAGCTCGAGGAACTGCTGCTCTCCATCGAGACCGCACTGCGCTCTCGCTCGATCTTCGAGGGCGACGCCCCTGTGCTGCCCCCGGCGCGCGCACCTGACGCCTACCCGTTGACGTAACCCGTTGTCCCCCCTATCCTTCAGGTCTGTCCAAAAACGCCTCAGTGGCGGCCAAGACCCGGGTTGCATCCCGCACCGGTGAGGCGTATCACCCCTCGCAGCACACCCTGTCGAATGCGCAGCACCTACACCGCCACCCCGGCCGACATCGAATCCAAGTGGTTCGTGGTTGACGCCGATGGGATGGTCCTTGGTCGCCTCGCGACCGAAGTCGCGCGCATCATCCGCGGCAAGCACAAGCCGATGTTCACGCCCCATATGGACACGGGCGACTTCGTCATCGTCATCAACGCGTCCAAGATCCGCGTCACGGGTCGGAAGGCGGAACAGAAGAACTACTTCCACCACACGGGCTATATGGGCCACGAGCGCTACACGCCGCTCGCCTCGATGCTCGCGAAGCACCCGGAGCGGGTGATCGAGAAGGCGGTGTTCGGGATGCTCCCGAAGACGGCGCTCGGCCGCCAGCGCCTCCGGCTCAAGCTCCGCGTCTATGCGGACGCGAAGCATCCGCACGCCGCCCAGCAGCCCCAGCCGCTCACCTTCCCGCAGGCCGAGGCGAAGTAAATGGCCGACACGATGACGATCCATACAATCGGCCGCCGCAAGGAAGCCGTGTGCCGCGTCTTCCTGACCCCCGGGACCGGGAAGTGGGACCTCAACGGCCGGACGCTCGGGGATTACTTCCCGCGCCCCGCGCTGGTGTCCGCGATCCAGCAGCCGTTCACGGCGACCGACTCGCTCGGCAGCTATGACGTGCAGGCGAACCTCACGGGTGGCGGGCAGACCGGCCAGGCCGGCGCGCTCCGTCTCGCGATCGCCCGCGCGCTGGTGAAGATCGACGAAACGCACCGTCGGAAGCTCCGCGACCTCGGCCTCCTCACGCGCGATGCCCGCGCGGTCGAGCGCAAGAAGCCGGGCCGTCCGAAGGCGCGCAAGAAGTTCCAGTTCAGTAAGAGGTAGAAGGCGAAAGGTGGAAGGGGAAAGGTCACGACAGCTCGCCCGCGAGTTCTCACCGTTCTCCTTCGGCCTTCCACCCTCCACCGGCAGGACAATCTCACAGCTCTCCTGAGCTTTCCCTTGGTGCCGCGTGCCGGATGGCGCGGTGGGGGCGGGCGATGACGGAGAGCGACGTTCAAAACCTCTCGCTCCAGGAATCACGATGTCGCAGCCCTCGCTCG
>CAYXQS010000163.1:0-304 GCA_964466515.1 uncultured Gemmatimonas sp. | reverse complement strand
GCTCGAAGAGCTCCTCGAGGCCGGTGTCCACTTCGGCCACCAGACCCGCCGCTGGAATCCCAAGATGCGCCGCTTCATTTTCGCGGAGCGTAACGGGATCCACATCATCGACCTCCAGAAGACGCTCAAGCAGATCGAGCTCGCGCAGCAGCTCGTGCGCGAGGTCACGATGCGCGGCGAGGCGATCCTCTACGTCTGCACCAAGCGCCAGCTCGCGCAGCTCGTCGCCACGGAGGCGGAGCGCGCGGGCGCGATGCACGTCACCGAGCGCTGGCTCGGCGGCCTCCTCACCAACTTCGCGACC
>CAYXQS010000162.1:0-4696 GCA_964466515.1 uncultured Gemmatimonas sp. | reverse complement strand
AAAAGGAGGACGTGATTGGGTCGCACGTCCGGGTGAAGGTGGTCAAGAACAAGGTGGCACCGCCGTTCCGTCAGGCGGAGTTCGACATTATGTACGCGGAAGGGATCTCGCACACATCGCTGCTGGTCGATATCGGCGCCGAGTCGGGGATTATCGAGAAGTCGGGTGCCTGGTACAGCTACGGGACCCAGCGGATCGGGCAGGGGCGTGAGAATGCCAAGCTCTTCCTGAAGGACAACCCGTCGGTGATGGCGGAGGTGGAAGAGAAGGTGAAGGTGGTACTGGGAATCACGAAGACGGAGCCGGTCGAAGGCGAGGCCGAGGACTAGGGGCAACGCGGCAGAGGGTGGCCGTGACAATAGAAGGGAGTTCCATCTCTGTTGCGTCGGGGGTGCGATCTGTGGTGAGTCGTCGGGGCCCGGAATCCCCGCCGTTCCACTCGGGTTCGCCCCCGACGTTTTTTCGCCTCACGCAAACTGCCGTGATGTGTGAGGCGTTTCTCTCGTGCGGCGAGCCGGCGTACGGGGGGAGGCGGTACGAACGGCGAGCGGCGCAGGTGATGAGGGCGGCGGAAGGCGATTGTGCGGCGTGAGATCGAAGCCGTTGCCACGCCCGCCGAAGGGTTCATTACGGCCTTACGCGAACATCCGCGGCAGAAGGGGCGGTATCTCGTCGAGCTCGACGGCTCAGCGGGTGGGGCGGTGTCGGTTGAGGTGATTGCGGCATTGGGGCTGCGGGTGAGGGTCCGCGTGGCAGGGGAGCTCGCGGTGCGGCTCGCGGCAGCGGTGCGCGAGGTGGAATGCTACGACAAGGCGGTGGGGGCGCTGGCACGGAAGGGGCGAGCGCGGGCCGAGTTGGGACGCTGGTTGCGGGCGCGTGCGTTCACCGCCGCGGAGATCGCGCCGACGCTCGAGAAGCTCACCACGCTCGGCCTGCTTGATGACCAGGAATTTGCGCGCGCCTTTGCGCGCTCGCGGCTCACGGGCCGGGGATTTGGCCCACGGCGGGTGGCCGCCGAACTCGCGCGCCGTGGCGTGGCGCGCGAACTGGTCAATCAGGCCCTCGACGAAATCCGCGCCGAGGGCGGCACGGATGAATCGGCCGCCATCCGCGCAATCATCGCGCGGCGGGCCAAGGCGATGGCCAGCCTCGACCCGGACGTCGCGCGGCGGCGGATGATCGGGTATTTATCGCGGCGGGGATTTTCGGGAGCGGAAATCCTGGCGGTGCTCGACGCCCGCTGACCGCCGCACGCCCCTCCTCACGGCCTCCTCACGGCCTCCTCACGCTAACTGCCGTGATGCGTGAGGGGGTTTTCGTTCGGCGTACGGGGGGAGGCGGAAGGCGGTACGAGCGGCGTGCGGCGATCGAGATGGGTAAGGTGTGACGAGGCCGTGAGGGGGCGAGGCGATGGCCTCCCGCCTCACGCATCACCTGCGCCGTTCGCCGTTCGTACCGCCTTCCCCCGTACACCGACCGCCGTACGGGGACCGCCGTACGGCGGTGCGCTAGAAATGCCGCTTAAATCCCATCCCCACAATCAACTCATTCGATACAAGCGTCAGCCGCGAAGTCTCCGCTTGGTATCTCGTCCACCCCGAACTCCTGGCGTACATCAGGCCGAAGTCAAAACTCAGGCGCTTGCCGTGCCAACTGCCGCCGGCGGCGGCGCCGAAGCTGTTGATGGGCTGGCCTTCGGAGTCGGCAGCGCTGCCGCGTTCGCCGAAGAGGCCGGCGCGCAGGGTGGACCGCGAGAGGCCATTGCTGCGGTTCACCTCGTATCCGACGTGGACCGAGTGCGCATCGTGGACGCCGACCAGGGTGGGGATGGTATCGGTGCCGGCCGCGTTGGTGAGGACGCTGTTGGACCAGTTGGCCACGCGCACGTCGGCGACGAGCTTGGCGCGTGAGCTGAGGGAGTAGGCGGCGCCCACGGCGATGGCGAGGGGTGCCTCGCGCGTGGTGGCGACCGGCGGGGCGGTATCGACGAAGGTCATCGTCCGCTCGTGCGGGAGGGTGACCTGGGCGCCGAGTCGGAGCTTGCGGGTGGCCTGCACGAGGGCCCCGACGTCGATGGCCGTGCCGCCGTAGTCAATCTCCTTCGACTTGTAGCGGAAGGGGTGTGCGCGGACCTCCTCGTAGTGCGATTCGCCGTGGATGATGTTCACGGTCGCGCCGACGCGGATCTTGCGCGTGATCTCGACGCCAAGGCTCGGCGAGATTGCGCGCGGGCCGCCGGTGGTCGAGTAGGTGAAGTTGCTGAAGTAGTTGCCGTTGGCCATCTGGCGCACCGACTGGAAGCCGCCGGGGCGCGGCCCTTCGGTGAAGCGGCGCAGGGCCAGGCCGGGGACGACGCGGCGTCCGGCGACCCGGAGCGGCACGCCGATGCCGATGAAATCCACTGCATCCACGCCCCCGGCCATCGCCGGATTCGCGAAATACTTGGGGAAGATGATCGGCGGGACGTTGTTGGTGGTGGTGCCGCTGGTGCGCGTGATGAGGAACCGTGTGGAGACCTGCAGGTCGGGCACCTTGAGATATGTCAGCCCGGCGGGGTTCCAGCCAATCGACGTGGCGTCGTCAATAACGGCCGTGGTGGCGTAGGCCAGCCCGAGCGCGCGGATGCCATTCCCGGTGGAGAGAATGTCCGGGCGTTCTTGCGCGGAGGGGGCGGTGAACGGAACGGCGGCCGCGGAGAGGACGGTGCAGCACGCAATGAGGGATTGGCGAAGCAACAGCAGTCTCTCCGTGGGGTGGCAGATGCGGAAGTTACGGTCTCAAAAGATAGAAGGTTGACCGCTCACGCTCAATCAAGTAGCGGGGGGTGGGGGCGTGCCTACCGCAATCAACGGCGGGAGTAGGGGGGGACGCCTTCCGCAACCGGCCCGGGAATGCCAAACTACCCCCATCTCAATCATCCCTCAGGAGCCCCTGAATGCGTCGCCTGGTTGCCGTCGTCCTCGCGCTGTTGCTCGTGCCCTCCCTCGCCGCCGCCCAAAAGGCGGGCGGCGGCCCCGCAGCCCTCACCCTCGGCACGGCCACGGATGGGACGACCAGCGGGAGCGCGCCGGCCAAGTTCCGCGTGACCATCAGCGGGGCGGGGGTGCTCACCGTCGCCGCCAATGGCGAGGGTGACCTCACCCTCGCAGTGACGGACGAGGACGGCCAGGCGCTGCGTGATGGGACGGCCGACACCGACCACCGCGGCCAGCTTGGCCTCGAGTATCTCGCCACGCCGATCCCGCGTGCGGGGACGTATGTGGTGGAAGTGCGCGTCAACGGGAGCGGGAACGGCGTGCCGTTCCGCGTGGTGGCCAACTTCGTTGCGATGACGGGCTTCGAGGTGGCAGCGGACCCCGACGGCTCCCCGCGCACGGCGCGCGCGCTTGCCGTCGGCTCGGCGCAGGAGGAGTCGCTCAACCCCGACGCCGGCGACCTGGTGGATTGGTATGTCGTTACGGCGACGGAGGCGATGACGCTGATCCTCGTCACGCGCGTGGAGGACGACACCCAAGGGGATATTGTCCTCGAGGCGTTCCTTGGCGACGACCTGTCCGAGTCGGTGGCGCGGTCGGATCAGGATCTGCGTGGCAATGCGGGGAATGAATCGCTGACGGTTGATGTGAAGGCAGGGGAGACGGTGCGATTCAAGGTGGCTTCATTGGGGGATTCGGGGGGCGCACTGCCGTATCGGGTTTCGCTGGGGAAGATGCCCTAACTGCTTTTGTGCGGCGGGAGGCGTACGCCTCCCGCCGCACGGCCCCGTCACGCCTCACGCCGTCTCGATCGCCGTACGCCGCTCGTACCACCTCTCCCCTCCTTCCGTACGCCGAACGAAAACACCGCCTCCCGCCGCACGGCAGTTTGGCCGTGCGGCGGCCGTGCGGCGGCGCTATCGAATCTCCGCTAGCGCTTCTGTCATCACCCGCCGCACGTGCGCCCGCCCCACCTCAATCGCCTCCCGCGTGCCCGCCGACGTCCCCCCAACTTCAAGATCGGCAAGGCTTGCCAGGGCATCGAGGTACCACGCTCCCCACGTCTCGATAATCTCCCGCTCGGCAGCCACGGCTCCACCTGCCCGCACGGCCGCCTGACTCAGCCGCGCTTCCGTCTCGATCCGTGCGACCGCGGCCTTCGTCACCTCAGCGATGAGCCCGGTGGTCATCGCTCCGTTGGCCGTGGTGAGTGCCAATGCTGAGACCAGCGCGGTGATGCCGACGTTGGCGAGTTCGGTGGCCGAGACCATTTCGAGGCGGTCGCGGTCGGTGTGATAGAACTGGTCGGTGAAGTGCCAGAAGAGCAGGCCCGGCTTGCCGGCGCTCAGGAAGGGCGTGTGGTCGCTGCCGCCTTCGAAGGGATTGGTGCGCACGACCCAACCGTTGGTGGCGGCCTGTTCGAGGGCGCGGCCGAGGACGAAGTCGTTGAAGTAATGCGGGTGCATCTGGTCCTTGGTGAGCGGCTGGCCGCCCCACTCGCTGTGCTTGTCGTCGCCGCGGGTCCAGATGGCCGAGGGGTCAGGCATCTTCTCAATGAGAAAGGTCCCGCCGGTCTTTTCCGTGTCCTCGCCGACCATATCGAGCGAGAGTCCCCACGTGATGCCGCGCGCGCGCGCTGAGTCCTGCTGGATGTAGCGGGCCGTGGAGCGGATTTCGAGGCCCCACAGGAAGGTGATGCTGCGCGCGGGGTCCACCTGGCC
>CAYXQS010000161.1:0-4727 GCA_964466515.1 uncultured Gemmatimonas sp. | reverse complement strand
ATGTTCGCCTCGCCGCGCCCCGTGGAGCCCGCGGCGCCCACGGTGTTGTCGCAGTACTGCCCCGCCCCGACAATCGGCGAGTCGCCCACGCGTCCCGGCACCTTCCACCCCATCCCGCTCGTCGTCGTCACCGAACTGAGGTCACCGGCGGCGTTCACCGCATTCATATTGATCGTGCCCGTCGTGAACTTGATGTCCACGTCGCCGTCATAGTCAAGGTACGCGTCCGAGGGATTCCGCCGCGCGCGCCACCGCAGCCAGTCCTGCCGCGTCCTCTCCGTCAGCAGCTCCTGCGGCTTGAAGCCCATCTCGATCGCAAAGCGCCGGGCGTCGTCACCCACGAGCAGGATGTGGTCGGTGTAGTCCATCACCGCCTTCGCCACGAGACTCGGCGTTGCGATGTCCTCCAGGCACCCCACCGCGCCCGCGCGCCGCGTGGGACCGTGCATACAGCTCGCATCGAGCTGCACCACGCCCTCCGCGTTGGGGAGGCCGCCGAGTCCCACCGATTGGTCGTCGGGGTCGAGTTCCTGGATGTTCACGCCCGCGATGATCGCATCGAGCGTGTCGGTGCCGGCGACGATCTGGTCGTAGGCGACCTTCACGCCGCGCAGCCCGTTCCCCGACGCAATGATCGTGGGGCGCGCGCGGCGGGATGCGGCGGCCAGGCCGGAACGGTCGGCGGGACCCGAAAGGCCGGCCGCGCCGGCGGCACGGGGCGCGAGGGACGAGGCCGCGAGCGCGGCGGCCGTGGTGGCGAGGAAGTCGCGGCGGGAGGACGAGGACGTGGTCACGGAGGGGCTCGGGGTGAAGGGACGCCCATATCCTATCGCCTGCGGGGCCGCCCCGTGAGTCGCGGGTTGCTTAAGTTGAGGCATTATGAGCAACGCGATCATTTCGCAGATTCCCTTCTTCCACGGGCTTCCGGACCAGCTCCTGTGGCATTTGGGCCGCGCGGGCACCCCGATCGAGTACGCCCCGGACGACCGCCTCTTCCGCGCGGGCAGCCCGCGGACGGCACTCTGGGTGATTCTCGACGGCACGCTCGCCATCGAGACCGCCTTCGGTGACGCCCCCACGCGTCTCGCAACCCTCGGGGCCGGCGAGGTCATTGGCGAGAGCCTGCTCCTGCAGGACGAGACGCACCACACCGAAGGCCGGGCCCTCCAGCCGCTCAAGACGCTGCGCTTCGACCGGGTCACGCTCGAACCGCTCCTCAAGGACCAGCCGCGGCTCTACGCCGCCCTCGTGGCGCGCGCGGCGCGTGTGATTGCCGACCGGCTCAAGCGCGCCGACGCCTCGCTCTCGGGACACGGCCGCCTCGTCGGCTTTGCCGGCCCCACGCGCCGCGAGCACGACCTGCTCGGCGACCGCGACGTCCCCGAGGCGGCGCTCTACGGCGTCCAGACGCTCCGCGCCATCGAGAACTTCCCCATTACGGGCGTCACGCTGCAGACCTTCCCGGAGCTGATCACGGCGCTCGCGCAGGTGAAGGAGGCCGCCGCGCGCGCCAACCGCGACCTCGGCGACCTCCCCGACGACGTGGCCGATGCCATCGTCCGCGCGTGCAACGAAATCCAGACCGGCAGCCACCACGAGCATTTCCGCGTGGATATGATCCAGGGCGGCGCCGGCACGTCCACGAATATGAACGCCAACGAGGTGATTGCGAACCGCGCCCTCGAACTCCTCGGCGAACCGCGCGGCAACTACGCGCGTGTGCATCCCAACAACCACGTCAACCTCGCGCAGAGCACCAACGACGTCTATCCGACGGCCGTGCGCCTCGCGCTGCACTACGCCATCGGCGGGCTCCAGCAGCAGATGCGCGCGCTCGTGGCGGCCTTCCTCGCCAAGGGCGAGGAGTTCGCGCCGCACGTGAAGATGGGGCGCACGCAACTCCAGGACGCCGTGCCGATGACGCTTGGCCAGGAGTTCACCGCCTTCGGCCACACGATCGCCGAGGACGTGGACCGGCTCGAGGAGGCCAAGGCGCTGATCCGCGAGATCAATATGGGAGCGACGGCCATCGGCACCGGAATCAACGCGCCCGCCGGGTACGCCGACCGCGTGCGCGAGCACCTCTCGAAGGTGACCGGGCTGCATCTCATCACCGCGCCGGACCTCGTGGAGGCCACGAGCGACACCGGGGCCTTCGTGCAGCTCTCGGGCGTGCTCAAGCGCTGCGCCGTAAAGCTCTCGAAGACCTGCAACGACCTCCGTCTCCTCTCGAGCGGCCCGCGCGCCGGCTTCGGCGAGATCCGCCTCCCGGCGATGCAGCCCGGGTCGAGCATTATGCCGGGCAAGGTGAATCCGGTGATCCCCGAGGCGGTGAACCAGGTGTGCTTCGACGTGATCGGCGGCGATATGACGGTGACGATGGCCGCGGAGGCCGGGCAGCTCCAGCTCAACGTCTTCGAGCCGATCATCACGTTCCGGCTCCTGCGCAACGTCAGCACGATGCAGAACGCCTGCCGGATGCTGCGGGAGCGGTGCATCGACGGCATCGAGGCCAACCCGGGCGCGATGCGCGACTTCGTGGACCGGTCGATCGGCCTCGTGACGGCGCTCGTGCCCGCGCTGGGCTACGAGCGCTGCACGGCCCTCGCCAAGGAGGCGCTCGACACCGGCCGCGGCGTGGCCGAGCTCGCCCTCGAACAGAAGCTCCTGACCCAAAAGCAGCTGGACGCGATCCTCGACCCGAAGCAGATGGCGGCGGGTTCCAGCGTCCTTCCTTAGACCCGGTGGTGCTATGGCTGGCGTGAAGCTCGACGGCGCGGGCGCGCAGAAGATGAAGACGATCGAGGAGGCCCTGGTCACGATCCAGACGATGCACGGACTCGTGGAGCGGATGGCCATCGAGGTCAAGAACAACAAGGGCGCCGGCGCGATCCCCTCGGCGGTCAAGCGGATCGCGACGCCCCTGCAGGGGCAGCTGAAGGGGCAGTTCGGGCCCATCGCGGACATCGTGTCGGCGATGATCCTGGCCCTGGGCCGCGGCGGCGGCGACCAGGTGCGCGTCCGGACCGCGCGCGAGTACATCGGGATGCTCCGCCAAGCGCTCGATTTTGCCCAGAACAAAGTCAAGAAGGAGCACTCCGTGGCGATCGAGATCTCGGCCGACTGAAAGGTGCCGGACTCCGGGGGGATTTGGCTTGCCTCGCCCTCTCGGGCGGGATAACTTGACCCCGTTCCATCTAGCCCCTGAATTGGCGGTCACGGCCAACGGTATCCGGCCGCGATGCTGTTCCCCCCAGCCACGAGACCCGATGTCGATGCTGCGCCTGCGCCAGGCAGCACCAGCCCTGCTCATTGCGGCAACGGTGCTGGCGCTCACCGCGTGCGGTGGTACGGAGTACCCGAACTCCACGTTCAATCACAATACGGATTTCAACGCCTCCATCGACGCCCTCTGGGACCGTCTGTTGTTCTGGGGGACGATCGTCTTCGTGGTCGTGGAAGCCGTGCTGGTCTTCACCATCATCAGGTTCCGCAAGCGTCCCGGCGGTCCGGCCGCCAAGCCGATCCACGGGAACGCGGCCCTCGAGATCACCTGGACGGCCATCCCGGCCGTGATCCTGGCGCTCATCGCCGTGCCGACCGTGCGGACGATCTTCCAGACGCAGGCCCCGGCACCCGCCGGCGCCCTCACCGTCGAGGTGATCGGCCATCAGTGGTGGTGGGAGTTCCGCTACCCCGAGTACGGCGTCACCACGGCCAACGAGCTGTATCTCCCCGTCGGCCGCACCGCGAACTTCGTCCTGAAGTCGAAGGACGTGATCCACTCCTTCTGGATGCCGCAGATGGGCGGCAAGCGCGACGTGATCGCGAACCGCACCAACTACCTCTGGTTCACGCCCAACGCCGACCTCGGCACGCAGGCGTGGAACGGGTTCTGCGTCGAGTACTGCGGCACGAGCCACGCGAATATGCGGTTCCGGCTCTTCACCGTGCAGCCCGACGAGTTCGAGTCGTGGGCCAGGCACCAGGCCAAGGCCGCGCTTCCGCATACGGCGGCGCCCGCCGTCGCGGCCGGCACCCGCGGCGGCGCCGCGCAGTCGGGCACCGAGGCCGCGAGCGCCGAGCTCGGCTACGTCTTCCCCAAGGAACGACTGCCGGCGCACATCGTCCCGCAGACGCCGATCCCGGCGTCCATCGCGTACGACGATGCGCTCCTGCCGCAGGGCGACGCGGCCCGCGGCCAGACGCTCTTCGTCTACTGCGCCGCCTGCCACACCGTGGCGGGCAACCCCGTCGCCGTCGGCATCCTGGCGCCGGACCTCACCCACGTGGCCTCGCGCCACACCATCGCCGGGGGCCTCTACCCCAACGAGCCGCAGGTCCTCGCCCGGTGGATCAAGAACGCCAAGGCGATGAAGCCCGGCGCCCTGATGAACGTGTTCGGCACGGGCGAGTACGAGCCCGCCCTCAAGCGCAACGTCACCCAGGGAGGCTTCGACGACCGGCAGATCGCCGACATCGTCGCCTACCTGCAGACGCTCAAGTGATCCGGAGACCCTGAGACTATGGCATCCATCGCAGCCGCCTCGCCCGCGCCCAATGCCGACGCGTACAGCGAGCAGACCGGGATCTGGAGCTGGATCACGACGGTCGATCACAAGCGGATCGGCACGCTCTATCTCTGGACCGCGCTCATCTTCTTTATGATCGGCGGCCTCGAGGCCGCATTGATCCGGACGCAGCTGGCGCATCCCAACATGGGCTTC
>CAYXQS010000160.1:0-4736 GCA_964466515.1 uncultured Gemmatimonas sp. | reverse complement strand
GCAAACAGCCCGCTCCGCTCGCCGATGGCGGCCGTGAGGATCGGCGTGTCGACGCGCAGGAAGCCGCGCGCATAGTAGAAGTCGTGGATTGCCTGCTCGAGCTCGTTGCGGATCCGCGCAATGGCCACCTGACGCGGCGTGCGCAGCCAGAAGTGCCGGTTGTCGAGCAGGAAGTCGACCCCGTGCTCCTTTGGCTGGATCGGGTAGTCGAGCGCGCTGGTGCCGAGGACCTTGAGGTCGGCGACACCGAGTTCGACGCCGCCGGGGGCGCGGACGTCGGCCTTGACTTCGCCCGTGACCGCAAGCGAGGTCTCAAGCGTGAGCGACTGGAAGGCCTCCCAGACCTCGGGCGTGACCTGCGGTTTGACGACCACGCACTGCAGGATGCCGGTGCCATCGCGCATCGTGACGAAGGCGACCTTGCCGGAGGAACGGGTCGTGGTGGCCCAGCCTTGGACGGTGACGGCGGTCCCGACCTTGGGGCCGAGTTCGGAGATGCGGGCGGTGGCGGTAGGCATCGGGCGCTAAAGCTAACGCCGGTCACGGGTTGCGCGGTAGCGAAAGGCGGCCGACCAACCCAGTGGTCCACTCCTAGGGCGGAAGTCGATCCCAGTCGGCTCGCGGCACCGTATGCCACTGATGCTGCCCGACGCTATGGCCGATGCTCCGTCCGAGCGTGGCGCCCCCGACTACCAGCAGCGCGTGTACCGGAACGGCCACGGGCGTGACCCCGCCAGCATAGACGCCCAACCCGGCCGCGCCGAGCAGTCCACCGCCCATCGCGGTGAACGGCCACACGCGCCGCTCCCCACGGCGCTCAAGCGAACGCACGTCGGTTCGCACGAACGCGAGCACGTCCGACTCGTGCATCGTGCGTGGCGGGTCGACGAGCAGGCGCTGCGTGCCCCAAAACACCACGTCCGCGAACTGCGGCCCGCGGCGCTCCGTATACAGGATCCGCACAAACGCACTGTCCGGCGTGATGCGGAGTACCGTACCCACGCGCCGCGCCGGGCTCCCATCGATTCGGATGCGCGTCAGCGAGTCCACGGCGGACTGTGCGGACACGCTCGCGACCGAAAGACCACCGCCCATCGCGGCGAACAGTACGCTGGTCAGCGACCGCACTGTCGGGATGCCCAGGAACCGAGATCGCATCGGGAGTGCTCCGGTCGGTGGGAGTCTCTCTACCGCCTGGCGGAAGGCGCGGCCACTCAGCCCGTCACCCGCTCAAGCGTCACGGCCGTGCCGTAGCACAGGACTTCCGTCACCCCGGTCATCAGCTCGGTCGCATCGTAGCGGATGCCGATCACGGCCTGCGCCCCGGCGAGATGCGCCTGGATGAGCATCGTGTCGAAGGCTTGCTGACGCGTGCGTTCGGCGAGCGCGGTGAGGAGCGAGATGTTGCCGCCGAACAGCGTCTGTATGCCTGCCCCGATGGTGCCGACGACCGATCGTGACCGCACGACGACGCCGCGCACGACGCCCTTGTTCTCCACGATGCGGCACCCCGGAAACTCAAAGCCCGTGGTGGTCATCTGGTGCGGAATGTCGACAATCTGCGATTCTACGATGGGACGCATAGGCTTACAGGGTATAGCGACGGGGCGGAGGCCGCTAGAGCCGACTACACGAGCGCCAGGGCGTCTGCGCCCGCCGGGAAGCGCAGTTGACCGGAGACATCGGTCGCGGCCTTCAGCACGGCCTCGGCCACGTCGGCTTCCCTGGTCACCGGCATATCCTGCGTGAACCCGGCGAACACGCGGTGGGCGAACGGTTCGTAGGCCTCGGGAATCAGGCCTTGCATCCGCTGCTGGCCGTTGGCGGTGAAGCTGGTCGTGGGGCCATAGCCGGGTTCGACGAGCTTGACGCGCACGCCGAACCCATGGAGTTCGAGCTCCAGGGAAGCCGTGAATCCTTCGATGGCCGCCTTGCTGGCAGTATAGGACGCCACCAGCGGGAACGGCGCCAGGGTCGCGCTCGACGTGACGTTCACGATGGTGCCCGCCCGGCGCGCCCGGAATTGCGGGATGATCGCCTGGCACATCGCCATCACGCCGAACGTGTTGGTCTCGAAGATGTCGCGCACGGTGGACATCGGCGTGGCCTCGAACGCCCCGAACAGGCCGACACCCGCGTTGTTCACCAGCACGTCAATGGGACCGACGGCGTGCAGGGCGCGTGCGATGCTGTCAGGCCGGGTCACGTCCAGCGCGAGGACGTGCAGGTTCCTCGACGCGGGAAGCAGATCCTCGCGCGGCGTGCGCATCGTGGCCGCGACGTTCCAGCCCTGGGCGAGGAAGTGGCGAGCCGTCTCCAGGCCATAGCCGGAGGAACAGCCGGTGATCAGGACGGTCTTCATTGCGAGCTCCGAGGAATGAGGGGTGCGTTGACTCGGAGCGAACGATAGGCCAGTGTTTCAGGACTGACGATAACTTAACGTCCTATTCTTTTTAGCAAGAGTCCATATATGGGCGACCCACTGTCTGAAGTCGTTCGACTGCTGCGTCCGCGGGCGGCCTTTGCCAACATCATCAGCGGCAAGGGAAACTGGGCGGTGCGCTATTCCGAGTATGGCTTGCCCAGCTTCTGCATCGTGCTGGAGGGAAGCTGCCTGCTGACGGTCGACGGGCAGGCGCCCATCGCGATCCGCGCGGGGGACTTCGTTCTGCTCCCCACCACACCCGTCTTCACCATCTCGAGCTTCGCGCCAGCTCCCCCGGTCCACCTGGATCCCAACGCGGTGGCGAGCGCCCGTCGCGAGATTCGCTATGGTGAACCGAAAGGCCTGCCGGATATGCGTTCGCTGGGAGGTGCGTTCCTGTTTGATGCCGGCGATCCCGGGCTGCTGGTTTCCCTGCTGCCCAGGGTGGTGCATATCCGGGATTCGGTTCGCCTATCGCAGCTCGTGCAGATGGTGGGCGAGGAATCCGCCGGCCAGAAGGCGGGCAGCGAGTTCATACGGTCGCGGCTGGTGGAACTGCTGCTCGTGGAAGCAATGCGCTCGGCAGCGGCCGACAGTGCCCCCCCGGGGTTGCTACGGGGCTTGGGGGATGAGCGAGTGGCACGGGCGCTGAGGCAAATGCACGCGCACATCGGTCGCGCCTGGACCATAGATCAACTGGCGAAGATCGCCACCCTTTCCCGTTCCGCGTTCTTCGCGCGCTTCACACGGCTGGTCGGGGTGGCACCGATGGCCTACCTGCTGGCGTGGCGCATAGAGATCGCCAAGGGCCTGCTCCGCGACGACGAGTTGACGGTTTCCGCAATCGCCGACCGCGTGGGCTACGGATCGACCAGCGCATTCAGCGTTGCGTTCAGCAGGTATGTGGGGCAAGCGCCGAGCCGCTACGCGCGGTCAGGTGCGTGAGTACGGCAGGTTCTCCTGTAGCCTGGCGTGATGTTGTGCTGCGGGCACTCCATAAAATGCGGCGGCGCAGCCGCCGCTTCCATACCGTGACCGTCAGTCACCAACCGCCGTTAGGCCGCGTGGCCGCGACGCTTGGGCACCTTGCGCCCCAGGCGGCGCAGCTCCTTCAACACCGTTGGTGGAATCTCTCGACAGCCGCACGCCTTCGCGTGAGCGACATGCCACGTGACCCGTTGGCTGATAGTCGAGCCCATCGGCATGACGTGCTGCTGGTGCCACTTGGCGTTGATCAACGATTAGCTCCCGTGGGAATCCGATTCCCCAGTCGTCGGCCTAACGTATGCTTCTGCTGCGAGCGCTCCCATAAGACGCGGTTGTGGGGCCTCGGCGAACCTTAGAGAAAATGGAGCCGAGGCCCCACAACCGCTACCATACCTGCGCTCGTCGGCAGCAAGCGTCGTCAGCTCGCCGCCTCGGCTGCGAGCGTTGCAGTTGTGGCATCTGTCGGCGCGTCCTCTGCCTTGGCGCGCTGCGCTTTGCGAGCTACGCGCGCGAGAGTCCGTTTCGCAGACTCAGCCTTATCGCCTTCGAGAATATCGCGCTTCAATACATCGGTCCGCAGCACCGCTTCAATCTGCTCCACGTCGATTCGCGTGTCGGGATTGAGGCGGCGTAGTTCACGGCGAAGAACACTCACGACCGCTTCACTGCAGACGAGCGCGCCGATCGAGTACTTGCTCAGCGCTTCCTGCTGCGCGGCGAAATCCTCGAGGTGGCTCTTTAGCCAGCCCTCTTTCGAGAGGAGCCAGAGCAGAGCAAGGTCATCGTCCTTGCGTGGATTGAGGAGCGACAGGTCGACTTCGGCAATGAGTGTGTGCTCGATCGGTTTGCCAAAACCAATTCGATACACGAGCCAACGCGTTCCGTTCGTGAGCGTAACCCATTCACAACCTTGGTTGGCAGCGTAGTCCACTGCCTGCTTCACGTGATTGTCCTTAAGGGAGAGTCCTGCGGACTTGACCTCAATCAGCCAGGCAAGCTTCCCGTCGAGCTTGATGGCGAGGTCGCAGAACGTTCCGCGGATCGCGTGCTCAGATGTGACTTCGGCGTACTTGTCGTAGCCAAGTACCTCAGCGAGAACGTCCTTCACAATGGTCACGGTGTCAGCTTCAGTAACATCTCGGGCGCGTGCGCCGTCGAGAATCGGCTGGAAGCGCTTCAGTCCTGCGGCGAGTCGGGCGCTGACCTTGGTCGGGATCTTGGACATGGTGATGAGAGTCTGAGGATTTTGCCTGAGAACGCGATTGTCGAGCTAACGTGATGTTGTGCTGTGGACGCTCTAATAGTGCGGCCGCGGAGCGGCCGC
>CAYXQS010000159.1:0-4755 GCA_964466515.1 uncultured Gemmatimonas sp. | reverse complement strand
GTATCTCTCGCCGGAGCAGCTCAAGCTCTACACCCTCGTCTGGCAGCGCTTTATGGCGTCGCAGATGGCGCCGGCCGTGTTCGACACGACCACGGTGGACTTCGACCTCGGCCGCTACCTGTTCCGCGCCACGGGCTCGGTGGTGAAGTTCCAGGGGTTCCTCGCGCTCTACAAGGAAGCGCGCGAGGAGGGCGACTCGAAGGCGCTCGAGGACGAGCAGGCGCTGCCGGCCATCGAGCCGGGCGAGCACGTCCCGGTGCGGTCGATCGACCCGAGCCAGCACTTCACCGAGCCGCCGCCGCGCTACTCCGAGGCCTCGCTCGTGAAGGAGCTCGAGAAGCGCGGGATCGGACGGCCGTCCACGTACGCCTCGATCATCTCGACGCTCACCGAGCGGCACTACGCCGAGCTGCAGCAGCGGCGCTTCTTCCCCACGCCGCTCGGCGAGTCGGTGGAGAAGGTGATGGTGCGGCAGTTCCCGCGGGAGTTCGACGTCGGCTTCACCGCCCGGATGGAAGAGGAGCTCGACAAGGTCGAGGACGGCCGCGAGCCCTGGCGCGACGTGCTCAAGGAATTCTGGACGCCGTTCGAGAGTGCGCTTGGCTCCGTGGACGTCGAGGCGCTGATCCACGAGGCGTACGACCTCTCGGCGCTCAAGGACGAGCGGTGCCCCATCGATGGCGGGAAGCTCGTCGCCAAGGGCGGCTTCTTCGGTCCCTTCGTCGCGTGCGAGAATCATCCCAAGGGCTGCACCTTCACCCGGCCGTTGAAGGGGAAGAAGGAGCCGCCGGTGATGACCAAGTACCTCTGCCCCCTCTGCGGCAACCCGATGGTGGTGCGCCGCTCGCGGTCGGGCGAGTTCCTCGGCTGCTCGACCTTCCCCAAGTGCAAGGGGACGCGCTCGATGCCCACCGGCGTGCTCTGCCCCAAGGACGGCGGCGACATCGCCGCGCGGCGCTCGAAGAAGCGCGGCAAGGCGTTCTACGGCTGCGAGAACTATCCGACGTGCGACTTCGTCTGCTGGGACAAGCCGGTGGCGGAGAAGTGTCCGGACTGCGGGAACATCGGCGCGGAGGCCAAGAGCTCGAAGACGCGCGGCCACTACCGCCGGTGCCTCAAGTGCCAGAATGAGTGGGACGTCGAGGCGCCGGATGCCGCGGAGGCCGAGGCGGTGACGGCGTGAGCGCGGCGACAGCCCGCGCCGTCCACGTCGTCGGAGGCGGCCTCGCGGGGAGCGAGGCCGCCTTTCAGTTGGCGGAGCGCGGCCACGAGGTGGTCCTCCACGAGATGCGCCCGGTGCAGGGCACGCCCGCGCACCGCACCGACCGGCTCGCCGAGCTCGTCTGCTCCAACACCTTCAAGAGCACCGACGTCACCAACGCGCACGGGTTGCTGAAGGCGGAGATGCGTGCGCTGGGGTCCCTCGTGCTCGAGGCCGCGGATGCCGCGCGGATTCCCGCGGGCACCGCGCTCGCGGTGGACCGCGACATCTTCAGCGCACTCGTGCACGAGCGGGTGCACGCGCATCCGCGCATCGCGGTCCAGCGCGCGGAGGTACGTGAGCTTCCCGACGTGGGGATCATCGCCACGGGCCCACTCACCAGCGACGCGCTGGCCCGGGCAATCGCCGCGCGGGTGGGCGCCGCATCGCTCGCCTTCTACGACGCCATCGCACCGGTCATCGCCGACGAGTCCATTGACCGAAGCCTCGCGTTCCGTGCGGCCCGCTGGGACAAGGAGACGATGGCCGACGCCGGCCCCGAGGGGGCGTACCTCAACTGCGCGATGAACAAGGGGGAGTACGACGCGTTGATCGCCGCGATGATCGAGGCCGACCTCTACCACTCGCACGAGTTCGAGGAGATTCCGTACTTCGAGGGGTGTATGCCGGTCGAGGAGATGGCGCGGCGCGGCGCCGAAACGCTCCGCCACGGCCCGATGCGTCCGGTGGGGCTGCGCGACCCGCGAACCGGCAAGCGTCCCTGGGCCGTGGTGCAGCTCCGGCAGGAGGACCGCGCGGGCCGGATGTGGAACCTCGTCGGGTGCCAGACGCGGATGCGCTATCCCGAGCAGTCCAAGGTCTTCCGGATGATCCCGGGACTCGCCCACGCCGAGTTCCTGCGGTTCGGGAGCATCCACCGCAACTCGTATCTCAATGCGCCCGCGACGCTCGCGCCGCACCTGGCGCTCAGGGACAACGCGACGACGCTCTTCGCGGGGCAGCTCACGGGCGTCGAGGGGTACACGGAGAGCACCGCCACCGGGTTGATGGCGGCCATCAACCTCGCCCGCCTCCTGCGCGGCGGGTCTCCCGTACTGCCGCCCCCCACGACGATGCTGGGCGCGCTCTACCGTCACCTGCGCGAGGCCGACCCGGCGCACTTCCAGCCGATGAACGCCAACTTCGGGCTCCTCGAGGAGCTGGCCGATCCACCGCGCGACAAGGCGCTCAAGCGTGAGCGGTACGCCGAGCGGGCGTTACAGACGATGGACTCGTGGCGTCTGGAGTATGGCATCGTCCCACTTTCCGTCGTTTCCGGGTGAACCGAATGAACTTCCTGCTCAAGCTGATCTTCGTTGGCGGCCTCCTCCTCGGTGGCGTCTGGTTCTACGGCCGCTCGCTTCCGCGCGAGCACGTCGTCTCGAGCACCATCACGCTCGTCGCCCCCGCCGACACGGTCTGGGGGCTGGTCCGCAACTTCGAGAGCGCGCCGCAGTGGTGGGACGCGGTGCGTTCGTCGGTGCGGGTGCCAGGGCGCGTCCGCGAGACGTGGGACCAGGAGATGGGGAGCTCGGGGACCGTGCGCATCGAGGTGCGCGGCGAGACGCCGGGCCGGCGACTCATCACGGAGATCGTCAACGACGAGCAGCAGGACTTCGGCGGCACCTGGACCTACGACGTCGTCGCCAGCGGGGCGGGCACCGAGGTCACCATCACCGAGGAGGGGTGGGTCGAGCCGCCGCTCTTCCGCGTGGTGATGAAGCTGAAGGGCTCGCACGGCACCATCGAGGGCTACCTCCGCTCGCTGGCCGCGCACTACGGCGAGGTCGCGACGCCGCGCCGTGACTGACGTCGACCCGCTGATCGGCGACTTCCTCACGCACCTCGAGAAGGAACGCGACGTCTCGCCCAACACGGTCGCGGCCTACCGCCGCGATCTCACGGCGCTGCAGGGGTTCCTCTCCGCCCACCTCGGCGTGAGCGCCGTCGACTGGGCCACCATTGACCGCCTCGCGCTCCGTGCCTGGCTCGCGCAACTCGCCAGGCGCGGGCTCTCGCGCCGGTCCAGCGCCCGCGCGCTCTCGGCCGCGCGGTCGTTCTTCCGCTTCCTCCATCGCGGCGACCTCGTGGAGGCCAACCCCGCGCGTGCCGTGGGCACGCCCAGGCTCGAGAAGCACCTGCCGGGGCACCTCGATCGCGCGCATATGGACACGTTGCTCACGGCCGCGGCCACGCGCGCGCAGGACGGCCGCTTCACCGACGTGCGCGACCTCGCGATCCTCGAACTCTTCTACACGGCGGGACTCCGCATCTCGGAGCTCCGCGGCATCAACGTTGCCGACCTCGACCTCCTCGGCGGCTCGGTGAAGGTGCGCGGCAAGGGACGGAAGGAGCGGATCATCCCCGTGGGACACGCGGCACAGCAGGCGCTCCGCGGCTACGAGCGCGCGCGCGATGCGCTCTTGGCCGCCGTCGGCAGCGGCGCCGACCGGACCGCCTTCTTCCTCAGTCGGCGGGGGCAGCGGATGAGCCCCAAGACGCTGCACAACGCGGTCACGGCGCGCCTGCACGGCGTGGACGAGGGGGCCGGGCTCAGCGCGCACGCCCTGCGCCACACCTTCGCGACGCACCTCCTCGACGGGGGGGCCGACCTCCGGGCTGTACAGGAACTGCTCGGTCACGCCAGCGTCTCGACCACGCAGATCTATACGCACACCTCGGTCGAGCGTCTCAAGCAGGTGTACCGGAACGCGCACCCCCGGGCCTAGCGGAAAGTGCCTAGAGTTGCGGCACTGTATATTTCCCGGATGCCACTTCCCATCATCCACGCCACCACCATCCTCGCGGTCCGCCGCGACGGGCAGGTCGCGCTCGGCGGCGACGGGCAGGTCTCCGTGGGCGACACGGTGATGAAGTCCACCGCCGTGAAGGTCCGCCAGTTGAAGGGCGGGCGGGTCCTGGCGGGGTTTGCCGGCGCGGCCGCGGACGCCTTCACGCTCTTTGAGAAGTTCGAGGAGAAGCTCGACCGGCACCCCGGGAATCTCCCGCGTGCCGCGGTGGAGCTTGCCAAGGACTGGCGCTCGGACCGCGTCCTGCGCCGCCTCGAGGCCCTCCTGGTCGTCGTCGATCGCGACCACGGCTTCGTGCTCTCCGGGAACGGCGAGCTCATCGAGCCGGACGACGGCGTGCTGGCCATCGGCTCGGGCGGCCCGTACGCGCTGGCCGCGGCGCGCGCGCTCCTGCGCGAGACGCCGTTGCCGCCGACGGAGATCGTGCGCCGCGCGCTGACCATCGCGGGTGAGATCTGCATCTATACCAACACGCAGATCACCATCGTCGAACCCACGGGCTGAGATGCCGAGTCCGCGCAACGAACAGGCCCTCGCGCGTCTCGCCGACCTCACGCCCCGCAAGATCGTCGCCGAGCTCGACCGCTACATCGTGGGCCAGGGCGAGGCGAAGAAGTCGGTCGCCATCGCGCTCCGCAACCGCTGGCGCCGCCAGCGCGCGCCGGAGGGGATCCGCGACGAGAT
>CAYXQS010000158.1:2004-4772 GCA_964466515.1 uncultured Gemmatimonas sp. | reverse complement strand
GTGCGCACGGTGATGGCCCCGCCGCTCAGGGTCGCTTCCACCGCGTTCCGCAGCAGGAGTTCGAGGAGCGAGCGGTAGTTGGCCGGCCCGAGCGGCACCCGCGCCTCGTCGGCGCCGAGGTGCGAGACCACGCGCGCCACGCCCCGCACCTCGCGTTCGAGATCGCCGAGTGTCTCGCGCAGCACGTCGTCCGCCACGGCCGACCCGCTCCCGCCCCGGGGCGTACGCTCGCCCAGCGCCGCGAGATGCGCGCCGAGCGTCCGGCTCCGCCGCGTCACCTCGAGGATCGCGTGCGCGCGCCCCGCCACCCGCACGTCGCCGGAGTCGAGCAGCGCCTCGGCGTTGCCCGAGATCACGGCCAGCGACTGCTCAAGGTCCCGCGCCACGCCGCGCGCGATCCGGCCGATGGCCTCCAACTGCTGTGCGCGCTCAAACTGCCGCTCCAGCGCGCGCTGCCCGGTGATGTCCGTCGTGATCTCCACGAGCGCGGTGACCGTCCCGTCGAGCGCGCGGATGGTCGCGATCGCGCAGCCGACCTCGAGCGCGGTGCCGTCCTTCCGACAGCGCGTGGCCGCGGGGTCGGTCAGCGCCTGCCCGGACTTCGCGACTTCCTGCAGGAGATCGACGTCGGCGGCGGCCGGCGGCAGCGCGGGGTGGCGATGGCCCTTGGCCTCGGCGGCGGTCCAGCCATAGGTGCGCTCCGCCATCGCGTTCCACTCGATCACGCGCAGTTGCGGATCGAGCGTGACGATGGCCACCGGGCTCGCCTCGAGCACCGCACGGGCCCACGCCTCGCGCTCGGTGAGCATCCGCTCGGCGCGCGAGCGCTCGCGCATATCGCGCGCGATCATCGCGAGGCGCGGGGGGAAGGTGCCGGGTTCCAGCCACACCTTTCCTTCGAGCGGGACCCACGAACCGTCCTTCGCGCGGGCCCGGGCGTCCATTACGGGCACCTCGTTCTTCCCCTCGTACTCGGACGCAATCGCGCGCTCGGCGCCCTCGGCGTCGTCGGGATGGAGGTACGCGATGATCGAGGTGTGGAGCACCTCCGACGGCCGATATCCGAGGATCCGCGTGACCGCCGGGTTGATATACTCGATCGTCCCGCGCTCCCCGAGCACGAGGACGAGGTCGGACGACGCTTCGACGATGGCCTGGAAGAAGCCGTCGCCCGAGTTGTCAGGGATGTTGGGAACCACGGGACGACCGAGGGCGGTGGTGGCAGGGCGGATTGGAAAGGTGTGTACCTGTCGAATGCCTGAACAGGGGGCGCTGTCACCTTGTGAAGACCCCGTGCACGGGCCGCCGAATAACGCGACAACGCACAATTCGGTGACGCACCGCCCGCCCTATTGGTGCGAACGCGTGCCACGCTATACCTTAGGCAACAATCCCTTCGATCCGGAGGTTAGACGCACGATGCCCACTCCGTTCCTGAGTTCCGAGGAGTACGACGAGCGCGCGCATCAGCTCTACAACGAAGGGAACTACGACGACGCACTGACGATGCTGCGGGAGGGGCTGGGCCTCTACCCGAACGCCGTCGAGCTCCACATCGGCGTGGGATACGCGCGGCTGGCGCGCGACGAGTTTGCCTGGGCGCGGCGCGCCTTCGAGGAGGCGCTCGTCCTCGACCCCGAACACGAGGATGGACTCGCGGGCCTCGGGGAGGTCCTGCTCCGCTTCGGCCAGACCGACGCGGCCGTGCGGTCGTTCCGCCGCATCCTCGAACTCGGCTACTCCGACGATGTCGAGCTGATGCTCCAGGTGGGCCGCGCGCTCTTCCGCGATGGCCTGATGGAGGAGGCCAAGGAGTTCTTCTCGATTGCCGTGCAGCAGACGCCGGAGAACGCGGAAGCGGTGGCGATGGTGGGCTACACGCAGCACCGGCTCAATGACGAGGCCGGCGCGATCGAGACCCTGCGCCGCGCGCTGCAGCTCGACCCCGAGCACAGCGAGGCGCGGATCTACCTCGGAAATCTCCTCTACGACGGGGGGGAGTACGAGGGCGCGCTCTTCCAGCTCGACCGCACCAAGCCCGAGGATCACTGGGACGAGCTCGGGATCTGGCGGCTCCTGGAGCTCAAGAAGTCGCACCTGCGCCTGCGTGACGACGACCCCTCGCTCCGGGTCTGGGAGGAGCGGCTGACGGAGCTGACGCCGACGCTGGACCCGCTCGACGAGCTCCTCGGCGAGATTGAGCAGCGCGCGGCGGAGCAGGACCAGGAGGAGGCGCGGTCGCAGCTCGAGCTCTTTGGCGCGCTGCTCCACGACCTTGGCGAGCGGAAGATTGCCCCCGAGCGGCACCAGGTGGTGGGGCGCGACGGGCGGACGTTCGAGGGGAGTTGGGAGGCGATCGTCGCGGCGATGCGCGAGGCGGCCCCGGGCAGGAAGGGGCGCACCGTCGAGGAGTGGATGCAGCTTGAGGCGCGGCGCGGATACTCCCTCACGGGAATCCTCATTCCCACGCGCGACCCCGAGAGCTTCCTGCGCGCGAGCGCGGACGCCGGCCTTCTACGGATCCTCCACTGATCACACTGCGCGGGGTCGGGAAGACGTACCGAACGCCCTTCGGGGCGCCGGTCCGCGCGGTTGCCGATGTGACGCTCGACGTCGCGGCCGGCGAGGTGCTCGGCATCGCGGGCCCCAACGGGGCGGGGAAGAGCACGCTGATCGCGCTGCTGCTCGGCTTTCTCGCGGCGGACGCCGGGGAGATCGCCATCGATGGCCTGCGGCCACGCGATTTTGTCGAGCGCGAGGGGATCGCG
>CAYXQS010000158.1:0-1994 GCA_964466515.1 uncultured Gemmatimonas sp. | reverse complement strand
AAAGCACGCCAGCCCGCCGTCCCGAGTGGGACGGCGGGCCGACGAGGCGCTCAGGCGGTTTGCCGCGCTCGCGGGGATTCCGGCCACGGCGCGCGCCGCCGCGTGCGAGCGGGTGATTGAGGCGGTAGGGATCGGCGAGCATCGTGCCAAGCGGCTGAAGGCGCTGTCCAAGGGCAACCTGCAGCGGCTCGGGCTCGCGCAGGCGCTGCTCGCCGACCGGCGGGTGGTGGTGTTCGACGAACCGACGCACGGACTCGATCCGCTCTGGACGGCGCGCTTCCGCGACCTCGTCGCCGGTCTCCGCCGCCCGGACCGCGCGCTGGTCATCGCCTCGCACAATCTCGACGAGCTCGAGCGGCTCTGCGACCGCGTCGCCATCATCGACCACGGCGTGATCCAGCGCGTGGTGACGGTGCGCGACGCGGCCGGCGTGGGCACGGCGCGGCGTTGGCGGATCCGCGCGGCCTCGGGCGTGGAGGCCTTGCAGGCGCAGTTCGCCGGCGCCACGCCCCTCGGCGATGCCATCGAGTGCACCGCGGACGTCGCGGCGCTCAACCACGGCCTCGGCGCGGCCATCGCGCAGGGCGCGCTCATCGTCGCGGTGGCGCCCGCGGAGTCGTCGCTCGAAGAGGCCTTCCGCACGGCGGTGGTCCGATGAGCGCCCTCCGTCCCCTCGTGGCCTACCTCCCGTGGCAGGCGCGCGACTCCATCGTGCGCGCGCTCGTCTCCCCGCTGATGTTCCTCCTGCTCGCGAGCGGGCCGCTCTGGGCGTTCGTACAGGCCAACCCGCACGTCTCGCTCGACGACCAGGGCTCGGGGACGGCGTTCGCGCTCACCATCTATGCCAACTTCGCCGGCCTCGCCGTGACGCTCGGCGCGCTCGCCGTCGTGAACCAGGTGGCCGCGCTCGACCGCGACCGCCAGTACTTCCGCTTTTACTTCGCGCATCAGGTCGCGCCCTGGATGTTCTATCTCCAGCGCTTCGTGGTCGCGGCGCTCCTCTTCCTCGCGGTCTTCGCGCTGGTCCCGCTCGGGTTCGGCCTCGCGGTGACCGACGTGCCGGTGCTGCCGGCGCTCCGGTCGGCGGGGCTCTATGCGCTGCTGCTCGGATCGCTCTCGATGCTCTGCGGCGCGCTCACGCGGCGCGACGGCCTGGCGTTGATTGCCGTCTTCCTCGGCACGAGCGTGCTGCAGCAGGTGGACCGCACCGGGGGGCTCAATGCCGTGCTGCACGCGCTCGCGGTGGCGCTCCCGCCGTTTGACCTCGCCGCCGGCGCGCGCAACGCGTGGCTTGCCGGCCGCCCCGCCGAGTGGGCGCACGTCGCGCGCGTCGTCGCGTACTCGGCCGGTATGCTGATCGCCTCGCTCGCGGTGATCAAGCGCTTCCCCCTCGTCCGGTGAGCGCCGCGCCGCGCCCGTCTGCCGCCTCGGTGCTGCCACCGGAGAGCGTGCGACGTGTGCGGCTCCCCAACGGCCTCACGGTGCTCGCGCGCCGCGACCGCACCGCGCCCGTCGTCGCCATCGTCACCTGGGTGCGCGCCGGCTACTTCGACGAGCCCGACGACACCGTCGGCATCGCACACGTCCTCGAGCACATGTACTTCAAGGGGACGCCCACGCACGGCGTCGGGGAGATCGCGCGCGCCACGAAGGCCGCCGGCGGCTACCTGAATGCCGGCACCATCTACGACCATACGCACTACTACGCGGTCCTCCCGAGCTCCGGCTTTCGCGCGGGCCTCGCCGTCCAGGCCGACGCCTACGCCAACTCGGTGATCGATGCCGGCGAGCTCAGGCGCGAGCTCGAGGTCATCATCGAGGAGACCAGGCGAAAGGCCGACACCGCGGGCGCGCTCGCGCTCGAGACGCTCTTTGAGGTGTTGCACGACCGGCACCGCATCCGCCGCTGGCGGATGGGGCGCGAGCACGAGTTGCGCGCGCTCACGCGCGCCCAACTCCTCGCCTTCTACCGCGCGTACTACCGGCCATCCAAT
>CAYXQS010000157.1:0-4968 GCA_964466515.1 uncultured Gemmatimonas sp. | reverse complement strand
GACAGCCCGAGCTGCGCGGCGCGGAGGGCGGCGACGTAGCCGCCGGGGCCGCCGCCGATGACGACGACGTCGGGTGTGGACGCGGTGCTGGTCACGTCAGTCGTCGATGAGCATTGCGGCGGGATCCTCCATCAGTTCCTTGATCCGAACGAGGAAGAGGACCGCCTGCTGCCCGTCGATGATCCGGTGGTCGTAGCTGAGGGCGACGTACATCATCGGCCGGATGACGACCTGTCCGTTGAGCGCGATGGGGCGGTCCTGGATCTTGTGGAGCCCGAGGATCGCGACCTGGGGATAGTTGATGATCGGGGTGGAGATGAGCGAGCCGAAGACGCCGCCGTTGGTGATGGTGAACGATCCTCCGGTGAGGTCGTCCATCGTCAGCTTGGTGTCGCGGGCGCGCTTGGCCACGGCCGCGATGGCGCGCGAGAAGCCGATCATCCCGAGGCGGTCGGCGTCCTTGATGTTGGGGACGACGAGGCCGGCGTCGCTCGCCACGGCGATGCCGAGGTTCACGTAGTGCTTGTAGATGATCTCCTCGCCGTCGACCTGCGCGTTGACGACGGGATATGCCTTGAGCGCGATGCACGCGGCCTTGGCGAAGAACGGCATATAGCTGAGCTTGACGCCGTGTTCCTTCTCGACCTTCTCCTTCATCCGGTCGCGGAGCCCCGAGACCGCCGACATATCGATCTCGTTGAACGTCGTGAGGCGCGCGGTGGCGTGCTGTGACTGGAGGAGGTTTTCGGCGATGCGCCTGCGGCGCGTCGTCATCTTCTCGCGCGTCTCGCGCTCACCGCCCTGCCGGGGCGAGGGCACGGGCGCCGCGGGCGTCTTTGGCGCGGCGGCCGCGGTAGCGCGCGCGTCCATTGCGGCAATCACGTCGGGCTTGCTGACCACGCCGCCGCGGCCCGTGCCCTGGACCGCCCCGAGATCGAGGCCCTGGTCGGCGGCGAGCTTCGTGGCACTCGGTGCGGCGCGGAGCGAGGCGGGTGGCGGCGGGACGGCCTTCACCGCAGCGGGTGCGGCCGGAGCCACAGGGACGGCGGGCGCGACCGGAGGCGGGACGGGAGGCGCGGGCGCGGCAGCGGCGGGAGCTGCGGCTCCTGCGGTCACCTTGGCACCGGCGCTATCATCCAGTTGGGCGAGCGACTCGGCCAACTGCACCACGTCGCCTTCCTGCTTCAGGCGCTTGGTGAGGATACCGGCGTTGAGCGCGGGGACTTCGACAGTGATCTTGTCCGTCTCGAGCTCAACGAGGGTGTCGCCGATGGCGATGGCCTCTCCCTCTTGCTTGAGCCACTTGGAGACGGTCGCTTCGGTGATGGACTCGCCGAGCGGCGGCACCTTGATCTCGATCATAGACCCAATATAGCGGGGGGAAGTACGGTGCGAGCGTTGACCATTGAGGCGCACGGGGGCCCGGAGCGCGTGCGGTATCGGGAGGACCTGCCGGTCCCCGAGCTGCGCGCTCCGGTCGACGTGCGGGTGCGCCTTCGGGCAGTGGCCCTTAACCGGCTCGACCTCTGGACGGTGGGCGGGCTTCCGGGCGTGACGATCACGCCGCCCTGGGTCCTCGGCGCGGACGGGACGGGGGTGGTGGAGTCGGTGGGCCCGGCCGTCCACGGCGTGGCCGTGGGCGACCGGGTGGTGATCAACGGCGGCATCTCGTGCCGCGACTGCGAGTTTTGCCGCAAGGGCGAACAGCCGCTGTGTGTCACGTACGGGATTCTCGGGGAGCATCGCCCGGGGACGTTTGCGGAGCTTGTCGTCCTGCCGGCCGCGAATGTGCGGCGGATTCCGGTGCAGGTGCCCGACCCGGTTGCGGCGGCGTTCACGCTCGCGACGCTCACCGCGTGGCGGATGTGCGTCACGCGCGCGCGGGTGCAGGCGGGGGACGAGGTGCTGATCTGGGGAATCGGCGGCGGCGTGGCGCAGGCCGCGTTGCAGATCTGCAAGGCGCGCGGCGCGAAAGTTTGGGTGACCTCGTCGGACCCGGCGAAGCTCGAACGCGCGCGGGCGATGGGGGCCGACGAGCTCCTCGACCACCGTGCGCTCGAGGTGGGTCGCGCGATCCGTGAGCGCACCGGCAAGCGCGGCGTGGATGTGGTGCTTGACTCGGTGGGGGAGCGCACGTGGGGGCAATCGCTCCAGGCGCTCGCGCGCGGCGGGCGGCTCGTCACCTGCGGCGGGACCTCGGGGCCGACGCTCACGACCGACGTGCGGCGGCTCTTCTGGAACCAGTGGTCGATCCTCGGCTCGACGATGGGGAACGACGCGGAATTCGACGCGGTCACGGCGGAACTGGCGGCGGGGCGGCTCACGCCGGCCGTCGATTCGGTGCGTCCGCTCGCGGAGGGCCGCGCGGCCTTTGAGCGGTTGGCCGAGGGTCGGCAGTTCGGAAAACTCGTCCTGCGGGTGAGCGATGGGTGAACGCGCGCAGTTTGACGCCGACGAGGAACGCGCGGTGCGCGAGGCCTACGCGCGCGACGGCCACGCCGAGTGCCCACGCTGCGCAGTGCGGATGCACGAGCGCTCGATCGGCGGCGGGAGCTTCGGCCTCGGGTACGCGCGGAAGCGCGAGTGGCTGCTGTGCCCGACCTGTCGGCGGAGCGTGCTGTTTGACGTGAAGCGCGGGACGCGGAACTGACGAGGGACCGCTACATTATCAGGGAGATGCGAACCCTCCTCCGCGCACTCGCGGTCATATGCTGCGCCGCCACCTCGGCGGCCGCCCAGGACGAACCGCCGCGGCGGCTCGATTTCTCCACCGACACCGTCGCGCAGCCCGCGCGGCGCGACACGGCGACCGTGACCTCGCCGCCACTGCGCACGGCGTTCGTGCGGAGCCAGACCATCCTGGGGATGATCGTCTACGCCCCGGCCTTCGCGACGATGGTCTCCGACGACGGCGTGACGGCGACGGCGGCCTACTTCGTGATGGCGGGCGGGTCGTTCTTTGCGTCGAGCGAGGTCACGCGGCAGGTGGTGATCACCCCGGCGCGACAGTTCCTCTCGTCGCGGGTGGCGTGGCGCGGTGCCATCAACGGGCTTGTGATCGGGAACTCCACGGACCTTGCCCGTCGGCCCACCGCGGCGCTCACGCTCCTCGGCGGCGTCGGCGGGACGACGATCGGGCTCGTGATGGGCCGCGATATGAGCGAAGGCGAGGCGGTGTCGGCGGTGGTGGGGCACGATGTCGCGGCGGTCTCGGCGCTGCTGCTGAGCTACGCGATCGACCCGACCGACGACGGGCGCGGGATCACCGGCGCGGGCCGCGGCATTGGCGCGAGCGTGATTGGGTGGGGCGGGTATGCGCTCGGCCGACGCTACGCGCGCACCGCGCTGCACGAGGTGACACCGGGGGACGCGCTGCTGCTGTGGACCGGCGCCTCGCTCGGCGCGACGGCGCTCGGCGCGGTCGTCGCGGAGCTGGATCCCAGCCCGCAGGCGGTCGCGGGCACGGTGCTCGTGGGCGGCCTGGCGGGCGTCTGGGCGGCGGACCGCTGGCTCGTGCGGCGGTACGACCACACGAGCGCGGAAGGGACGCTCGTCTCGCTCGGTGCCACCGCCGGCGGACTGATGGGGATCGGCGTGGGCGTGCTGGTGGCGGGCGAAGCGGAGCGCGGCGCCTCGCTGACGCTCGCGCTCGCGGCGCTCGGCGGGATCGGCGGCGTGGTGCTCACGGAGCGCTATGTGCAGCCGCGGCGCGATGAGGGACGGCAGTATCTGCTCGATCGGGTCGAGGTCAATCCGATGGGCGCGGTGGCGGCCGCGATGCGCGCGCCCGGTAGGCATTCGCTGGTGCGGTTCACGTTCTAGCGTCCGACGCCCGGAGGGGCGAGTCCAATGATCGTCTTTGATCGACTGCGCGACAGCCTGATGCGTCTCTGGGAATTCGTTCCCTCGCTCTTCGGCGCGGCGGTGGTGCTCGCCGTGGGCTTCTTCCTCGCACGGCTCGGCCAGCGCACGGTGCAGCGGCTGTTGCGGCGCGTGCATCTCAACGAGGCGCTGGAGAAGGGCGGGGTGCATCCGCCGCTCGATCCGCACGGCGCGCCGATGAACCCGACGCGCGTGATTGCGCAGGTGGTGTTCTGGTTCATCCTCTTCACGGCGATGCTGGTGGCCGCGGATACGCTGGGGATCGATTATCTCGGCCAGGCGTTCTCCGAGCTGGTGAGCTATGTGCCGAGCGTGATCGCGGCGGTGGTGATCGTGATCCTCGGGATGGTGCTCGGCGACCTGGTGGCGGCGCTCGTGGCGGCGTCGACGGGCGCACTGAACGGCGGCGCGACGCTCACGCGCGTGGGGAAGGGCGGCGTGGTCCTGCTCGCGGTCTTTATGGCGCTGCAGGAGCTCGGCGTGGCGACGGGAATCGTCACGACGGCGTTCGCAATCATCTTCGGTGCGGTGGCACTGGCCTTGGCGCTCTCGTTTGGGCTCGGCAACAAGGAGCTCGCCGCGGAGGTCACGCGGCGCTGGTACGAGCGGTGGCGCTCGGAGCGGGAGGCCATTGCGCGCGCGGCTCCCGAGGATTCCTAGCCGCTGGCCGAACGGCCTTCGCGGTGAACTGCCTTGCCATCGGCCGGGGCACAACCCCAGCCCCCGTTTTCAGAGGGGAATCCACATTGTAAGCCCCTCTCCGCCGCACTAGATTTAACGGGGTGGCGCCCGGCGCCCTCTCACTCTCCCCAGCCCCGAAAATGACCGCACCGAACAACCGTGAACGGATCCTTCCACGTCTGATCCAGGACGAGGTGAGGGAGTCGTTCATCAACTACTCGATGAGCGTCATCGTCTCACGCGCGCTGCCGGACGTGCGCGACGGACTCAAGCCGGTCCACCGGCGCGTCCTCTACGCGATGAACGAGCTCGGGTTGGTGCCGGGGCGTCCCTACAAGAAGTCCGCGACGGTCGTCGGCGACGTGCTCGGCAAGTACCACCCGCACGGCGACCAGTCGGTGTACG
>CAYXQS010000156.1:0-4973 GCA_964466515.1 uncultured Gemmatimonas sp. | reverse complement strand
CCACGCGGTCGCGCATCTCGCCGGCCGCCTTGTTGGTGAAGGTGACGGCGAGAATCTCGCGCGGCAGGACGTCGGCGTGCTCGATGAGGCGCGCGATGCGCGCCGTGAGCACTCGCGTCTTGCCCGAGCCGGCGCCCGCGACGACGAGCAGCGGCCCGTCGCCGTGCTCGACGGCCTCGCGCTGCGCCGGATTGAGGGAGAGGGGCGAGGTGGCGGTGGTCACCCGAGACGATCCGTGCCGAGCCATTTCTGCAGCTCTGCCGGGACCGCCACCGAGCCGTCGGGGCGCTGGTAGTGCTCGAGCAGCGCCGCGATGATCCGGGGGAAGGCGAGCCCCGAACCGTTGAGCGTGTGGATGAAGCGCGGCTTCTCGCCGGCGGCGGGGCGATACCGGATGTTCGCGCGCCGCGCCTGGAAGTCCGTGAACCACGAGCAGGACGAGACCTCGAGCCACTTCCCCACCCCGGGCGCGAAGACCTCGAGGTCGTAGGTCTTGGCGCTCGCGAAGCCGGTATCTCCCGCCGCGAGGAGCACCACGCGGTACGGCAGCCCCAGCGCCTGCAGGACCGCCTCGGCGTGGCCGAGCAGCGCCTGCAGTTGCTCCTCCCCCGACTCGGGCGCGCAGTAGCGGACGAGTTCGACCTTGTCGAACTCGTGCACGCGCAGGAGGCCCCGCGTGTCCTTGCCGGCCGCGCCGGCCTCGCGGCGGAAGCAGGGCGAGTAGGCGCAGAAGCCGCGCGGGAGCTCCTCGGCCGTGAGGATCTCGTCGCGGTAGAGGTTGGTGATGGGCACTTCGGCGGTGGGGATCAGGAAGAGATCGTCGTCGCGGACCGCGTACATATCGTCCTCGAACTTCGGGAGCTGTCCCGTACCGGTCATCGTCGCGCGGTTCACGACGATGGGCACCCAGAGCTCCTCGTAGCCGAAGCGCGTGGTGTGCAGGTCGAGCATCAGGTTCATCAGCGCCCGCACGAGCCTGGCGCCGGCGCCGCGGTAGACGATGAACCCCGAGCCCGAGATCTTCGCGCCGCGCGCGAGGTCGAGCATCCCGAGCAGCACCGCGACGTCCCAGTGCGGGACCACGCCGTCGACGGCGCGCGGATCGCCCCACTGCCGGACGACGACGTTGGCGGACTCGTCGCCTTCCGGGACGTCATCGAGCGTGAGGTTGGGGATGCCGAGGAGGATCTCGGTCAGGCGCGCCTCGGTGACGGCGAGCTCGGCCTCGTCCGCCGCGATGGCGTCGCCGATCCCGCGCGCCTGGGTCATCAGCGCCGCGGCATCCTCGCCCGCCTTCTTCAGGCGACCGACCTCCTGCGTGACCTTGTTGCGCTGCGCCTTGCGGTCCTCGACCTGTGTGATCGTGCGGCGGCGTACGCGGTCCAGCGCCTCCGCCTCGTCGATCAGCGGCGCGAATGCCTCGAGCGTGCCGCGACGGCGCAGGCCCTCGCGCAACTGCCCGATCCCCTCACGGACCAGCCGGGCATCAAGCACGGGTCAGAACGTCGGGACGCCGGAGAGGAACGAGCGGAAGCCGCAGTTGGGATTGACCCGGCCACTGATCTTGATGCGGCGCTCCGCCACGATCACCGAGTCCACGTGGTACTTGGCGTAGATGTTGGTGTTGAACGAGCCGGTGCAGAACTGGGTCTGGACCTTCACCAGGAAGACCTGCCCCTCGTTGACCGTGAGGACCGAATCGTAGATCCACCCGGTGCGCGGCGCGGCGGTGATGAGGTTGTAGATCGAGTCGGTGCGGATGAGTCCGACGCTCCGAGGCCCGGCGAGCGCGTCGACGACGCGTGTGACGGGAAGGACCACGAGCCGGCCGTCCGGGTCGATGTCGAACCCGAGGTCGAACGAGCCCGCGACGTCGGGGCGCACGACGAGACGCTGCGGGACGAGGATCACCGAGGGGAACTGCGGCGGCGTGCCGTTGAGCGCCCAGATCTCGAAGGTCCCGTCGAGCGTCGGCGAGTCGGCGTCCTGCTTGAACGGGTCCTCGCAGGCCGCGATGCCGGCGACGAGGAGGGCGGCCGCAGCGACGAGCAGTCGGCGGCGCACGCGGGCATACGGGGCGATGGTCTTCACCCCTGCAACCTAACGGACGGACCGGCGCCGCATCAAGCGACCCGTGCTTGACTTAGCCCCCTCCGGACGTACACTTCGTCAACCTTTCCAGGAGCGACGGTGCCGACCATCCGAGATCTCGTCGCAACCGTTCGCCAGTTCGACGGGGTGACCGCCGCCATCGTGCTGGGGCGGGACGGGTTGCTGATCGACAGCGACGCGGAATCCGGTCTGGACGGCGAGCAGGTCGCAGCCCACGTCCCCTCGATCCTCCAGTTCTGCGACGAGCTCGGCGGGGCGGCCGCCGTCGGCCCCCTGCAGACCGCGATCCTCGAGCAGGAATCGGGCCTGGCCGTCCTGGCCGCGATGACCGCCGAGGTGGTGTTGCTCGTCCTGCTGCGCGCGGACGCCAATGTCGGCGCGCTCGTGTACGACCTGCGGCGCCACCGCGCGAGCCTCGCCGCGCTGGCCTGACCCAGGGTCGCCGTGCAGGCCTCCCCGCCCCCCGCGCCGCGCACCCGGATCCTCGTCGCCGACGACGAGCCGCACATCGGTCGCATCATCAAGACCAAGCTCGAACAGGGGCCGTTTGACGTTGACCTGGTCTACGACGGGGCGGAGGCCCTGGACGCCCTGGAGCGCACCCCGGACACCGGCCTCCTCATTCTCGACCTGATGATGCCCCGCGTCTCGGGGCTCGAGGTCCTCGACCGCGTGCGCGCCGATGCGCGGTGGCGCACCCTGCCCTGCCTGATTCTCACGGCGGCGGGACAGGACCACCAGGAGACCGACGCCCGCCGCCGTGGGGCGGACGAGTTTATGACCAAGCCGTTCAGCCCCAAGCGCCTCTTGGCGCGCGTGGCCGAACTCGTCGAAGGCGCGCGCCGGTGAATACACCGGTGCGTGCGCCGCTCTACGCGGTGATTCTCGCAGGGGGCGTCGGGTCGCGCTTCTGGCCGCTGAGCACTCCCCGGCGCCCGAAGCAGTTCCTGCCGCTCGTCAGTGCGCTCCCGCTGCTTGAGGAGACGGTCGCGCGCCTGGTCCCGTTGGTCGGCGCCGAGCGAATCCTGATTCTCACGAGCGAGGCGCTGGCCGGCTCGGTGCGCGAGTTCCTCCCGGCGTTCAGCGCCGACCAGGTGCTCGCCGAGCCACGCCCCGCCGGCACGGCCGCCGCGCTCGCGTGGGCCGCGGTCGAGGTGCAACGGCGCGGCGGGCAGGATGCGGCGATGGTCTCCGTGCACGCCGACTGGGCCATCGGCGACGACGCGGCGTTTCGCCGCACCCTGCAGGCCGCCGTCGACGCGGCCGTCCACGCCCGGTCGCTGGCCACGGTGGGGATCGTGCCCACCGAGCCGAACCCCGGACTCGGCTACATCGAGCCCGGCGCGCCGGTGGGCCCCGAGGCGCGGGCCGTCGCGCGCTTCGTCGAGAAGCCGGACCGCGCACGCGCCGAGGCGCTGGTCGCGGCCGGCGGACTCTGGAACTCGGGCATCTTCGCGTGGCGAGCGGCGGAGTATCTCGCCGAACTCGCCGCCCTCACTCCCGAGGTCGCCCCGGCGCTCGCCACGGTGACACCGACCTCCACGGCCGCGGAGTTCTTCGCCGCCGTGCGGACGCCCGTCAGTGTCGACGTGGGCGTGCTCGAGCGGAGCACGCGCGTCATCGTCCTCCCCGGAACGTTTGGCTGGGACGACGTGGGGACCTGGGGGGCGCTGCGCCGCCTCCGGGCGCGCGACGCGGCCGGCAACGCGGTCCACGGCCGCACGCACCTCGTGGACGCGCGCGACAACGTCGTGCACGCCGAGTCCGGCCAGGTGGTGCTGTATGGCGTGCAGGACCTCGTGGTCGTCGTGCGGGACGGCGTGACGCTGGTAACGACGGTGGCAAGGGCCGACGACCTCAAGGCGATGCTCGATGCCCTGCCCCGACCGGTGGTGGACGCGGTATGACGACCTTCGTGCTGTACGACGACGCGCGCGCGCGCGGCTTTGAGCCCTTTGCACTGACGCGGCCCGCGGGCGAACTCCGCGCGGGCGCCGAGTTGATCCGCGACCGCTGGGCCCGCGCGCTCGGGGCCTCGTGCGTCGGGTTCATCGGCGCCGATCACCTGGCCGCCTTTGCCGAGTTCGATGCGCCACCGGCGGTGACGGACACGCTGCCGGCGGGGACCTGGCTCGTGAACGCGCGGTGTGCGCCCGCGCTGCGCGCGCTCCCGCTCGGGGCGCGGATTTCCGAGGTCCGGTGCGACGGGCAGATCGCCGCCGTGCGGCTCGGCGTCCCGTCGGGGCTCGCGGGACTCGCCACCGGGAGCGCAACGCTTGCGCAGTTCGCCACCGGGAGCGCGGTGGAGGCCGAGGGGTGGTGGCTCGAGGAGGTGTGGGACCTGATTGGCCACCTCCCCGCGATGCTCGCGGCCGACACCGCGGCGCTGCTGCCGGCGAAGGCGAAGCCCGGCGCGCTGACCATCGTGGGGAAGCACCCTGCGCACGTCGAGGACGGCGCGACGGTGGAACCGTTCGTGATTGCCGACACGCGCGCGGGCCCCGTGCTGGTGCGGCGCGGCGCTATCGTGCAGGGCTTCACGCGGCTCGTCGGGCCGTGCGTGATCGGCGAGGACGCCACCATCGTGGGCGGACGGATCGCCGCCTGCAGCATCGGCTCGCACGCGAAGGTCTCCGGCGAGATGAGCGTGTCGATCGTCATTGGCCACGCCAACAAGTCGCACGACGGCTTCGTGGGCCACTCGGTGATTGGGCGCTGGGCCAACCTTGGCGCGGGCACGATCACCAGCAACCTCAAGAACTCGTACGGCGAGGTCGCGTGCTGGACGCCCACCGGCGTGCGCCGCCCCGGGCTGCAGTTCCTCGGCGCGCTGATCGGCGACCACGCGAAGACCGGAATCG
>CAYXQS010000155.1:0-4980 GCA_964466515.1 uncultured Gemmatimonas sp. | reverse complement strand
CCTCAAGCAGGGCGGCCTGCGTGCGTGGCGGCGCGCGGTTGATCTCGTCCGCGAGCACGATGTTGGCAAAGACCGGGCCGCGCACGAAGCGGAACGAGCGGTGTCCCGTCTGCGAGTCCTCCTCAAGGAGCTCCGTGCCCGTGATGTCGCTCGGCACGAGGTCCGGCGTGAACTGGATGCGGCGGAACTCCAGTGCCATCGCCTCGGCGACGGAGCGGATCATCATCGTCTTGGCGAGCCCCGGGACGCCGACGAGGAGGGCGTGGCCCCCGGCGACGAGCGCCATCAGGATCTCATCGAGGACCTCGCCCTGCCCGACGATGCGGCGGGAGACCTCGGCGCGCAGGTCGGCGGCGGCCGCGAGGAGGGCGTCGCGGTCGGAGCGGGTCGGGACGCTGGCGGCGGTGCTCAGCGGACGGGCCGACGGCGGCGGTACGTGAGGAGGAAGGTCGAGCCGTCGCGCGCGCCCGCCACCGTCACCGGCGCCGACTCGTCCAGCACCTCGAAGCCGCGGAGCTTCATCACGTAGTCCTCCACGGGGTGCGCGTGCTCGCCGAAGGCGTCGAGCGCGGCGCGCTTGAGCGCGAGCACGGCGGTCCCTTCGGCGCAGCGCACGGCAATCGTGTCCCAGAGCTCCGGCATCTGCACACGCACCGTGATGGCCGTGGCCAGGTCGGCGCCGAGGGCGAGGATGCCCTCGCGGGCGCGGAGCGACGAGACCACGGCCGCGCTCACGACACCACCCCGTCGGCGGTCGGCGGCAAGGACGCGAGGAACTGCGCGACCTGCGCGTCGAACATATACGAGGAGGCACTCACGGCGGTGCCGCCGGTCTCTTCGTTGGCGGCAATCACGATTTCCTCGCCGCCCTGGCCGCGCAGACTCATCCAGTTGGGCCCCTGCTTCTCCAGGAAGGCCGCGTAGATCCCGGAGCGGCGCGCGAAGAAGTCGCGCGCCGAGGCCAGCACATCGGCGGCCGGGAGTGCGGTGCGCTGCTGCTGCAGGGTCCGGCCGGACTGTTGATGCGTCACGTCATCTCCTCAGGGGGGTGTGTCTGGGACACCCAAATCTAGCCCGTCGTTGCCTCGCCGTCCTGCTCCTCACTACGCGGGAGCGGCGGCGAGCGCTGGTCGTCGAGCGCGGCCTCGGCGTGCCGGAGGCGGGTGCGCAGGGCGTCCTTGTCGGCGATGGCGGCCATCAGGTCCGCCGCCGTGCGCAGCAGGACCCGCGTCCGGGGCGACGGCGGGCCGGGCTCGGCGAAATAGAAGGTCACCGCGCCAAGGACGGCATCGGGGGTCTCGAGCGGGAGCGCGACGAGGGCGCGAAAGCCGAGTTCCCGGGCGACCTCTTGCCAGTCCTCAAGGCCAGCGCCCGCAAAGACATCCGGGACCTCGATGATGCGGCGCTCGCTCACGGCCTCGCCGCTGGGCCCAAACCCCACGCGCACGCGCATCTCGCCAAGCCAGGGACGCCAGCGGTTGGGCCAGGCGTGGGCGGCGGCGAGGTGCATCAGCTCGGAGGCGCCGTCGAGGACGAAGACCGACCCCAGTGTCGCACCGACGGCCGGGCAGGTGCGGTCGAGGGCAAACTGGAAGGCCTCGTCCGCGCGCTCGGCGCGCAGCAGCGTATGCGTGAGGTCGCGCAGCACGGCCAGTTCGGCGGCCGTCTCGGGGGACGGCGTGGCCTCGGGGGTCGGGACCTGCCAGATGCGGCGGCGTTGGGCCATCGTTACGGACCGTACAGCTTGCCCTTGAACGCATCCCGGAGCCGAGTGGTGAGCGGTCCCGGCGCGCCGGAGCCGATGGGCTTCCCGTCGAGCGTGACGATGGCCTGAACGTCGGTCGTCGTGCCGCAGACGAACAGTTCGTCGACCGTCGGCAGCTCGGCGAGGGTGAAGGGACGCTCCTCGACGGGAATCCCGAGTTCGCGCGCAAGCGGAATGAGCACGGCGCGGGTGATGCCCGGGAGGATGTAGTTGCTGAGCGGCGCGGTGCGGAGCGTGCCGGCGATCACCGCGAGGCAGTTGGTCGCCGCGCCCTCGGTGATCATCCCGTCGCGATGGAGGATGGCCTCGTACGCACCGGCCTCGGCGGCGGCCTGCCGCGCAAGCACCGGGCCCAGGAGGTTCACCGTCTTGAGGTCGCAGCGCGCCCAGCGGATGTCGGCGACGGTGATGGCCGCGGCCCCCGCGGCGCGCAGTTGCTGGTTGGGCGTGAACCTGGACGCGGTGCCGTAGATCGTTGTCGGCGTGCCGGCGGGCGGGAAGTGGTGCAGGCGCGGCGCCGCGCCGCGGGAGACCTGCAGGTAGATCGTCGCCTCGCCGGCCGTGAGGCCGTTCTCGCCGAGCAACCGCTCGCAGACCGCGCGGAGCGTCGCGGCGTCGGTGCCGGCGGGGTCAATGCGCAGCCCCGCGAGCCCGTCCGCCATTCGTGCCGCGTGCGCGTCCCACGCAAAGAGTCGTCCCTCGACGGCGCGGACCACCTCGTAGATGCCGTCGCCGAAGATGAAGCCGCGATCCTCCACCGGGATCATCGCCTGCGCCTTGGGGACGTAGCTGCCGTTGAGATACGCGACCCGGGTCATCCGAGCATCCGTTCGATGCCGGCGATCACGGGGGCAAAGGAGAGTCCCTTGCCCGCCACGCGCCGGGCCTGTTCGTCCGCCAGCTCGCGCTGTCCGTGCGCGAAGAGTTCCTCCACGATCCACGGCCCCGCCGACGGATTGCGCCACCAGTCCTCGTTGAAGCGGTTGCGCAGCGACTCGTCGAGCACCGCCTGCAACTGCCAGGCGCGGAGATACCGCGCCGCGTAGTAGCGCGGGTCGACGTCCACGAAGGCGTCGGCGCGCTGGTAGCGGAAGCCGGTGGCCCGCGTGAGGATCTCGACGAAGCGATCGGGGAGCGCGCCCCACGGCGTCGCGCCGCCGTGCAGTTCCGTCTCGTAGATGAGCTTGGCCGCGTAGCGGCGCACGAAGTGCAGCTCCTCGAATCCCTCGGCGCGCAGGAAGCGCGGGAGCTCCTTCTTCCCGAGCCCGGTGTAGCGCGCGAGCCACCCGCGGTCCTTGAGCCGGTGGTCGAAGAGCATCGCGTACCCCTCGGTCACCGAGGTGTCGCCGAGCCAGCGGAACTCGAACGGGAGCGCGCGGGACATATTCGCGAAGTGGAGCGCGTGCCCGAGCTCGTGCATCAGCGTCATCCAGTCGCCCTGGCCGCCGTGCGGGCGGAGCACGAGATGCACGAGGTCGGGGATCCTCACCGGCGCGCAGAAGGCGCGCGGGCGCTTCCCTTCCCGCTCGCCGGTGTCGTACCGCACGCGCCCCCCGGCATCGGGGCTGATGCCCATCTCCGTCACCTGGCGGCGCACCTCGCGCTCCATCGCCTCGGCGGTGAAGTAGGGGTCGAACTCCGGAAACCGCATCAGCGCGGACACATCGGCGCGCGTCGCCTCGGCGGGCGTCATACCGAGCCCGCGCCTGAGGAACTCGGGGAGCAGCTCGTCCCACATATCCTGCGTGTCGCGCAGGAACGCCTCGCATTCCGCGCGGAGCGCGGCGAGCGAGACGCCGCTCAGCATCTCCCACGCGGCGTTGTAGGTCGCCGCCACGCCGAGCTTGGCGACGACCTCGTGCTCACGCGCAAAGCGCTCCTGGCGGATGGGAGCCAGCTCGCGCATCACGAGCGCGGCGCGCGCGTCATCGAGCGCGTGGCGCGCCGTGGCGTCGCGCGTGTTGCCGAGCGTGATCGGCACGCGCTGGTACGGCTCGGCCGAGCCGTCGGGGAGCCGGACGATGGCGTCGTTCTCCCACGCGATCTCGCGTTCCTCGACGGGAGCGAGCTCGCGGCCCACGCGCGACTCGAGGAGCCAGTCCACGAGCGCGCGCGCCGAGCGTTGCGTCTCCGGGCTGGGGTCGCGGAGGAGGTCGAGCGCGGCCGCGACCGCCTCGTCGCCGAAGGCGGCCCGGTGCCTGGCGTACAGCGGCTGCAGTTCCGCCGTCCGCTTGTGCCCCGCATACGCCGCGTGGTACTCGGCGGAGATCTCCTCCAGGAAGGGCTCGCCGCGCGAACGCAGCCGCGCGAGCGGGGTCTCCGTGTCGGGGGACGCGGTGCGGCTCACGCGGACGCGCTCAGCCCGCGAGCCGCGCTTCGGCGCGCGGGTGGTCGGCCTCGATATAGTCGGCGATCACCTGCGCGACCTTCGAGGTCGCCACGCGGATCTGGCCCATATCATCGCGAAAGCGGATCGTGACGTCGTCGTTCGCCGTCGAGTCGCCGTCGACGGTGATGCCAAACGGCGTCCCCGCCTCGTCCTGCCGGCGATAGCGACGGCCGATGGCGCCGGCCTCGTCGTAGAAGATGTTGAACTTCCGCCGCAGCGCGACGCCGAGCCGCTCCGCCATCTCCGGCTGGCCGTCCTTCTTGGTGAGCGGGAAGAGACCGGCCTTGATCGGCGCCAGCGCGGGGTGGAAACCCATCACCGTGCGCCCCTCGGTCTCGCCGGGGACGGCCTCCTCGCGCAGTGCGTTCACGAGGATCGCGAGCGTGACGCGGTCGGCACCCACCGACGTCTCGATCACGTAGGGGAGGTACCGCGTGTTCTTCACCTGATCGACGTACTCGAGCTTCTTGGTGCTGAACTGCTGGTGCTGCCTGAGGTCGAAGTCCGAGCGGTTGTGGACGCCCTCGATTTCCTGGAAGCCAAGCGTGCCGCCGAAATCGAAGTTGATGTCGAACGCCGCCCGCGCGTAGTGCGCCAGCTCCTGCTCGCCGTGCTGGTGGAACTCGAGACGGTCGCGCTCGAGCCCGAGGCCGAGGTGCCAGTCGAGCCGCGCCTGCTTCCACCGCTCGAACCATTCCATATCGGTGCCGGGCTCGACGAAGAACTGCATCTCCATCTGCTCGAACTCGCGCGTGCGGAAGGTGAAGTTCCCGGGCGTGATCTCGTTGCGGAACGCCTTGCCGATCTGGGCAATGCCAAACGGGAC
>CAYXQS010000154.1:0-5008 GCA_964466515.1 uncultured Gemmatimonas sp. | reverse complement strand
GGACGCGCTCGGTCGTCGTGGTCTTCCCGGCATCGATGTGGGCCATAATGCCGATGTTGCGATAGTACTTGAGTTCAGTGGTGCGGGGCATCGGTCAGGAAAGCTCGGTGACAGGCGTTGTGTTCGGTTGAGACCACACCAACAAAAACGCGGCTGGACCAGGCGTCCCCCCCTGTGAAGCATCCGGGGGACCGGTATCCATCCGCACTCGCCGGGTACAGTCGCCACTGGTGCGCAACTGGGGACCCTCGGCGCGTCGGGCGCCAGCAGACTGCTTCACCCGACGTTGAATTGTCCTGCGTGCTTTTCGGGAATCGTGGCGCGACGCACGAGGCGTCGCGGGATCGATCGGGCTGTCCACTCCCCCCGCGCGTCCGGTGTCGGCGACGTTGGCGGGCCCATCTGTCCGGGACGCAGTGCCCCGGGGTTCCTCAGCCATCCGGTCCATCGAAGAACCTGCCATTCCACCCAGTTCCGGGAACGGGGCGGGATAGCCTGTAAAAGCTAGTCGCACAACGGCCTATGTCAAGCGGACCACCCCAGCGGCCGGAGGGTCCCGGCCACCCCCCGGATCACCCCTCCAAACGCCCCTCCGAATCCATCGGGAGGAGTCGCGGCGGGACCCGCCGATCGAGGACCACCATATGGTTCACCGGGACCGGGGCCCAGCGGGGGTCCGCGGTCAGCCGCTCCGACGAGACCACGGCCGATTCGCCCTCGTCGTCGGGACGGCGCTGGGGGAACTGCGCCGAGGCGGGCTCGTAGAGCTCCCCGCGCAAATAGTAGAGCGAGTCGGCCTCCGCCCCCTCGCCATAGGCGAAGCGGCAGACCGCCGCGTGGTCGCCGTCGGCCACGGCGACGTTCAGGTAGGAGGGCTGCCCCGCCCCCTTCGCCGCGACGACGGCCACGACGCGGCGCACGGCGGCCGCGAGCCGGCGCGCCAGCTCGAGCGAGGCCACGCCGTCCGGCACCGCGCCGTCCACCGGGCACCCGTGCCGGATGATCTCGTCCACGAAGATGGCAAAGAGCCGCTCGGTATCGGTGCTCCCACGCACGACGCCGAACGCCTCGTCGGTGACGTCGTCCAGCAGCGCCCGGCGCACGTCACGGAACGCGCCGATGAAGCCGTTGTGCATCATCAGGTAGCGGTCGTACACGAAGGGATGGCAGTTGAGGAGGTCCACGTCGCTCCCCTGGGTCGCCGCGCGCACGTGCGCGAGCACGCACGGGCTCGCCACCACCTTCGCCATACTCTGCAGCGTGCGGTTGTTCCACGCGGGCGTGATCTGGTGGTACACCGCGGGCTCCGGCTGGAGTCGCGGCGCGTACCACCCCACGCCGAACCCGTCGCCGTTGAGCGGCTCGCGCCGTTCGCGCGCGCGGTAGCTCTGCAGGATCAGCGAATGCTCCGGCTCGGTGAGCAGCGCCGCGAGCCGGATCGGCGGCCCGAGGTAGAGCGTGAAGCGGCACACGGCGCGCGCCCTACCGCGACGGGTCGAGGATGCGCTCGGCCCGTGCGGCGATGTCGTTCCAGTGGGCCGCGCGGATCGGCGTGACCCCCACGGCGACGGCGTTGGTGCGTGCGATGGCCAGGACGCCGCGCACCTGCGCGCGCGCGGCGGCGGAGATATCGCTGCGACGCACGTTCACCGCCGGCGCGCCCCCACCGCCGCCGCCCGGGCCTGCGGCCGGTGCGGGCGGCGGGTCCATCAGCGCCTCGAGCCGCTCGAGGTACACGCGCTGCAGTTGCCGACGATACTCGTCCTGCGTGGCCGTCGAGGTGACGAGCCGCGTGAGTTCGGTGAGATAGTCGTTCACGGTGTAGCCGACGCCCGGCTGCAGCGTCGACGCCTGCACCATCCGGTCGAGGCGCGCCGGCGTGGTCAGCGAGGTCAGCAGCGCCGCCTGACGCGCGGCCAGTGCCGCGCCCCCCGACGGGCCGATCCGCGAGAGGATGTCCTGCGGCAGCAGCCAGAAGGGCGTGGTGAGCGCCTCGGCGCCCAGGTAGCGGAGCGCGAGCCGCTGACGCGCCACCGGCACCACCTGCCATACCGCCCCGGGCTGGTCGGCCTCCTTCGGATCGACCTGCATCCCGCCGACCACGTTCGAGACGTGGCCCATATACGTCCCCCACATCCCGAGCAGCTCGCCGTGGATCTCGGCGAGATCGCCGTAGCCTTCCCCGGGACGCGTCGTCCACGGCACGAGATTCGGCACGACGCGCTTGAGGTTGGCAATGGCAAAGCTGGTGGACTTGACCGGATCGTCGCCGAGGTCCTCCGTCTGCGCGCGCGGATCGACGCCCACGAGGTTCTGGGGGAGGTACCGGTAGGCAAACATCCCAGTCGAGTTTTTCAGCATCGCATCGAGGATCGGGCGCTCGTCCGCCGGCGTGGCCGCCTGCGGGAACACGCGGTATCCCCACTCGATGGCAAAGTCATCGAAGGGTCCGAGGCGGCGCACGAAATCCTTCGGCGCGAGGCCGTCGCCGGGCTGCGCGACGTAGTTCTGGCGCGCGTAGTCCATAATCGTGGCCGAGACCCCGAAGCGCGACGTGAAGGCGCGCGAGCGGAGCGAGTCGGTGGGGAACGACGCCGACGCGATCATATTGTGCGGCAGCCCGAGCGCGTGGCCCACCTCGTGCGTAATCACCTGCGTCATCGTCTCGCCCATCAGCTCCTCGGGGATCGCGAGCGAGCGCGCCGCGGGATTTGCCGCGCCCGTCTCGATCATCAACCGATTGCGGTACGAGCGCATATGGTTGTGGTACCAGGTGATGTCGCTCTCGATGATCTCGCCCGAGCGCGGGTCGGAGGTGCTCGGCCCGACGGCGTTGCGCACGGTCGACGCGGCCCAGCGCACGACGGAGTAGCGGATGTCCTCGGGGTCCCAGTCGGGATCCGCCGCCGGGCTCGGCGGGTCCGCGGCCCGGACCGCGTTCCTGAACCCCGCCTTCTCGAAGACCGTGGACCACGCGGCGATGCCCGCGCGCACGTAGGGGCGCCACTGCGGGGGCGTGGCCGGGTCGATGTAGTAGACGATGGGCGTCACCGGCTCGACGAGTTCGCCGCGCGCGTACGCCACGGGGTCCGAGGGCTCGAGGCGCCAGCGGCGGATGAAGGTCTCGGTCTCGGCCTTCTGCTCGTCGAGGCCGTAGTTGACGCGATTCACCGTGAAGAACCCCACGCGCGGATCGGCGAAGCGCGGACGCATCGGCTCCTTCGAGAGGAGCACGAGCGACTGCCGCGCGTGCAGCGTGATCGTGGCGGCGTCGGCGTCGGCAGGCGGCGCGCCGGCGTCGAAGGTCTGCGTCTGCGCGACCTCGATGTTGCGCGGGAAGCTCTTGATGGCGTCGAGCGAGGAGCGCGCGGCGTCGAGGCGGCGCACCTGGTACGTCCGGCGCTGGCCGGCCGTGAGGCCGGAGAGTGCCGGCGTGTCGCCGCCGAAGAAGTCGGTGACGTCGAGGACGTACGAGAGGCTGTCGTCGCCGAACGCCTGGACGGGAAATGCGGCGAGCACCGGGCCGACGTTGTTCATCCGCACCGAGCGCGCGATGGCGAGCGTGTCGTCCGCGTACGCCGCGGTGCTCAGCGCGCGCAGCACCACGCGCTCGCCGCTGCGCTCGAGGCGCACGAGCCGGTCGTTGACACTGGTGCCGGCGGAGAGGAACCCACCCACGCCCGCGGGCACGCCGGCGATGCGCGTGACGAGGAGGAGGTCGCGCCCGAGGAGCGAGTCGGGGACCTCGAAGAACCAGCGTTCCTCGACCTTGTGGACCGTGAACATCCCCGCGTCGGAGACGGCCTTGTCGGTGATGACCTGGGCGTAGGGGCGCGGCGTGCGCCGTGCGGCGGCCTGATTCCCACCGCCACCGGCACCCGCGGCACCTCCGGCGGGCTGCTGCGCAGTGAGGGGCGCGGCGACGAGGAGGAGTGTGGCGAGGGCGTGGCGTACGGAGGGCATAGCGATCGACCTAGAGACCGAGGGAGGGAAAGCGCGTAGGTGAAAAAGAGCGCGGGGGGTGGCCATCGGCCACCCCCCGCACCGTTCACGAACGGCATCCAGCCCTACGCGCCCGGTTCCAGGAAATCCACAACGCGCTTGCGGTAGAGTTTCGCAAAGCCCAAAAGATCCACGATATCCACTCGGCGTTCGCCGTTCTCGCAACGCGAGACGTAGGATTGCGCCTTTCCCAGCGCCAGGGCCGCCTCGACCTGCGTGTACCCGGCGGCGCGGCGGGCAGCCCGCAGGCGCTTGAGAAAACGCCGGTACTCCGGCGCATACAACGCCTGCACGGGTGAGGGGGCCATAGCCCCAGTAAGAGCGGCACTATCGACGGATAACTCAAAGTAGCATATTCTTGCCGCAGCCCAGACACCCACCCCTTGTAAGGAGCGGCAGATGCGGCGAATGCTCGTTGTTGCAGCAAGCTTGGTGCTCTTGACCGGATGCTACCACGCAACGGTCAACACCGGCTTGGCCCCGTCACCACAGACGGTCGAGAAGCCGTGGGCGATGAGCTTCGTCTACGGGCTTATCCCACCCTCCACCGTCGAGACCGCCGCGCGGTGCCCGAAGGGCGTGGCCAAGGTCGAGACGCGACTCTCGTTCCTGAATCTGGTCGTCGCGAATCTCACGCTCGGCGTCATAACGCCAATGGAGATTACGATTACCTGCGCGCAATAGCCGTCTGGCCGGGGATATCGAACGGCCCCTCCACGATGCGTCGTGGAGGGGCCGTTTCCCGGTGCGAGGACCGACGATCTACCAGCGGTAGTGCGCGAACGCCTTGTTGGCCTCGGCCATCCGGTGGGTGTCTTCCTTCTTCTTGATGGCGTTGCCTTCGCCCTTGGCGGCCGCGAGGACCTCGGCGGCCAGCTTCTCGGCCATCGACTTCTCGTTGCGGTCGCGCGAATAGCTGATCAGCCAGCGCATCGCGAGCGCGGTCCGGCGCTCGGGGCGCACCTCGACGGGGACCTGGTAGGTCGCGCCGCCGTGTCGGCGGCGC
>CAYXQS010000153.1:0-5185 GCA_964466515.1 uncultured Gemmatimonas sp. | reverse complement strand
GCCAAGCCGGAGCGCGTCAGCTTCGAGACCGGGGCGGGGACCGTCTGTGGGCGAATCGTCGCGGACCGCCCCGAGGTTGACCTGCAGCCCATCCAGGGGCTCCGGCCGGACGCCGGAATCCCACGGACCCCGGCCGAACGGTCGATGGGGTTTGCCGAGGTGGGGGTGCCGCACCTGGTCATCCGGGCCGACGACACGGCCAAGGTCCCGCTGGCCGACCGGGGGCCCCAACTCCGCTTCCATCCGAGCCTCAAGGCCGGAGCCAACGTGAACTGGGTGGCCCCGGAAGGTGCCAACCGCTGGCGGATCAGGACCTACGAACGCGGCGTGGAGGCCGAAACCTTGGCCTGCGGGACCGGCGCGGTCGCCACGGCGGCACTGCTCAAGGCCTGGGGCGAGAGCGGGGAAACCACCGACCTGGTGACCCGGTCCGGCCGAGTCCTCTCGGTTCGGCTACGGGAGACCGCCGCCGGGACCGTGCCGACCTTGGCAGGCGAGGGCCGCATCGTCTTTGAGGGAACGCTCAAGGAGCTGTAGCGGCCTTCCGGAAGTGGCCCAAGCAGATTGGGGATTACGCCTTGAAATCTTAGGCTTATCCCCAATCCTACTTTACATAATACATATTATGTGTAGTGTACCTACTTCAAGTAATACTTGAAGTCGCACCAACAACTACCTGTCAGGACTTGCCTACCAGCTCGCCAAGCCGCAGACGCGCCTCGCTGGCGTGCCCCGAGTCTTCCATCCCGGAAATCGTCTGGTAGATGGTCCGCGCGGCCGAATAGTTGCCCGCGGCGGCAAACAGGCGGGCCGCATCCATCTGGTACTGCTCGCGGTCCGCACGGAACTTGGCGGCCCCAGCGGCCTGCTCATAGGTCACCGCTGCCTCGGCCAGTCGGCCGGCCGTCGCCTGGGTGGACGCCAGCATCGCCAAGACCCCGGCCCGGAGGGGCTTGGGTGCCTTGGGCAGGACCGCCTGGAGCCGGGTCTCGGCGGAATCGAGCTTCCCTTCCTCCAGATAGAGCTGGGCGGAAATCAGGCCGCCCTGGGTGCCGGCCGTGGTGCCGGCGTACCGGACCACCAGCTTTTCGAACTCGACCTGGGCCAGCGCCTTGTTGCCGGAGGCATAGGCCGACTCGCCGCCGATGAGGGCTTCGTTGGCGCGTGTCTCGCGGATCTCGGCGGAGCGATTGGCCATCCACCATCCGCCGCCGCCAAGGGCCAGCACGACCGCCCCGATCACCAGGGGGCGCTGGTATTTCTCGACGAACTCGGCGAAGCTTTCCGGTTCGACATCCATCACTGGGCGGGCGTCGGCTCCCGTCTTGGTCATTTCGTATGTACGGTGGAAGGAGGAAGGCTGCGGCAGAAAGATAACATTGCGAAGTGCCCCCGGGCGGACTCGAACCGCCGACCTGCGGTTTAGGAAACCGTCGCTCTATCCACCTGAGCTACGGGGGCAGCGTGTTCCAATCTAATGCGCCAAGGCGAACGATTCGGCCCTTCCGTGCGTATTCCACCACGATGCCATTCTATAGAACCCGCGCGGCCACGGCCGCCCTGACCATACCTCTCGTGCTCTCCCTGGCGGCGTGCGGCGCCGATACGGCCGCCGCCAACGCCTCCCGCCCGGGCGGCCCCAACGGCAACCTGCCCACCGCCGTCGAGATCGCCACCGTCCAGCGCACCCGGATCGCCCGCAACAGCTCCGTCGCCGGCCAGCTCTCGCCGCTCCGCTCGGTGGGCGTCACCGCGCAGATGGCCGGTGCCCTGCTCTCCGTCACGGTCGAGGAGGGCTCCCGCGTGCAGCGCGGCGACGTCCTCGCGCAGATCGACGACCGCGAGCTCCGCGCCCAACTGCGCGCCGCCGAGGCCAACGTGGCCGTGACCCGGGCCACCGCCGAACGCTCCAAGGCAATGCTTGCGCAGCAGATTGTCGCGGCCGCCGAGTACCAGCGCGACGAAGCGGCGCTCGCCGCGGCCGAGGCCGCGCAGTACCAGGTCGAGACACGGCTGGGCTTTGCGCGGGTCACCGCGTCCATCGACGGCGTGATCACGCAGCGCTTCGTCCAGGCCGGCGACGTGGTCGGCAACAACGCGCGCCTCTTTACCATTGCGGACCTCGGCACGCTGGTCACGCTGCTCCCGGTCTCGGAGCTCGAGGTGCCGCTCCTCAAGGTCGGCGCCGAGGTCCCCGTGACCGTCGATGCGCTCGGTACCACCGTGCCCGGCCGCATCCGCCGCATCTTCCCCGCGGCCGACAGCGTGAACCGCCTCGTGCCGGTGGAGATCGCGGTCGCGGGCAGCGCGGCCACCGGCCTTCGCCCCGGCTATACGGTGCGTGTCCTCCTCAGGCTCGACGAGCGCGACAACGTGCTCGTGGTTCCCACGCGCGCCATCGTCGGCGCCGCCGGGGCGCAGAGCGTCTTCCTGGTGCAGGACGGCAAGGCCGAGCGCCGCCGCGTGCGCGTCGGGGCCGATATCGACGGCCGCACCGAGATCCTGGACGGCCTCGCCTTCGGCGACACCGTCGTGACCACCGGCAACGCGCTCCTGCGCGATGGCGCCGCGCTGCGCATCGTCCAACCGCTCAGTCCCGAGCTTCCCGTCGCTCCCCGTCCGGTATCCCAGCCGTGAGTGCTCCCCGCCGTGGCATCGCCAGTTGGGCGATCGACCGTCCCATTGGGACCATTATGCTCACGAGCACGCTCCTGGTGCTCGGCATCGTCTACATCGGCCGGCTGCCGGTCGACCTGCTCCCGCGCATCGTGTATCCGCAGGTGCGCGTCAACGTGAACAACGGCGGCGTCGAGCCGGTGGTGCTCGAGGAGACCATTGCCAAGCCGCTCGAGGCCGCGCTCTCCACGGTCGAGAACCTCGAACGCCTCACCACGAACATCAACGAAGGCAGCGTGAGCATCACGCTCGACTTCGCGTACGGCACCAACGTGGACATCGCGCTGCAGCACGCGTCCACCAACGTCGAGCGCGTGCGCTCGCGCCTGCCGGAGGAGGCGACCGCCCCCGTCCTCAGCAAGTCGGACCCGTCGCAGATGCAGATCTTCCAGGTCGCGTTCTCCTCGGAGTCGCGCAACCAGATGTCGCTGCGCCAGTGGCTCGACCAGCGGCTCCGCCCGCAGCTCCTCTCGGTCGAAGGCGTCGCCACGGTCGACTTGAGCGGCGGGCTCGTGCGCGAGATCCAGGTGGAGCTCGACCCCGAGCGCCTCCGCGGCTTCGGGCTCAGCGTCCAGGACGTCCTGGGCGCGCTGGCCGGGGACAACCAGAACCTCGCCGGCGGCCGCGTCATCGCGCCCGACCGGGAGCTGGTCAGCCGCACCACGGGACGCTTCACGCGCCTCGACGACATCCGCGGCGTGCTCCTCACAAGCTCCGCCGGCGCGCGCGTTCCCCTGCGCGACATCGCCGTCGTCCGCGACACCGCGCAGGACCAGCGCTTCTGGGCCCGCCTCAACGGCACGCCCGCCGTGCGCATCGGGATCCAGAAGCAGCCCGAGGCCAACACGGTCGACGTGGTCGACGCCATCCGCGCCGCGCTCGCGCGCCTCGAGGCATCGTCCTACATCCCCGCCGACATCACGTACGAGATCACCTACGACCAGTCGGGGTTCATCCGCGACGCGCTGGCGTCCGTGACCGACTCCGCCGTCGTCGGCGCACTGCTGGCGATGCTCGTGGTCCTGATCTTCCTGCGCTCCATCCGGAAGACCTTCATCATCGCCGTCTCGATCCCGCTCGCCATCCTCGCGACCTTCGTGATGATGGGCTTCACCGGGCTCACGCTCAACATTATGTCGCTCGGCGGACTCGCCCTCGGCACGGGCCTCCTGCTCGACAACGCGATCGTGATGCTCGAGAACATCTACCGCCGCCGCGAGGTGGACGACCTCGGCCCCGAGGAGGGCGCGCACGTCGGCGCCGCGGAGGTCACGAGCGCGGTCCTCGCGTCGACGACCACCAACCTCGCGTCGGTCGCGCCCTTCCTGCTCATCGTCGGCCTCGCGGCGCTGATCTTCCGCGAGCTGATCCTCACGATCTCGTTCGCCATCCTTGCGTCCCTGCCCCTCGCGCTCACGCTCGTCCCGATGCTCGCCGCCCAGCTCGGCAAGGTGCGCTTCCGGAGCGGACTCGAGAACAACCGCGCGCTCCTCGCCTTCGACGGCTGGTTCGAGCGCGTGATCTACCGCTACCGCGAGGCGGCGATCTGGACGGTGCGCCACAAGGCCGTCGTCCTCGGCTCGGTGCTGGTCATCGCGGCCGGCCTCGTCTATCAGGTCAAGGACATCCCGTCCGAGTTCCTCCCGCAGGTGGACGACGGCTCGGTCGGCGCCTTCATCCGGCTGCCGCCCGGCGCCACGCCGGCGCAGTCCAACCGGCTGACGCACGAGGTCGAGGCAATGGTGCGCACGATGCCGCACGTCCGCACGGTCTTCGCCACGGCGGGCGGCTGGGTCAACGCGGGGTCGTCGGTCTCCAGTGCCGGCCGCGGGTCGCTCGACATCCTGCTGGTCCCGGTCTCGGAGCGCACGATGAGCGCCGACCGCTGGGTGCGCACGCTCCAGGACAGCATCAACGCCCGCGGCTTCGCCGGCGCGCGCATCGGCGTGCGTCCGCCGCGCATCCGCGGCCTGCGCACGTCCAGCAGCGGCCAGGACGTCTCCGTGGCCATCGTCGGCGACGAGATCGCCACGCTGCAGGAGATCGGCCAGGCCATCAGCCGCCGTCTCCAGGGGGTGCCGGGGCTCGAGAACTTCCAGAACCCGCAGGACGAGGGCTCGCCGCTCCTCTCCATTGAACTCGACCGGGAGCGCGCCCGCGCGCGCGGCCTGAACGTCGCGCAGGTCGGCCAGACGGTCCGCACCGCGCTCGACGGCAGCATCGCCACGCGCTACGCCGAGGGCAACTTCGAGTACGACGTCCGCGTCTTCTTCCCGCGCGACCGCTTCTCCAGCGTGGCGGACCTCTCGGACATCCCGCTCTTCGCGAGCCGCGGCACCGGCCCCACCCGCCTCGGCGACGTGGCCACCGTCAAGATGGCGCTCGGCCCCAACGGCATCACGCGCGTCAACCAGAACCGCCAGCTCCGCCTCGACGGCGACGTCATCACCGAGGTCGCCACGGTGGGCGCGGTCACCGACTCGATCCGCGCGCGGCTGGCCGACTTCGT
>CAYXQS010000152.1:3542-5201 GCA_964466515.1 uncultured Gemmatimonas sp. | reverse complement strand
CACCACGTCCATCGCCTTGTGCCGCACGAACTCGTCCGGCCACCGCAGCGTCGTGCCCACCACGTCGGCGGCGTCGAGCACGATCGTGTTGTCGTGCGACGCCCCCTGGATGAGCCCCTTGGCCCGCAGCTCCTCCACCCAGCTCAGCATCCCGAATGTGCGCGCCCCCGCCAGTTCGCGCGAGAAGGCGTCCGGCGTCACGGCGTACTTGCCCTTCTGCGCCCCGATCCGCGGGTGCGGGAAGTCGATCGTCACCTCGAGTTCGAGCCGGTCGGCCGGGTGCGCCACGTACACGGAGTCGCCGTCCACCACGCGCACGCTCTCCGCGAGCCGCAGCGTCTCCGGGCGTCCCGCCTGCTCCACGATCCCCGCGGCGACGAGCGCCGCGCGGAAGGGCTCGGCCGACCCGTCCATAATCGGCGGCTCGGCGGCGTCCATTTCGATGACGATGTCGTCGATGCCGAGCCCGGCGACCGCCGCGAGGACGTGCTCCACCGTGTGCAGCGCGCCCTCGCCGGTGCCCAGCTGCGTGCGCCGCTCGGCCGCGGCCGCCGTGCTCACGTGCGCGCGCGTCTCGGGGGCGCCCGCGATGTCGATGCGGCGAAACCGGATCCCGTCGCCCGACCTGCCCGGGACGAAGCGCAGCGCGCACGGCCGGCCCAGGTGCAGGCCGACCCCCTCGAGCCGCGCGTCGCGCGCGATGGTGCGGCGCGTGCTCACGCGTCGGGCTCGCGGTCGGCCAGCCGGCGCAGCTGCTTGAAGATGCCCGGGAGCTTCGCCGCCACCGCCTGCGTGCGCAGCATCTCGCGATGCGGGCGCGCCGGGTACCCGCCCCAGACCTCGCCCGCCGGCACGTCGGCAATCACGCCGGCCTGCGCCGTGAGCGTCGCGCCGTCGCCGATGGTCACGTGCCCCGACACCCCCACCTGCCCCGCCAGCGTCACGCGGTCGCCGATCCGCACGCTTCCCGCGATCCCCACGCCCGCGGCAAAGAGGCAGAGCTTGCCGATCCGCACGTTGTGCGCGACGTGGACGAGGTTGTCGATCTTCGTGCCGTCGCCGATGACGGTGGTGTCGATGCTCCCGCGATCGATCGTCGAGTTTGCGCCGATCTCGACATCGTTCCCGATTTCGCATCCCCCGACGTGCGGCACCTTGAGATGCACGCCGTTGAGCGGCACGTAGCCAAAGCCGTCGCCGCCGATCCGCACGCCGGAATGGATCAGGCAGCGCTCGCCGAGGACCGCGCCGGGATACAGCGTGACGTGCGCAAAGAGCCGCGTCTGCGCGCCCAGCACCGCGCGCTCGCCCACCACGCAGTGCGGGCCGACCCAGCACCCGGCACCGATCCGCGCGCCGGCCCCGACCACGGCGTACGCCTCGATGCACACGTCCTCGTCCACCACGGCGTCCGCGGCGACGATGGCCGTCGGATGCGCACCCTGGAACGGGCGCGCCGGCGCCCTATAGAAACGCGGCAACAGCCGGAGGATCGCCTCGCTCGGCTTGGCGACGATGATGCGGTTGGCGCACGCCCCCGGCGTGTCCGCCAGGTCCGGCGTCACCAGGATCGCGCCGGCCCTGCAGTCGGCCATCAGCTTGATGTACTTGGCCGCCCCGAGGAAACTCAGGTCCGACGGGCCCGCCCGGTCGAGCGGC
>CAYXQS010000152.1:0-3532 GCA_964466515.1 uncultured Gemmatimonas sp. | reverse complement strand
GTGGGGAGGCGGGGTGGGCGGACGCCTACGGGCGCCGCGCGCCCGCCGGCTGCGCCACCGGGCCCGGCGGCCGCGTCGGCTCCGCGGCGGGTTGGTTCGTCGGCGCGGCGGGCGGGGGCGTCGTGGGCCGCACGGCGGGCGTCGCCCGGATCTTGGCCAGGAGCCGGTCCGAGAGGTCGAGGTTCCGGTCCATCGACACGATCTGGTTCATCTGCGCGCCGATGTCGAAGATCATCGCGTACCCTTCCGCCTGCCGCAGGTCCTCGAGCGCCACGCGGATCACGTCAAACAGCGGCTGCATCGCGGCGCCCTGCTGGGCCTCGGCCTCGGCCTCGAGCACCTGGATCGTGTCGCGGTAGCGCGCGTCATAGAGCTGGAGCGCAGTGAAGCGCTGCACCTTCTCGGCCTGCGTCAGCGACGCCGAGTCCGCCTCGAACCTCGCCATCAGCAGGTTGAGCGAGTCCACCATCGTCTTCTGGCGGGCGCTGAGGGCCTCGAGGCCCAGGCGCATCTGGTTCTCTGCCTGCACGCGGCCCGGCATCTCCTGCAGCACCTTGCGGGAATCGACGTAGCCGATGCGCAGTTGCCCCTGGGCAGCGAGGGGTGCCGCGGCCGCGACGGTGAGGAGGGCGGCGGCGAGCACGCCGCGGGTGAGGACGATCATTGAGGACTCCATAAGGGTTTAGAAGAACTGGCCGAGCCGGAAATGCAGTTGCCACTTGGGGGCGAGCGCCCCGTTCTGGTCGCGCCGGTCGAAGCCGTACGCGTAATCGAGGCCGAGCGGCCCGAGCGGGCTGACGGTCGAGACGCCGAAGCCGGCGCCGCGGAAGAGCCGCGTGGGGTCGAAGTCGCGCGGGCGCGCCCAGATGTTGCCCGCGTCGTAGAACGCATTGAGGTAGAGCGACTGGTTGAACCGCAGCCCCACCTCCGCCGTCGAGGTGAAGAACGCGCTGCCGAACGACTCGCGCTGCGCGTTGAACGTGCCCGCCGCCGTCGAGAACCCGTTCGGCGTGATCGAGAACTCGGGATAGCCGCGGAGCGGCTCGCCATACTGCACGCCGCCCAGCGAGAACTGCTGCGACCAGAAGAAGTCGCCGGGATTGCCGAAGACCGCGCCCGAGCGCGACGTGAGCCCCATCGTCAGGCGCAGCGGCTGCGACCCCGGCCGCGTCCCGCCGATCCGCCCCAGCAGGACGTACGACCGCATCTCCCCGAGGTAGCGCTGGAAGTTCGCCGTGCCGCCCAACGGGCCGCCGTTGAACTGCGCCGAGAACGACTGCAGCTGCCCTTCGGTGGCAAACGGCATATCGACCCGCGTGTCGCGCGTGACGTCCACGCCCACCGTGCTGCGCACGCACCCCGCGCACGCGTTCGTCGTCACCGTCCCCAGGAGGCCGTCCGAGCCGAAGCGGACCGACTCCAGCCCGTACGACGTGAAGATCCGGGTAAAGCGCGACTTCGGGAACGGGAAGCCCGCGCGCACCGTGCCGCCGATCCGCGTCGTCCGCCCGAGGTCGGCGATCCGAAACCGCGCCTGCGAGTGATAGACCTGCACCTGGCCCGAGATGCGCGACCCGCGGATGCCCGGGTCCGTGTACGATGCGGTGAAGTCGTTGATGTAGCGGCCGTAGTTCCAGCTGATCGAGCCGCGCTTGCAGCGGCCAAAGATGTTCGGGTGGTCGAGGGTCAGGAACCCGCCCACCCCCGTGCCCTGCCCCGCCGATGCGCCAAAGCCGATGTTGGCCGAGCGCTTCTCCTTCACGCGGAACACGATGTCGATGTCGCCCGCGTCGTTGGCCTGGCGGGTGTCCGGAAACGGCAGCGGCGTCTCGAAGAACCCGAGGTTCCCGATGCCCTGCCAACTGCGGATCAGGCGGTCCTGGTTGAAGACGTCGCCCGGGATGATGAGCAGTTGGTCGCGGATACAGCTCTCGACCGTGAAGTCGTTCCCGAGGATCTCCACGCGGTTGATCAGCGCCGGCGCGCCCTCGCGGATGTCCCAGCGCAGCCGCACCACGGCGCCCGAGTCGCTCGGGTCGCGCTCCACCACCGGGTTGATCTGCGCATAGACGTAGCCCTCGTTGTTGTAGAGGGTCCGCACCTCCTGCGTCGCGTCGTCCCAGCGCGTGCGGTCGAAGACGTCGGTGGCCGGTGGGCGGCGCTTGATCAGCGCCTCGGCGCGCTCGCCCAGCGTCGGCGTGCGCTCCACGAACGGGTACAGCGTCCCGATCTGCTCGGTCGTGAAGCGGCGGTTCCCCACCACCTCGAAGCTCTTCACGCGGTATTGCGGCCCCTCGCGCACCACCAGGTCCACCAGCGCCTTGCCGCGCACGGGGTCCACGAGGAGCGTGTCGCGCTCCAGCTGAAAGTCCACGTAGCCCCGCTCGGCGAAGAGCGTCGGAATCCGCTCGCCCACGTCGCTCGCATACGTGTCCTCGTCAAACTCGCCCGTGCGCCACCACCAGAACCCCTCGGGGCGCGTCTCCATCGCCTTGACGATCGCGCGCGTGCCGACGGAGGTGTTGCCCGCGACGCGGAGGCCGGAGATCGCGAGCCGTCGCCCCTCGGTCACGCGGAACGTCAGCGCGATCCGGTCGCCCACCTGCGTCGTGTCGGGGCGCACCGTGGCGAGGTAGTAGCCGTTGGCCTTGTAGAGCGAGTCGATGCGGCGCATCGAGAGCGCGACGTCCGCCGGGTTCACCGGGCGGCCGAGGAGGAGGTCCACGCGGTCCTCGACGGCGCGGGGCTGCAGCTGCTCCACGCCATCCACGCGCACCTCCGCCAGGATGGGCCGCTCCACCACCGTGAGCACGAGCGCCACGCGCGTGTTGGTGGTGTCCGACGGCACGCCGCAGCTCACCTTCACGTCGGAGAAGTCGCCCGTCGCGAAGAGGTCGCGGATGCCGCGCTGGATGATCGGGAAGTTCAGGGTCTGCCCGGGGCGGAATCCGCTCGAGGCGATGACGGTCTGTGCGTTCACGCGCGACGCGCCGACCACCACGAGGGTGTCAGGCGTCATACACCGCGCGGCGGCGCTGGATTGCTGCTGGGCCAACAGAGGTGCCCCCGCCAGGCCGAAGGCGAGTGCCACCAACAGGATACGGAACATAGGAGGAATATACACGGAGCGGGACCGAACAGGTTCACCCCGTTCAGTCCCGCCGGCCGCCGGAACGGTGCCCCGGCTCAGGCCTTGGGAGTGCTGGCGGGCACCCGGAACTCGAGCCTCGCGCCGTCCGCCGAGACGTCCACCTCGATCTCGTCCCCGCGGCTGAACTCGGCCAGGAGGATCTTCTCCGAGAGCGGGTCCTCGATCCAGCGCTGGATGGCCCGCTTGAGCGGCCGGGCCCCGTAGCTCGCGTCGTACCCGTGCTTGACGAGGAACTCCACCCCCCCCTCGGTGAGCCTGAGGGTCAGCTCCTCGTCGCCCAGCCGCGCCTGCACGCCCTTGAGCAGGATCGCGACGATCTGGGCGATATGCCCCTTGTCGAGCGGGTGGAAGACAATCACGTCGTCGAGCCGGTTCAGGAAC
>CAYXQS010000151.1:1573-5225 GCA_964466515.1 uncultured Gemmatimonas sp. | reverse complement strand
GCTCGTCGCCACGGAGGCGGAGCGCGCGGGAGCGATGCACGTCACCGAGCGCTGGCTCGGCGGCCTCCTCACCAACTTCGCGACCGTCAAGAAGCAGGTCCGCAAGCTCAAGGACCTTGAGGCGGGCTCCGAGGCGGGTGGAGCGTTCGAGAACTACACGCAGAAGGAAGCGCTGATGATGACCCGCCAGCGCGACAAGCTGGCCAAGAACCTCTCCGGCATCAAGTCGATGAGCCGCATCCCGGGGTTGATGTTCGTCGTCGACGCCAAGAAGGAACGCATCGCGGTGGACGAGGCCAACAAGCTGGGCATCCCGATCATCGCCATCTGCGACACGAACTCCGATCCGGACCTCATCACGGTGCCGATTGCCGGCAACGACGACGCGATCCGCTCGGTGGAGCTGATCACGAAGGCGATTTCCGACGCGCTCGAGGCGGCCCGCCGCGAGGCGCCGACCCGTCCGGACGTCGAGGACGCGGGGGAGAGCACGACCTGGTCGTCCGAGCGGGGGACCGAGAAGGAAAGCGATGAGGACCGGCGCCGGAAGCGTCGCCCGCGTCGCCGCCGGGCCAAGCCCGAAGCGATCGCCGCCCGCCTCAAGGGCGGCGCCGATGCGCCCGAGGCGGATGGCGCCGAGCCCGAGGCCGAGGACGCCGCAGAGTAGGTTCGCGCAGCACCTGGATACCGAACGCATTTCATTGAGAGATACCGATGGCCGCGACACTGATCACCGCGAAGGACGTTGCCGAGCTCCGCGCCCGCACGGGCGCGGGGATGATGGATTGCAAGAAGGCGCTCGAGGAGGCCGGCGGCGATATGCAGGCCGCCGTCGACATCCTCCGCAAGAAGGGCATCGCCAAGGCCGACAAGCGCGCGGACCGCGCCGCCTCCGAGGGGCAGATCGTCATTGCCACCTCGCCGGACGGCCGCACCGCCGGGATGATCGAGCTCAACTGCGAGACCGACTTCGTGGGTCGCAACGACGAGTTCGTCGCGCTCGCCCAGCAGCTCGCCGACCACGTCGCCCAGGATGCGTCGGTGGACGGCGAGGTCACGGTCGGCGCCGAGGGCGCGTACCTCAACACCCCCTGGTCCTTCGACAAGGCCCGCACCGTGGGCGACGTGGTGAAGGCCTCCTCGGCCAAGACGGGCGAGAAGGTCGAGCTCCGCCGCATCGCGCGCTTCCAGTCCGCGGGCGTCGTCGGCAGCTACCTGCACTTCAACGGCAAGGCGGGCGTGCTCGCGGACATCACCGGCGGGACGGGTGAGGCCGCGGCGCAACTCGGCAAGCACGTCGCGGAGCACATCGCCGCCGGCGTGCCCACCGTGGCCATTGCCGTGGACAGGGACGGCGTCTCGCCCGAGTTCATCGAGCGCGAGCGTGCGATCTTCGTGGCGCAGGCCGTCGAGAGCGGCAAGCCCGAGGCCATTGCCCAGAAGATGACCGAAGGCCGCATCGCCAAGCTGTTTGGCGAGGTGACCCTCCTCGGCCAGCCCTGGGTGCGTGACGACAAGCAGACCGTGCACGATCTGGTGCAGGGCGCGGCCAAGGAGGCGGGCCAGCCCCTGGCCGTCCAGCGGTTTATCCGATTCAAGATGGGCGAGTCCTGAACCCGGGCGCCGAATGACCTTGAAGTATCCGCGGGTACTCCTGAAGCTCTCCGGCGAAGCCCTCGCCGGCGATAAGGGTTTCGGCTTCGACTTCGATGCCATCCGCGGCTTCGCCCAGCAGGTCAAGGCGATCTCGGCGCTCGGCGCACAGGTCGGACTCGTGATCGGCGGCGGCAACATCGTCCGCGGGTCGCAGATCTCCAAGCTCGGGATGGACCGCGTCTCCGCCGACTATATGGGGATGCTCGGCACCGTCATCAACGCCCTCGCGTTCCAGGATGTCCTGGAGCGCGAGGGGCTCGACACCCGCGTGATGACCGCGATCCGGATGGAGGAGATCGCCGAGCCGTACATCCGGCGCCGCGCGATCCGCCACCTCGAGAAGGGCCGGTGCGTCGTCTTCGCCGCCGGCACCGGGAACCCCTACTTCTCGACCGACACCGCCGCGGTGCTCCGCGCCATCCAGATGAAGGCCGACGTCATCATCAAGGCCACGAGCGTGGACGGCGTGTACAGCGCCGACCCCAAGAAGGACACCACGGCCACCAAGTACGACACCATCTCGTACAAGGACGTGATGGTCGAGGAACTCCGCGTGATGGATCAGACGGCCATCACGCTGTGTAAGGAGAACGCACTTCCGCTGATCGTGCTCAACATCCATACGCCGGGCATCGTGGCGGCTGCGCTGCGCGGCGAACCCGTGGGGACCCTCGTTTCATGACCGCGACCCAGAACATCCTGAAGGACTGCAAGGCCGCGATGGAGAAGGGCGTCGAGGCCGCGCGCCGCGAGTTTTCCTCCGTGCGCTCGGGCAAGGCCTCGCCCAGTATGCTCGACACCGTGCGGGTCGAGATGTACGGGCAGATGATGGCGATGAACCAGGTCGCCGGCGTCTCCGCGCCCGAGCCGCGCCTCCTCGTCGTCACGCCCTTCGACAAGGGGCAGGTGAAGGCGGTGGAGAAGGCCATCCGGGAGTCCAACCTCGGCCTCGATCCCTCGGCGCAGGGGCCCGTGATCCGCGTCCCGCTCCCGTCGATGAACGAACAGCGCCGCAAGGAACTGGTGAAGGTCGTCCACAAGTACGCCGAGGACGGCCGCATCGCGATCCGCCACGCACGCACCGCCGCGCGTGAGGCGCTCAAGAAGCTCGATGGCGTGTCCGAGGACGAGGTGAAGCACGCCGAGAAGGACCTGCAGAAGCTGCACGACGGCGAGATCGGGAAGATCGACGCGGCGATGAAGGCGAAGGAAGCCGAGATCCTGGAAGTTTGACCGGCCCCGTCCGGTGACCTCGCGATGACCGCGCCCGACCTGCTCGCCAAGATCCGGCTCCACGGGGCCGTGCCGCGCCACGTCGCCATCATAATGGATGGGAACGGACGTTGGGCGCGCGAGCGGATGCTGCCGCGTCCGCTCGGCCACCGCAGCGGGATGGCGGCCGTGCGCGAGGTGGTCGAGGGCGCGCTCGCCGTGGGACTCGACGTGCTCTCGCTCTTTGCCTTCTCGCAGGAGAACTGGCAGCGCCCCGCCGGCGAGATCAACGCGCTGATGTCGCTCCTCGAGGAGTACATCCAGCGCGAGGCCGACGAGCTCGACCGGCAGGGCGTGCGCGTGTGCGTCCTCGGCGACCTCGACCGCCTCACCCCGTCGGCGCGCGCCGCCGTCGACCGTGTGGTCGCGCAGACCGCGGACAACACGCAGCTCACGCTCAACCTCTTCATCTCGTACGGCTCGCGCGCGGAGATGGCGCGCGCCGCGCGCCGCATTGCCGAGGAGGTCGCCGCGGGGACGCTGCAGCCGTCGCAGGTGGACGAGGCGGCCCTCACCGAGCGCCTGTACACGGCCGGTTGCCCGGACCCGGATCTCCTGATTCGCACGTCGGGGGAGCAGCGGCTCTCCAACTTCCTCCTCTGGCAGATTGCGTACGCCGAGTGGTTCATCTCGCCGGTGCTGTGGCCCGACTTCGGGCGCGCGAACCTGTACGAGGCCGTGCTCGACTACCAGAATCGGGATCGCCGGTTCGGCCGCGTCCCGG
>CAYXQS010000151.1:0-1563 GCA_964466515.1 uncultured Gemmatimonas sp. | reverse complement strand
CCGCATCCGCTCGGCCGGGAAGAACGAGGAAGCCGTCCCGGCCTGAGCGCGCCGTGAGCGAGTTCGCCAAGCGCGTGCTCTTTGCCGTGGCCGCGATTCCCGTGGTCGCGCTGGCGGTCTATGTGGGGGGCGCGCCGCTGACCATCCTCCTCTCCGTGGCCGCCGCGCTCGGTGCCTGGGAGTTCGGGCGGATGGCGGAGGCGGCGGGGCATCGCCCCCTCACGCGGACGATGATCCTCCTCTCCGCCCTCGTGCCGCTGATGCTCCACGCGTTGCGGCTCGGCTACTTCATCCCGCCGCTCTCGTGGGTGGCGCTGCTCGTGCCGGCGCTGCTTACGGTGGCGCTCTGGCGTCGCGGCGGCGAAGGCCGGCCGCTGGGCGCCGTCGCGGTCACCGTGCTCGGCGTCTGGTATACGGGCGGGATGCTGAGCTTCGTCTACGCGCTCCGCTACCACCGCTTTGCCATCGGCGCGGTGGCCGGCGCGCTCCTCGTCGCGCTCCCGGTGCTCCTCACCTGGCTCAACGACAGCGGCGCGTACTTCGCGGGGCGCGCCTTCGGCAAGCGCAAGCTGATGCCGGGCGTCAGCCCGGGGAAAACGGTGGCCGGCGCGGTCGGCGGACTGGTGGTCACCATCGTGGCCGCGTGGGCCTACGTGCGATTCGCGCTCGCGCCGATGGCGGGGCTCGGCCTCTCGCTCGGCGCGGTGGTGCTCTTTGGCGCCGTGGTCAGCGTGGCCGCGCAGGTGGGTGACCTGGCGGAGAGCCTGCTCAAGCGCGAGGCCGGCGTGAAGGACAGCTCGTCGCTCATCCCGGGGCACGGCGGCGTGCTCGACCGCGTGGACTCGCTCCTCTTCACGGTGCCGGTGGCATACGTGCTGCTCGACCTCCTCTTGACGGTGGGCGCGTGACGCCGGCCGGCGTCGCGATCCTCGGCGCCACGGGTTCGATCGGCGAGACGGCGCAGCGCGTGATTGCGCGGCACCCGGACCGCTTTCGCGTCACCGCACTCACCGCGCATTCCAACGCGGCCGGGCTCGCCGAGGCGGCCGCGCGCTGGGCGAGCGCGTACGTGGGTCTTGTGGCACCCGGCGCGGCGAGCGTGCCCGCGACGTGGGGCCGGGGCGCGTCGTGCCTTGTCGAGGCCGCGCAGCATCCGGACGTCCGCATCGTCCTCAACGCCGTCGTCGGCGCGGCGGGACTCGACGCCACGCTGGCCGCGCTCGGGGCGGGGAAGCGCGTGGCGCTCGCCAACAAGGAGACCCTCGTCGTGGGCGGCGCGCTCGTGCAGCGCGCGGCGCGGGCGCAGGGTGGGGAAGTCATCCCCGTGGACTCCGAGCATTCGGCGCTGCTGCAATGCTGTGCGGGACGCATCGTGCCAACGGGTGCAGGGCTCTTCCCGCTCCACGGCGTGAAGCGGTTGGTCATCACCGCCTCGGGCGGGCCGTTCCGCACCTGGGACACGGAGCGCATCCGCACGGCCCGGCTCGAGGACGCGCTCAAGCATCCGGGGTGGACAATGGGACGGAAGATCACCGTCGACAGCGCCTCGCTCGCCAACAAGGC
>CAYXQS010000150.1:0-5305 GCA_964466515.1 uncultured Gemmatimonas sp. | reverse complement strand
CGGAGAACGTTGATACGGATGGCGTTGGTGGCTTTTATCGCTGTGATTGCCGGTATCTTGCCACGGAATGCGCAAGCGTCCGCTCCTCTCGCATGTAATATGCCCTACGGCGGTCATTTCTGCGATGACGGGGACTATCTCAGGTACTTCTGCAACGCGGTCTGTCCCGGATGGACTCTGGCAGTCTGCTACGATGGAACGATCACTTGCGCTACGGATCCGGATTGACACGTTACGTCGCTTCAGCCGGTAAGTGCTTGAGGCGAGTGGGCGTGCGCCGATGAGCCGATATTCTACTAGGTGGGTATCCACTGCAAGTGATGTTGTGCTCGCGTCGGTTGCAGTCGCGCTGCTCGGTTGGGTAATAGTACGAGACAAGGCGTCGGAGCCGACTGCCGTTTCCAACGATATCGCGCGTGTCGTTTCGCAAGCGCAGTGGCAACATGCCCGGGCTCTTGGTCGGGAAGTCGGCGACTCCTCCGGGACACTGGAAGTCGTCGAGTTCCTCGACCTTGAGTGTCCGGGATGTGAGATCTATCATCGGACTGTGATTGAACCGCTTCTCGGCGGGGAGTTTGGGCCAAGCATTTCGTTGCGAATCGTCCACTTTCCCCTCAGAGCACACAGGAACGCGCGAGATGCGGCGATGGCCGCCGAGTGTGCCGCTGAGCACGGAGTGTTCGCGCAATTTGTCTCGGTCGCGCTTGAGCGCCAGTCAGAGTTTTCGCCTGGAGCGTGGGCGCGAATTGCGCTCGCATCGGGTGTGGCTGACACCGTAGGCTTTAATGCCTGCCGAATGGGTGCTGCGTCGCTCGATCGTGTGGACGCAGGAAGGATGCTCGGAGACAGCATTGGCGTCACGGGTACGCCTTCGATATTAGTCAGCGGCCGCCTCTTCTCCTTGCCGCCGACGCGCGAGACGCTCTTGGCATATATAAAGGGAGGGCCGAACGAATGAGGCCAGATGGGGAAATCCGTATTCGCCTCATTGCCTTGCTATTGAATCTTACGAAGTTCATGGCTCTGGCCTTGGTAGTTTGCAGCGGACGATTGAGCGCGCAAGAACTCGTCGGGACACTCCTCGAAGAAGATGGCCGCACCCCCGTAGCAGGCGTTCTCGTGCAGGTCACACGTGCCTCATCGGGTGACGTCGTCGCGAGGGTTCGAACAACCGCTGATGGCGCCTTCCGTTTGCGCGTCAGTCAAGACTCCGTCGAAGTGCGTGCGTTCCGCATCGGTTCGCGCCCGATCCTACTGACCGCATTGAAGCTCGCCCCGAATGCGGTACGCAATGAGCGCTTCGTACTGCGTGCGGAGCCTGTGGAACTCCCACCCCGCAGTACCGTCACCGGCACGCGTTGCGAAGCGCGTTCAGCGGAGGGTGCGCGGGTAGCGGCGAGCCTCTTCGAACAGGTAGTCGCAGCGCTCGCGCTCTCTGGCGGAGCGGACAGCTCCGTCACGGTGCGTCTACGGACGCGCCGTGTGGCGTGGACGGCGGACGAACGGCAGCAACTCTCGGATCGAGAGAGCGATTCGACCAGCCGTTGGCCGGTGCGCCTGACAGCGCGAAGCGCCGACGACCTGTTTAATCAGGGGTTCCTCACATCCACGCGCGCGCAGGGGCAGGTGTACTCGGCTCCAACTGCTGAGTTTCTCACGAGTGCTCGATTCCTCGACGAGTACTGCCTCTACTACTCCGGTGAGCACGCGCAGGACCCTGATCTCGTGGGCGTCGCGTTCAGCCCAGCGCGAGGACGGCGAAGCGTCGTGCGGGTGTCGGGCAGCGTCTGGATTCGCCGAAGCACCGCTCGCCTCGAGAGCGTCACGTTCGCGTATGAGGGGCTTCCTGCGGAGGAGGAGTCGGGGCGCCCCGGCGGATGGATGCGGTTCGCGCCGCTCAGCGATGGCGTATCTTCGTGGAGCACAATCGCCTGGGAGATCCGAATGCCTCAAGTGCGCGATGGAACGACGCTCACGCGACGCAATGAGCGCTCTCCGATTGCCACTACCTCCCAGCGCAACCTGACGGGTGTTTGGGTGACGTCTGGAGAGGTTGTTGACGTCGTTCGGGACGGTGAGTCATCGGTGCCACGCCCGTGACCCGTATCCTTCGCTCACTTGTCGTCGTCGCGGCGTGTTCAGCGCTCAGTGGCGAGTTGGCCGCGCAGGAGCTCCGCGGCACCGTACGTATGGAGGGCGTCGACGCTCCGGTTGCCGGCGTGATCATCGAGGCGACCGACCCGACAACGCGCGCGCGCGTGGCCACGACGCTGACGGACGCGCGCGGGTACTTCATCCTCAAGCTGCCAGCTCCGGCGACCATCGCGCTGCGCGGACTGCGTATTGGCCATCGCCCGACGAGCTTCGGCACCTTTACGCTTGCCGCTGACGAGGTCCGGATAGAGCGGTTCTCCCTCAGCGGCGGCATCGTCGCGCTCGAGCGTGTGCACGTGATCGGCCGTACCGTCTGTGGCCGCCGCCGGGCGGGTGACCTGCAGGTGTTCACGCTGCTTGAGGAAGCCCGCAAGGCGATCCTGTCCACCCAACTGCGGTCGGCCGAGGGCGAGCTCTCGGCCATTTGGACACTGCACACGCAGACGCACTCACTGCGCGGCCAGCCGATCGGTGACCCAGTCGTGCGACTTCACCGGTCGAGCACCGATCGTCCGTTCCGGAGCATTCCCCCGGACTCGCTGGCAAAGGTCGGGTACTTCGAAGCGGTCGATGACGGCTATGTGTTTTACGCGCCGGATGCCGACGTCCTGCTCTCTGAGGCATTCGTCGAGGAACATTGCTTCCAAGCCACTCCGTGGACACGCGACGACCGCGACTGGGTGGGTATCGGCTTTCGGCCGGCTGGGAGTCGGCGGGGGATTGTGGGCATCCAAGGGACGCTGTGGATCGACCGGCTCAGTGCCGAACTGCAGTCGCTCGAGTACGACTACGTGAATCTCCCAAGCTTCCTTCGCACGAGCTTCGCTGGGGGTGAGGTCGGATTCCTCCGGCTGGAGACGGGAGCGTGGCTCGTCAGTCACTGGGAGATTCGGATGCCACGTCTCGAATATCACCAAGTGGCGAGTGGTCTCAGGAGTCGGCCGCGGCTTCGTTCGCTGGAGGTCACGGGAGGCGATGTGCGCGAGGTTCGCTTGGCCGATCGTGTCCTCTTCGCGAACGAGGGGGCTGAGGTTCCGGCGGTGTTTCGGCGCGCTACGGAGATTGCGGAGCTCTGCAGCGAGAGGCCTGGGCCACGCGAGGGCCTGCTCTGGGGCGTCGTGCGAGATCCCGATGGCCATCCTGTTGCTGACGCTCGGGTGGAAGTCGAGTGGGATCAGGACTATCGGTGGGTCGCGGAATGGCAGCGCACGTGGGAGACGCGCACGATGCAGGCCACGACCACGGCGGATGGATTTTGGATCACTTGTGGCGTTCCACTTGAGAACGCACTGCGAGCAACGGCGGCGCTCGGCGCCACCGTCGGGCCGCGCAGTGTCGTCGTGGTCTCGGCAGCCGATCGCGGACTAGAGGTGGACCTGACGCTTGGGGAGCCTCACGCAGCGCGAGCGACGGCCATCGTCCGCGGGGTGGTGTTCGATTCGCTTCGAACGGGGCGGCCGTGGGCGGGCGCGGAGGTGCGTGTCGTCGGCTCGTCGCTCAGTGCAACGAGTGATGCGTCCGGTCAGTTCGAGCTGCGCGATGTGCCAACGGGACCGCGCACGTTGACCCTGATCGATGGGTCGCTGGCGTTCTTGAGGGTCACGCCGGTAACAGCGAGCGTGAGCGTACGCGCGACCGAAGGCACGTCTGGCGTGGTGCTCGCTACGCCATCGGTACCGACGATGTTTGGTGAGCTCTGTGGCCGGGCGATGGAGGTCGGTGAAGGCGTCCTGCTTGGTGAGGTCCGCGACCTTGTTGGTGCGCGGAGGGCAGGAGTCGGTGTTCGGGCGGAGTGGGCCCGCGTGATCGTGGCCGCCGGTGTTGCTGAACGCGATGTGCGTCGGGTCGAGGCGACCACGACTGCGGACGGATCCTTCACGTTGTGCGGACTGCCGCTGGACGGAAGCATCGAAGGTGGTAGTGGCGGAGCTGCCGTGCATATCAGCGGCGAATTTTCCCTTCGTGCCGAAGGTGCGGGACTCGCGAGCGGCCAGGTCACCGGCACGCTGGCCGGAGTCGGCATCGTGCGCCGTGACCTGGTTGTTGGCCCTGCGCGCCAACGTACACGGCTCGGCGGTCGGGTGCTCGATCCGTTGGGTCAACCGATCGCTGACGCGACGGTGATCGTGGTTGGGGAGGACGGCCTGAGCACGCGCACCGCGACGGATGGGTCTTGGGTGCTGGACTCGGTGCCCGTGCGTTCGACTGAGGTGTTGATCCAGGCTTTGCGGTTCCTTCCCGAGCGACGCGCGGTTGATCCGACGGGAATCTCGATGAGCGTTGGCGAGATACGATTGCAGCGCATTCCGTAACGACATCGAGGGCTTCGTGCCGCTCTCGCACCTCAACCTCACGGGCACCCAGGTCAACAGCTCGGCCGACGTGGCGTGGGAGGGGATGGCGATGAACGTGCGCATCCTCGAGGTGGATCCGATCCACCGCCGCATCGTGCTCGGCGTGGTGGACATCCCGGCGGGGCAGGAGAAGCCGGCGGAGCCGTCCAAGGTCCACACCGAGGACGAGATGCCGGAGATCCCGGCGGACCTCGATGCGGTGGTGGACGACGAGTAACGGCAGGTGTGAGGTATGCGGTGTAAGGGCGCCCCGGCCGAGCAGAGCTCGGCCGGGGCGCGGCGCGATACGGCGCTAGCCTACTCGTGTGAATCTGCGAAATAAGTACTCGCTCGACACCCGACACGATGGCAAGGTCAGGCGTGTCCCAAGTCCAACTCCGAGTGCCTGCTTAGGGGGAAGTGGCGCCTAACGTAGGGTGACTGAGTTGATTCCGGCGACCGTGGATACTGTGGTTAGCGAGGATATAGGGTCGAACGTCCTGGGGCGCGCCCGTGCAGCGGGGGCGACTCGCGTATCGGGAGCCGATCAAGACCGACGAGCGCGCCGTATCGATGCGGCCTAGGCTGGATGCCCTATTGCACTCCCAAGCGGCGGGTTGTAACGTGCCGCACGTATGTATGGCACATATCCGTAGCTTTAATACCAGGAAGAACAGCGAGTCAGAAGGGTTGGCTGGTGCTCGTGAGTCGGCGCACGGCATTCCTGCTAGTTGCTGGAAAGTCGTTTGAGTTGACGTTGCTGTCGCGTAGTGAAGCAGGATTCCTAACACGGGGGGGTATGCGGAGAACGTTGATAC
>CAYXQS010000149.1:0-5337 GCA_964466515.1 uncultured Gemmatimonas sp. | reverse complement strand
CTCGGCTACTACGACACCTTCGGCCTGACGGCGAAGCTCAAGTTTGCCACGCGCCCGGAGCAGCGGATCGGGTCGGACGAGCTGTGGGACCGCGCCGAGGCGGCGTTGCGTGCGGCGCTCGAGTCCACCGGGCGGCCCTATGAGCTGAAGGCAGGGGACGGCGCCTTCTACGGCCCCAAGATCGACTTCGACGTGATGGATTCGATTGGCCGGGCCTGGCAGCTCGGGACCATTCAGCTCGACTACAACGCGCCCGAGCGGTTCGACCTCTCGTACACGGGCGAGGACAACGCGGCGCACCGTCCGGTGGTCATCCACCGCGCCGTGAGCGGCTCGTTCGAGCGGTTCATCGCCATCCTCATCGAGCACTTCGCCGGTGCCTTCCCGGTCTGGCTGTCGCCGGAGCAGGTGCGGGTGCTCCCGATCTCCGACGACGTCACCGGGTATGCCCAGGACGTCACGGCGAAACTCCGGGCCGCGGGCGTCCGTGCTGTCTGTGACGACCGCAGCGACACGCTCAACTACCGGATCCGGGATGGCGAGATGATGAAGGTTCCCTATATGGCGGTGCTCGGCAAGCGCGAGGCGGAGTCGGGGCAGGTGGCCGTCCGCATCCGCGGCGCGGGCAAGAAGCAGGACGTGATGGGCGTGGACGCCTTTGTGGCGCGCGTCGCCGAGGAGATCCGCACGCGGGCGCTGACGCCCGTTGCCGGAGCCGAGCCGTGATCCGGCTCAGGGTGGCTGCGGCGGTCATCGCGATGACCGCGGCCCCGCTTGCCGCGCAGGAGCAGCGTCCGTCCCTCAGCGCCGGTCGCGTCACGGGCGAAATCTTCGCCGGCACCTACGCCGGCATCGGCGGCTTTTTCGCCGGCCGCTACCTCGGCGAGTCGCTGAGCAACGCGATGCACATCTCGAACGACCGCACGCGCGACCGCGTGAGCCGCACCACGGCGTTCCTCGCCGCGGGCCTTGCCACGGCAGGGGCCGTCTACGCGGTGGGCAACATCGCCGACGAGACGGGCGACTTTGGGCCGACCCTGCTCGGCACGGGCGTGGGATTTGCCGGTGCGTTGACCGTCGCGCACCTCACCCTCGGCGGCTCGCCGGGGACCCTGCACGGCTCGAGCACCGCGGCGCGGTGGGCCGTGGTCAATGCGCTGGCGTTCCTGCCGGCGGTTGGGGCGACGGTGGGTTTTAATTCTTCTCGTAGCTATCGCTGACCTCAAGGATCATACAGAATGTCAGACCGCACCCCCGTCATCATCGCCGCCGCCCGCACGCCCATTGGCCGCTTCCTCGGCGGGCTGGCCCCGCTCACTGCGCCCGAACTCGGGGCGCACGCCATCCGCGCCGCAGTCTCGCGCGCGAAAATCGACGCGGCCGACATTGGCGAAGTGATTATGGGCAACGTGCTGCAGGGCGGGGTAGGCCAGGCCCCCGCGCGGCAGGCGGCCATCAAGGGCGGCGTGCCGAACCTCGTTCCCGCGTACACGGTGAACAAGGTCTGCGGCTCGGGCCTGCAGGCCGTGATGCTGGCCGCGCAGGCCATTCGCGCCGGCGACGAGCAGTTGCTCGTGGCGGGCGGGATGGAATCAATGTCCAATGCGCCGCACCTCGTGCGCGGAATGCGCAGTGGCGTCAGGTTCGGCCCGCAGACGATGGCCGACCTGTTGATTAACGACGGCCTGTGGTGCTCGTTCTACGACCGCCATATGGGCGGCCACGCCGAGTATACGGCGAAGAAGGCGAAGATCTCGCGCGAGCGGCAGGACCGGTTCGCGCTGGCCTCCCACCACAAGGCCGTGGCCGCCATCGAAGGCGGGCGGTTCAAGGCGGAGATCGCGCCGGTGGAGATTGCCGGGAAGAAGCCGGTCACCGTCGACACCGACGAGTCCCCGCGCAAGGACACGTCACTCGACGCGCTCGCCAAGCTGCGGCCGGCGTTCCCGAAGGACGCGCCCAGGGATATGAAGGCCGAGGAGCTCACGGTCACGGCCGGCAATGCCCCGGGACTCAACGACGGCGGTGCCGCGCTGGTGGTGGCCTCCGAAGCGTACGCCAAGGCGCACGGCCTCCCGGTTCTCGCGCGGATTACCGGTTACGCCTCCGGCGGCGGCGATCCGCAGGATCTGTTCTTCGCGCCCATCGTTGCGGTGAACAACCTGATGAAGAAGACGGGTGCCACGATCGGCGACTACGACCTCATCGAGGCCAACGAGGCCTTTGCGTCGCAGGCGCTCGCCGACGGCGACGGGCTCGGCTGGGACTGGGACCGCGTCAACGTGAACGGCGGCGCCATTGCGCTCGGGCACCCGATTGGGTCGAGCGGCGCGCGGATCCTGACCACGCTCCTCTACGCCCTGGCGGCGCAGGACAAGCGGAGCGGCCTGGCGACGCTCTGCCTCGGCGGCGGGAACGCCGTCGCGCTGAGCGTCGAGCGGGTCTAGGGCGTGTGGCGGGCCACGGCACTGGTCCCGCCGGGTGGTTACTTTTGAGGGATGACAGAACGATTTGCCGTCGTCGGCGCCGGCCAGATGGGCAACGGCATCGCCCACGTGTGCGCCACGAGCGGATTTGACGTCACGCTGATCGACGTCTCTGCCGAGGCGCTCGCCAAGGCCCGCGCGACCATCGAAAGGAACCTGGAGCGTCAGGTCAGGAAGGGGGCGCTCACCGCCGCCGACCGCGACGCCGCCCTCGCGCGCCTGCGCCAGAGTACCTCGCTCGACGCGGTGGCCGACGCGACCATCATCGTTGAGGCCGCCACGGAGCGGAAGGAACTCAAGTTCCAGATCTTCCGCGACCTCGACCGCCTCGCCGACCCCGACGCCATCCTCGCCACCAACACCAGCTCGATCTCCATCACGGAGATCGCCGCCGTCACCAAGCGCCCCGGACAGGTGATCGGGATGCACTTTATGAATCCGGTGCCGGTGATGCAGCTCGTCGAGGTCATCCGGGGCCGCACCACCTCCGACGCCACCAATGCCAAGGTCGTCGCGCTCTCCCGGGCGCTGGGCAAGACGCCGGTCGAGGCCAACGATGCGCCGGGCTTCATTGCCAACCGCATCCTGATGCCGATGATCAACGAGGCCTGCTACGCGGTGATGGAAGGCGTGGGCACGGCCGAGGCGGTGGACCAGGTGATGACGCTGGGGATGAATCACCCGATGGGCCCGCTGACGCTCGCCGACCTCATCGGCCTCGACACCTGCGTGGCGATCCTCGAGGTGCTGTACGACGGGTTCGAGGATCCCAAGTATCTCCCGTGCCCGCTCCTCAAGGAGCACGTCGCCGCCGGCCGCCTCGGACGCAAGTCGGGCCAGGGCTTCTACTCCTACGCCAAGCCGTGAGCCCGATGACGGATCTCCGGGAACTCAGCGAGGAACAGGCGGCGATCATCGAGACCGCGCGACGCTTCGCCAACGAGGTCCTGCGCCCCAACGCCGCACAGTGGGACCGCGACGCGCACTTCGAGCCCTCGCTGGTCCCCAGGCTCGGGGAGCTCGGCTTCCTCGGGATGATGCTACCCACGGAATACGACGGACTCGGCCTGGAGCTGCGCACCTATCTGCTCGCGCTCGAGGAGATTGCCGCGGCCGATGCGTCGACGGCGGTGCTGATGTCGGTCCACAACTCGCTGCCGACGCAGATGCTCAACACCTACGGCACCGAGGCGCAGAAGCGGCGCTTCCTCGCGCCGCTGGCGCGCGGCGAGCTCCTGGGCGCCTTCGCGCTCTCGGAGGCCGACGCCGGCTCGGACGCGTCGGCGATCCGCTGCCAGGCCGTGCGCGACGGGGACGACTGGGTCATCACCGGCAGCAAGTCCTGGATCACCAGCGGGACGCACGCCGGCGTGGTCATCGCGATGGTGCGCACCGACTCGCCCGATGACCGGCGTCGGTCGAAGGGGATCTCCGCCTTCATCCTCACGCCCGACCTCCCGGGGTTCACGGTGGGGAAGAAGGAGGACAAGATGGGGCTCCGCGCCTCGCCCACGGTGCAGCTCACCTTCGACGGGATGCGCGTGCCGGGCGACCGGATGCTCGGCGAGGAAGGGATGGGCTTTATCTACGCGATGCGATCGCTCGAGCACGGCCGGCTTGGCATCGCGGCGCAGGCCATCGGCATTGCGCGCGCGGCGTTTGAGGCCGCGGCCGCCTACGCCAACGAGCGCAGGCAGTTCGGCCGCCCCATTGCCGAGTTCCAGGGCGTGCAGTTCAAGCTGGCGGATATGGCGACCCGGATTGCCGCGGCGCGTGCGTTGCTGCACGCCACCGCCGCCGCGAAGGACCGCGGCGCCACGGTGGCCGCCGAGGTCTCGATGTGCAAGCTCTTTGCCAGCGAGACGGCGATGTGGGTCACGACCAACGCGATCCAGGTCTTCGGCGGCTACGGCTACGTGAAGGACTATCCCGTGGAACGCTACTTCCGTGACGCCAAGGTCACGGAGATCTATGAAGGGACCTCGGAGGTGCAGCGGATCGTGATCGGACGGGCCGTGTCGGCACGACAGGGCTGAGTCGTTGCAGTACCCTTCCATCTTCCCACTCCCATCTCATATCCCAGATGAAGTTATTTGATACCATCGCCGAACTCGGCCACGAACAGCTCGTCATCTGCAACGACGAGAGCGCGGGCTACCGCGGCATCATCGCCATCCACGACACCACCCTCGGCCCTGCCCTCGGCGGGACGCGCTTCTGGAACTACGCCTCCGACGAGGAAGCGGTCATCGACGCGCTGCGCCTCGCGCGCGGGATGACGTACAAGAACGCGGTCGCCGGCCTCAACCTCGGCGGCGGCAAGGCGGTCATCCTCGGCGACAACCGCACCACCAGTCGCGAGATGATCTTCCGGGCGCACGGCCGCTTTGTTGAGACGCTCGGCGGGCGCTACGTGACCGCCGAGGACGTGGGGACCAGCACGGCCGATATGGACTTTGTCCATATGGAGACGGACTACGTGGCCGGCCTCGCCAACAGGTCGGGCGACCCGTCGCCGGTGACCGCGCACGGCGTGTTCCGCGCCATCGAGGCATCGGCCAAGCAGAAGTGGGGCTCTTCCTCGCTCGCGGGGAAGACCATCACCGTGCAGGGCCTCGGCAACGTGGGCACCTACCTCTGCCGCGAGCTGCACGCCGCGGGCGCCAAGCTCATCGTCACCGACATCCGCGCGGAGCGCGTGAAGAACGTCGTGGACGAGACGGGGGCCAAGGCCGTGAGCGGCGACGAGATCTACTCGACCAAGGCGGATCTCTTTGCCCCCTGCGCGCTCGGCGCGATCCTCAACGACGACACGATCAAGCAGCTCAAGGTCGAGGTGGTCTGCGGCGGC
>CAYXQS010000148.1:0-5346 GCA_964466515.1 uncultured Gemmatimonas sp. | reverse complement strand
CGGCCTGCCGTCCGCGTCGTGGAACGTCCACGTGAACCGGAACCCGCCCGTGGCCAGCGCGAAGGTCGAGACCGTGTCCCACACGTAGTGCAGCGACGTCTGGTACGTCACGCTCCCCGCCGCGTCGTAGGTCAGCGCGAGCGCGTCGTAGGCCTGCACGGGCGGCCCGCCCAGCGGCCCCTCGCGCTCGGGGTCGTCGGGGTACGCAATGCCGGTGGAGGTGGCGAGGCGGCCCTGCGAGAAGGTCAACGCCTCGGCGGTCTCGGGCACGCTGAGCGCCTGCCCGCGGTTCCGGTACTGCCGGATGGCGTTGCCGAAGCCGTCCACCGCGAACTCGTCGCTCGTGTGGAGCGCGTCGCCCGTGGTGCCCGTCGCCACGAGGTGCCCGAGGCCGTCGTAGGCCGCCGTCAGCACGATCGCCGGGCCGCCGCCGTACTGCAGCGCGCCGTCCACCCGCGTGCGCCTGCCGCGGATGTCATACTCGATCGTCTCGGCCATACTGCCGGTGCGCGCGATCGGGCGGTCCTCCAGGTCGTAGCTCCACACCTCGCTGAACGACGTCCCCCCCACGGCCTGGCTGCGGAGGCGCCCGAGCCGGTCGTACGTGAAGTCGACCTGCACGACGCCCGCGTCCGCGACGCTGTCGCGCGTGTCGTCATAGGTGAAGTATACCACAACGTGGGCAGGCGCGCCGCAGACGAATCGGGAGCGCACGTTGCGTGCGCGCGGATCGAGGAAGCCCAACCGGCGTTGGAGCTGACGGCCACCAACGGCCGCAGCTCAACGTGCTGGTTAGGCTCCGCCTCTAATGCTGAATCTTCAGCAGGCCGACCCCCGCGACAGAGTCCGCTCGCATCAGGGACGGGCCTTGCGACTGCCATCGACAAGCGATCGAGACGGCTAGTCCTGGCTCCAGCAACCAGAAATGCCACGTACCGCGACCGTTGCCCTCAGCGGGATCCGGGGCATAGCGCGGGAGAACAACTCGTGCAAAACCACTCGTGCCGCGACCGACGACAACCGGAGAGAGAAGCGCCGCTGAGTCTGAGACCACTACAGGCGAGGATCTGGGATACCAAGCCGGGCTCGAGAATTCAGCAACCTCGAAGCAGACACTTCTGAACTCATCGATTGACGACGGCGACCACTTCCGTGCCAGCGCGCTCCAGCCAGCGTCCTCATCAACGCGCCAGTGCATTCCCGTTCCGTAGCGCGCGAGTACGGCGGAACGACGCGCCCACGAGTATCCTGGTGGCGAGTACTCGCCAATCGCGTAGGATAGCTCTGGGACCACGCGTGAGCGCGCACGGCTAATCTCAATTGCTGAAGTATCGACCTGTCCGAGGGAATAGCGCCTGAGCAGCTCGACGCGGAGAAGCTCGCGCACCGAAGCGCCTTCGGTATGGGTCGTGCGAACCGAAGCGCACCCCAACAGCACGATCGACAGCATCGCAGGCGCGATCACGCCAAGCCAACAATCATCACGCTTTGAGAGAGTCATGGACAGGGCCCCGGATAGCGGCTGCAGAAGTAGGCCTCAAACGCGCCGCGATTGGATGAACGAACTGAGAGCGCACTGTTGTACTCCGTATCGACGCGCATACCTCCAGGCAGCCGACCGTAGAAGTTCAACGCCTTGTCCCAAGCACGAATCTCGGCTCGACCTGCTGGTATGCCGACTGACTCGGTGGCGTGTCCTCCTCCTTCGTGTACAACATCCGCGGCGATGGCTCCGAGGGAGCGTCCGGCCACATTCACTCGGACCGTAGTACCGCCCGCGAGGCACGCATCTACAGTACTCCCCGCGCAGGAGAACTGCCCTTGGCTAAGCTCGAAGCCAAGATTCTGACTTACGAATGCATCTATGGTCTCCTTGCCTTCGCTGCCGCCGTCAGCGGCAATTGTTCGGAAGACCTCCTTCTTCTGACCATCAGCGCACGACTCGACGTCGCTGGTCCGCTTCTCGCCCTCGTAGGGGCAGAGCCCGAACGGATCCGAATTGTTTATCGGATCGCCGGCGCCGTAGCCGTAGAGGTTCATCCCGCCGGCCAAGCCGATCGGGTCCTCCTGCGTGAACCGCCCCGTCGCCGGATCGTAGTACCGGTTCCGCCGGTACAGCCCCGACGCGTCCGCCTGCTCGCTGATCAGGCTCCCCAGCCACGCGTTCGGCGCCACCGCAGTCAGTAGCGCGTCCGGCGCGAGCTGCACGTCGAGCGACACTGCCGGATACACCAGGGTGTCGGCCGTGCCCGTCGCCACCAGAATGCCCCCCGCCGCCGACCCCCGCCAGTTCCGCACCACGACCCGCGGCACGTTGTCGACCCAGAGGACCAGCGGCGAGTCGATCACGCCGGTCTGGGTATAGCGCCGCGTCCCGTGCCACGGGCCGGTGCCCGTGCCGTCCAGTCCCCCGCTGAAGGGGCCGCCGGCCGCCCGCGACTCCCGCAGCAGCTGGTCCCCGTCCCACGCAAAGCGCGTGATCGTGCCCGCCCCGCTCGTGGAATCGGAGTACTCGCGCGCCAGCACGCGGCGTCCGAGCGCGTCGTACCAGTACTCGTTGTAGTCCGTCGTTGCGGCGGTCGTATCGCCGCGCGCACGCACCTGCAGGTAGCGCGGCTTGCCGTTCGCGTCGTGGAACGTCCACGTGAACTTGAAGTTCCCGGTCGCGAGACTGAACCCGTGGGGTTGGCTCCACGCGTAGTGCAGCGACGCCTGGTACTTCACGTTTCCCGCCGCGTCGTAGACAAGCTCCAGGGCATCATACTCCTGCACCGGCGGCCCGCCCCCCGGCCCCTCGCGCTCGGGATCGTCAGGCTGCGGAATGCCGGTGGAGTGGGCGAGACGGCCCTGCGAAAACGTGAACGATGTCGCGGTCTCAGGCACGTCACTCGTGTGGAGCACGTCGCCACAAGGCCCGAGGCCGTCGTACACCGCCGTCATCACGATCGCCCAATACGCTCACATCCCCAAATGGCGATGGCCTAACTCGAGGGCAAGGTCGCTCGCGCTACGGACTGAGCAGGATACTCCAGGGCCAATAACCCCACGTTGTCCGGCGCGCGCGAGTGAACATCGCGCTGAACGGATACGTTGTCACGCTTCCTACTCGCTCCACCGAAATTATTCCCTCCACGCGGTAATCTTGGTACGGGAGCGGCACCTGATGCGTGAAGAACAGTCGCTTCCCTTGCTCGGTAAGGTCCGAAGAGTCCTGTCGGAGAGCTATCGGCCGCCGACTGGAGTCCGCTAGGCCGAACAGAGCGACAGAGTCCAAGCGCGTTCTCGGCCCGAGCCCTCCACTCGCCGTGATGACGGCCAAGAGCGAGTACGGCTTTGCGGCTGCCGGGCTGCCATCGCGGCTTCCTGGCGGAGGGCTAAGCAGTAGCGACGCCTCAAGGCCGTCGCTGAGCGCAACCTTGGGCTCTGAGTACTCCAGATGCACAACTCGATACGGGACGCAACCGCCGCCGCCAAGCATAAGAACAAACACGACTGCTGTATGAAACGCTCGAACGGCAATATGTCTATATAAAACGCGTATTCTCATCAGCGCCTCACGGTCACGGGAACACCTGCAGCTTGGACAGATGATAACCATTTGTTGACATTCTCCCAAGTATTCTCAGTATGCACGCCGACTGTACGATGATATGCAGTGGTTGGATCGTCCGGAGAATTCCCCCAGAGCCAGTAGGGCAGTACATCGAGCACGCCGTGGCAAAGTTTGAATAGGCAAAAATTGTACGTTCCGCCGTTCAGCGCGTCATTGACTATCTCTCCCGTTGAAGGCCGATAGATCGCCTCACGGCCATCGCGATTCACGAACTTCATATTCTCCTCGTTGCCGGGTCCTTGGCGGTGAAACGTAGACTCATCATCCGGGCTCAGTGTCCAGCCGCTATTGTTTTCTCTCACCGACTCCTGCATCTGTGCCAGGGTTGGGGGTAGGTTCACGTTGTGCTTATTGCGGCCGTAGTGCGCGTCGCGCGGTGGGCACCACTTGATCCAGAGGACGCAAAGCCCGAACGGGTCGCTGTTGTTTACCGGATCCCCATCTCCATAACCGTAAAGGTTCATCCCGCCGGTCAGCCCGATCGGGTCCTCCTGCGTGAACCGCCCCGTCGCGGGGTCGTAGTACCGGTTCCGGCGATACAGCAGGCCCGAGGCGTCCGCCTGCTCGCCGAGCAGGCTGCCCAGCCACGCGTTCGGCGGCGGCGCACTGAGCCGCGCGTCCGGCGCGAACTGCACGTCCAGTGCCGCCGCGGGATAGACCAGCGTGTCCGTCGCGTTGGTGGCCACCACGATGCCCCCCGCCGCCGAGCCCCGCCAGTTCCGCACCACCACGCGCGGGTCGGCGTTCAGCCACAGCACCAGCGGCACGTCGATCGCCCCCGTCTGCGTATAGCGCCGGGTGCCGTACCAGGCACCCGTTCCAGTCCCATCAAGACCGGAGGCATAGGCACCGGCGGCCGCGCGCCCTTCTCGCAGCAACTGGTCCCCGTCCCACGCGAAGCGCGTCAGCGTGCCCGCGCCGCCGATCGAGTCCGCGTACTCGCGCGCCAGCACCCGCCGCCCCAGCGCGTCGTACCAGTACTCGTGGTAGTCCGTGCTGGCGGCGGTCGTGTCGCCGCGTGAACGCCCCTGCAGGAACCGCGGCCTGCCGTCCGCGTCGTGGAACGTCCACGTGAACCGGAACCCGCCCGTGGCCAGCGCGAAGGTCGAGACCGTGTCCCACACGTAGTGCAGCGACGTCTGGTACGTCACGCTCCCCGCCGCGTCGTAGGTCAGCGCGAGCGCGTCGTAGGCCTGCACGGGCGGCCCGCCCAGCGGCCCCTCGCGCTCGGGGTCGTCGGGGTACGCAATGCCGGTGGAGGTGGCGAGGCGGCCCTGCGAGAAGGTCAACGCCTCGGCGGTCTCGGGCACGCTGAGCGCCTGCCCGCGGTTCCGGTACTGCCGGATGGCGTTGCCGAAGCCGTCCACCGCGAACTCGTCGCTCGTGTGGAGCGCGTCGCCCGTGGTGCCCGTCGCCACGAGGTGCCCGAGGCCGTCGTAGGCCGCCGTCAGCACGATCGCCGGGCCGCCGCCGTACTGCAGCGCGCCGTCCACCCGCGTGCGCCTGCCGCGGATGTCATACTCGATCGTCTCGGCCATACTGCCGGTGCGCGCGATCGGGCGGTCCTCCAGGTCGTAGCTCCACACCTCGCTGAACGACGTCCCCCCCACGGCCTGGCTGCGGAGGCGCCCGAGCCGGTCGTACGTGAAGTCGACCTGCACGACGCCCGCGTCCGCGACGCTGTCGCGCGTGTCGTCATAGGTGAAGTATACCACAACGTGGGCAGGCGCGCC
>CAYXQS010000147.1:0-5371 GCA_964466515.1 uncultured Gemmatimonas sp. | reverse complement strand
CACCGTGGTGACCGGGACGAGCGAGCCGGAAATGACGACGCCGGTCGTGACGTCGCCGACGATGACCTCGGTGACGTCGGCGGCGGTCAGGAGGAGCGCGCGGGAGGCGGCGGACGCCTCGGTCGCTGTGGCCTCGGGGGCCGCATCACCGCCGCAGGCGGCAAGCAGGACGAGCGCGAGTAGGGCGGTGTGACGGAAGCTGGACAAGTGTAGGTACCGTGATGGTGGTCCAACAATCTAAATAGGGCACGTGCTTGCGTGTCGGTGCGCCGACCGGGGATGTATCGCACTGCACACACGGCGGTTCCTGCAGTGTGGCGGTCCCTGCCGACCTACGGTCCTGGGGCGTCGCCGGTGTCAGGGGTTCGGCCGCCGCGCGCGGTCAATGCGCCCGGAGGAACTTCAGCACGGTGCTGGCGCCGGTCTCCGGATCGATCCCCACGGCGACGAGCGCCGACGCACCGAGCAGGAGGACGCACGCGGCCAGGTCCCTCATCCCCGCTCCACGAGATCCCACCGGTTGCCGTAGCGGTCCTCGAACACCGCGACGCGGCCATACGCCTCGTGCCGCGGCTGCTCGACGAACGTGACCCCGGCGGCGACCATCCGGGCGTGGTCGCGCGGAAAGTCCGCCGTGTGCAGGAAGAACCCCACCCGCCCGCCGTGCTGATCGCCGATCCGCGCGCGCTGGGCCTCATTGGACGCGCGCGCGAGCAGCAGTTCGGCCCCGCCCTCGCCCGGACGCAGACGCACCCAGCGCTTGCCACCGTCGAGCGGCGTGTCCTCCACCAGCGCGAAGCCGAGGACGTCACGGTAGTACGCAATGGCCTCGTCGTAGTCAGGAACGAGGAGACTGAAGAGCGCGAGGCGCAGGGGCATCCGCGGGTCGGGTGAGGGCATCGGGGGCAACTCGGCGGTAAAGTCTGCGCCCCGGCGGTGCACGCGCAAGCGCGGATGGCGTACAGGGGATCGCGGCGAGATACTTCCCCGATGGCCGCCGCCAATCTCCTCGCCCTCCTCGACGACATCTCCACCCTGCTCGATGACGTCGCCACCCTGAGCAAGGTGGCCGTGTCGAAGACGAGCGGCGTGGTGGGCGACGATCTCGCGCTCAACGCCGAGCAGGTGCTCGGCTTCAAGGCGGACCGCGAGCTCCCCGTCGTGTGGGCGGTGGCCAAGGGCTCGCTCGTCAACAAGGTGATGCTCGTGCCCGCGGCGCTGCTCATCAGCGCATTCGCGCCGACGCTCGTCCTTCCGCTGCTGATGGTCGGCGGCGCGTATCTTTGCTACGAGGGATTCGAGAAGGTCTTCGAGAAACTCTTCCACGGCCAACACGGATCCGCCGGACGCAGTGCGCGGCTCGAAGCCCTCGCGGATCCCGAGATCGACCTCGTCGCGCTCGAGCGCCACCGAATCAAGGGCGCCATTCGCACCGACTTCATCCTCTCGGCCGAGATTGTGGTGATTGCGCTCGGGACCATGGCCACCGCGCCGATGCCGCAGCGGATCCTCGCGCTCGCGTTGGTCGGCCTCGGCGTCACCGTCCTCGTCTATGGCCTCGTTGCGGCCATCGTGAAGCTCGACGACCTCGGGCTCCGGCTCCTCGCAACGCCCGGGACCGACGCCTTCGCCGCGTCCGCCCGGAGCCTCGGCTCCTGGATCATCGCCGGCGCGCCGTACCTGATGCGGACGCTGGGCATCGTCGGCACGGCGGCGATGTTCCTCATCGGCGGAAGCATCATTGCGCACGGCATCGCGCCCATCGCACACCTCGTGGAACTGGGAAGCGAGGGAGCCGCGGCCGGTGGCGCCTGGCTCGGCGTCCCGGTGCGGCTCCTCCTGCAAGGCGCCACCGGTGTTGTCGCCGGCGGCCTCCTCGTGGCCGTCGTGGCGGTAATCAAGCGCCTCCGCCGCCCACGACAGGAGCGCTAGAAGCGGAATCCCACGCCGAGGGTCATCCAGCGTGTCGCGGGGCTGTTGAGCGTCGTGTTGTATGAGGCTGTCACCTCCAGCTTGAGGAACCCCACCGAGACGTTCGGCGACAGGCCAAACCTCTCCGTCTCGCTGAAGTAGGCGCCTTCAAGTCCGATGTCGAGTAGCGGGACGGGCGAGAAGTGCGGTCCGGCCTGCAGGGTGAAGAGGTCCAGGTCGTCCACCAGCGGGTCCGCCGCCTTGAAGCGGTTCCAGGTCGCGCTGCCCATCAGCTTGAAGATCCCGAGCGGCACGCCCACGCGGCCATAGGCGCCGAACCCGGCGTCGTAGCTGTCCGCGAACTCGCCACTCGGCATTGCGGCGTGCCCGCCGAGGCGAATGTCGAGCACGGGGATCTGGGCGTGCAGCGGGGCGGACGCGAGTGCGAGCAGCGCGATCGTACAAAGGAGTCGGCGGAGCATTGGGGCCTCGGCGTTGAAAGAAGTCCTGCGTTCAGGTACGACGGGCGGCCGACGTACCGCGCAACCGATACCCCGCGACCGTCAGGGCGTTACTGACACCGGCTTTCATATGGGACGCGGCTTCTCTGCCACCTTGTGGCGAACGCCCGGGCACTCGATATTCGCCCACCCTCAATAACACGGTGCCCAGGGGCACCCATTCAAGGTCCCATATGACACCGCACCGCCTGCTGACCCTCGCGCTGACGGCATTCATCCTTGTACTGACGGCGGGCACCGCGAGCGTCGCGGCCCAGGGCGCGCTCCCCGACACGCTGCACGCCTGCTTCGTGCCCGGTTCCGGGACGATCTACCGAATCAAGGCCACCGGGTTGCCGACGAACTGTCTCGCGCCGGCGCACGTGGCGTTCCAATGGAACGCGGGCGGATCGGAAGGGCCAGTGGGGCCGACGGGAGCAACCGGGGTCGCGGGCACCGACGGCTCGGGCGTGACGCTCGCGGAGCTGCCCATCACCCCCGCCACGCAGCCGGACCGCGCGGTCATCCAACTCGCGCTCGATCTCGCGGAGTCGTACGTGGCCGTGCATTCGGACGGCTGAGCCACGCGTCCCAACAGGACGTCCCAGACGAACCACCCGCGCGAACGTCACGGCGGTTTGCGCCCGCACACGCCTTGACGCCGCTCTCCGCGCCCGGGAGGTTCGAGGGTATGCCCACGGACCCGCCCCGACGGACTCGCAAGGACACGTTCGCACGTGAGGTGGACCGCTTGCTGCGCCAGTTGCCGGGCGGAGCCCCCACGCCGCGCGGCGACGATGCCGCCCAGCCGCCGGGCGCAACGCGCCCGGGCGAGGCAGGCCGACCGCTCAGTGGAATGGCGGCCATCCCACGCCACCCGGAGCCCTCGCCCCTGGCGCAGAAGCTCGGCGTGTGGGTCCGCGCCCTGCTCGCCGCGGGCGTTGGCGTGGCCGCCTCGCAGTGGCCCTACGTCCGCGCGTGCGGCGGAATGCTCTGGCTCTACCTCGGCGTCGTCGCCACCGTGCTCATCGCCGGCGGATGGGCGGCCGCGTGGTCCTGGCGCGTGCGCGTGGCCGCGGCGCACCTGCTCGCGCTCATTGTCGTGTTCTGGGGCATCGTGCTCGCGGCCGAGCAGATCCTGCCGCGGATCGGCTATGCGGCGGACGCCGCCGCCTGGGAGTGCGAGGCGCCGGAGGCAGCGCCGTAGCGCCTAAGGCTTGACGCGGCGACCGGTGAGCGTGGCCTCGCCCATCCCGCCGAAATCCACGTAGCCGTTGAGCGAGTCCGCGGTGACGATGTGCGCCACGTAGGTGAGCACGATGCCCTCGCCCTGCCCGGTGGACGAGAGCACAAAGCGCATCGTGTCGCCGCGCACGGTGCCTTCGAGCGTGCGGCTCCCCATCGCGTTGGAGACGTAGGTCCCCGTGAGCTTCTCGCCCTCCTGCTTGAGTTCGAGCGCGGGCGTACCCGTCCCGTTCTCGGTGACCACGGCGAGGACCCAGCGCCCCGTGAGATCGTGGCGGACCGCTGCGGTAAATGCCGAGACGGCAACGACGAGGAGTCCGAGAGCCAACACGCGACCACGCAGCATAGCACGCTCCAGTGCAGGGAAAGGAAGACGCCGACTCATTCGGGGACGGTCGGCCGCTCAAGGGAAAACATATTCGCCGCGGAGACCTCCGCCCACTCCTGGCGGCCCATCCGCGCAACCGGATTCACCTTGGCCGTGTCCGGAAGGCCGTCGGCGCCCATCACGGCATCGTCCACGTGCAGCAGCAGGACCTCACCAATCACCCAGTTGGCCGCGAAGGGGCCCGTGCCGTGCGGCACGATGGTGAAGACGCGGCACTCGAACGCGGCCGGCGCCTCGGCCACGCGCGGGGGCCGCACCAGTTCCGACGGCACGCGCGTGAAGCCCGTGGCGTCGAACTCATCCACCGCCGGCGGATACGGCGCCGAGGCCTGGTTCACGCGCTCGGCCATCGCGCGCGAGACGACGTTCACGACGAACTCGCCGGTGTCCATCACGTTCCGCAGCGTGTCCTTGGGGACGCCGTGGCGGTCGGTGATCGGGCAGAAGGCAATGGACTGCGGATTGCCGCCGCCCAGCGCGAAGAAGCTGAACGGCGCGAGGTTGCCGACGCCACTGCCGCTCAACGAGCTCACGAACGCAATCGGCCGCGGCGCGACCAGCGTGTTCATCCAGCGCTGGCGGATGTGCGGTTCGAGTTCGCCGAGGGCGACGCGCACCCTGCGTCAGCTCGTCGGCGGCGAGAACCCCTCGCCGCCCGACGAGGCCTCGATCCAACTGAACATATACTTGGGGTCCTCGTAGGGCAGGATCGCCTTGGCCACCTTGAGCGGACGGAACGAGTCCATCATCACCGCGAGCTCGTTGGTGTGCGTCTGCCCGATGCTGCCCTCGTAGCGGCCCGGATGCGGGCCGTGCGGGATCCCGTCGGGATGATGCGTGATGGACCCGTACTCGATTCCCTTGCGGCTCATAAACTCGCTCGACGCGTAGAACAGCACCTCGTCGGAGTCCACGTTGGAGTGGTTGTACGGCGCGGGGATGGACTGCGGGTGAAAGTCGTACGGCCGCGGGCAGAACGAGCAGATGACGAACCCGTCGCCCTGGAAGGTCTGGTGGACCGGCGGCGGCTGGTGGACCTTGCCGACGATCGGCTCGAAGTCGTGGATGTTGAACGCCCAGGGATAGAACTGGCCGTCCCAGCCGATGACATCGAGCGGGTGGTGGTCGAGGACGATCTCGTTCAGGCCGTTGTACTGCTTGATGACGATGGGGAAGTCGCCCCGCGCATCGTGCGTCCGCAGCTCGCGCGGCACGCGGATGTCGCGCTCGGAGTACGGCGCCCCCTCCACGAGCTGCCCCACGTTGTTCAGGTAGCGCTTGGGCGGCCGGATGTGGCCGCGGCTCTCCATCACCAGCAGCTTGGCCG
>CAYXQS010000146.1:0-5397 GCA_964466515.1 uncultured Gemmatimonas sp. | reverse complement strand
GCCGAATCCACCACCGCCCGTGCCGCGACGATCGTTAACACGGGACTCTGGACCGAGCCGCAGGTGGTCGAGCGACTGCTGCGCGCCGGCGTGGCGCCGCGCCCGGTCCCCGACGCGCCACCGGGGCCGGAGTGGATGCACGCGCCCCGGCTGCTGTATCTCGCCGGCGGCGGCGAGGTGCACGTCTGGATCTACGCGGACAGCGCCGCGCGCCGCCGCGTGACCGACAGCCTGGAGACCTTCACCGGGGCGCCGCGCGGCGCGGCGGCGCCCTACGCGCTGCCGTTTCTTGTCATCACGCAGAACAATCTGGCCGCCGTGGTCGTAGGAGGACGTGCGTCGAATCAGGAACGCATCGCGCTCGCGCTCCAGGCGGGACTTCCCGCCGCGTCACCCCCCGCCCAAGCCCCCACCACTCCCTGAGGCTTTCCTTCGTGCATTACCGTCCCTTGTCACGCGGCATTGCCCTGGGTGTCGCACTCCTCGCCACGGCCCCTGCGCAGCATCTCGGCGCGCAGTCACTCCCCACGGCCGAGGCACTTGCGGCGCGGCACGACTCGCTCGTCGGCGGGCGCGCGGCGCTCGACGCCCACCAGTCGATGCGGCTGATGGGGCGCTTTACCTTCGCGGCCGCGGGCATCGACGCGCCGCTCGAGATTCTCAAGGTCCGTCCCAACAAGTATCTCTTCCGCACCTCCCTCGGCCCGATGGGCGAAGTGCTGCAGGGCTTCGATGGCGCGAACGCGTGGGCCTCGCAGCCGGGCCAGCCGGCGATGCTCATTGTCGGCCCGCAGGCGGAGCAGATTGCCACGCAGGCCGATTTCTTCGGCGACCTCCACGATCTCACCAGGTTCACGAGCCTCGAGACCGTGGGGGAAGAGACCTTCGAGGGCCGCCGGAGCTGGAAGGTGAAGCTCACGCGCCCGAGCGGCGACATCGTCTACGAGTACTTCGACGTCGAGACCGGGCTTAGCGCCGGCGGCGCGACGACCCTCGACGGGCCGATGGGACGCACCGAGAACATCTCCGTCTTCAGCGATTACCGGGACTTTGACGGCTACAGGACGGCGACGCGCGTGGTGCAGCGGCAGGCGCAGGTGGAGTTCGTGATCTCGATCGTCGCCATTGAGTTCGATCGGGTGGAGGAGAGCGCCGTGGCGCTCCCCGAGGCGCTCCGGGCACTCGTGCTCACCGGCGAACTCGCCGAGCACTTCAAGGGAATCTCCCTCACGCCCGGGCAGGTGCGGCAGGTGAACGAGATCCAGGCGCGGCAGCACGCGGCAATGGACTCGCTGCGCAAGGCGGCGACGGACCCGCAGGACCCCGCGCTCCGGGCGGCGCTCGCCAAGCTGATGGCAGACGAGCACGCCGCGTTCAAGGCGCTGCTCACGCCCGGGCAACAGCAGCAGTTCGAGGCGAATATGATGTCCCATCATCAAGCGGAGGCCCGTCGGCCGTGAGGATCATCCGGTGTGTTGCCGGTGCGATGGCGCTTGGCGTGCTGGTCGCGGGGAGCGTGCGGGCGCAGGGCGTCAGTTTTCCGGTGGGCCTCCACGTCGGCGTCCCGCAGGGCGACTTCGCCGAGAACGTGAAGGTTGCCGGCGGTCTCGGCGGCGGGGCGATCTGGGGTATCGGGCCGATCCTCGGGCTCCGCGCCGGATTCGACTTTATGGTCTACGGCTCCGAGCGGCGGCGCGTCCCGCTCGGCGGCGGCGCCCTCGGCCTGATCAAGGTCGATGTCACGACCACCAACGCCATCTTCGGCGGCAACATCGGCGCGCAGTTGGGCACGCCGGGCCCGACCATCCGCCCATACCTCGGCGGGATGATCGGCTTCTCCAGCTTCTCCACGACGTCGTCGGTGTCGGGGAGCAACAGCGCGGACGAATCGTTCGCGAGCTCGAACAACTCGTCGGACAACGCCTTCTCGAAGATCGCGCTCGCGGGGATCTACATCCCGGCTGGCCGCGGGTCGACGATGATTGAACTCGGTGCGCGCTACACGTGGAATGGCAAGGAGGTCAGCTATCTCACGCCGGGCGACATCACCGAGGACGGGATCACCGGCGACATCATCCTCACGCCGCGCCGCACGCGTGCGGATCTCCTGACCGTTGTGCTTGGCGTGACGATCCGTCCGGGGCGGCCGGGCCTGCCGTGACGCGCTAGTCGTCGTGCGCGCGCGGGGAGCGGCGGTCCTTCTTCGTGGAGGACCGCCGCTTCTTCGTTTCGATGCGCTTCTCCTTGGAGGCGCGCGTGGGCTTCGTGGCGCGCCGCACGCGCGGGACCACGAGCGCGTCGCGGACCATCCGCGCGAGCCGCTCCAGCGCGAGCGCACGGTTCTGTGCCTGGCTGCGCGTGTCGGCCGCGGCAATCCGGAGGACGCCGCGCGAGTCGAGCCGTGAGGCGAGCCTGGTCTCGAGGCGCGCGCGATCCGCGTCGGACAACGACGGGGAGTGCCGCGCATCCCAGGCGACCTCCACCCGGGTGGACGAGGTATTCACGTGCTGCCCGCCCGGGCCGCCGGAGCGCGTGGCCTTGATGGCCAGTTCCGCGGGCGGGATTGCCACGCGCGCGTTCACGGCGAGGTGGCCGGCCTCGTTCCAGAGCTCCCGGGCGGTCATTGGGGGGTCAATTCCGCGGCCAGCCGTTGCAGATTGCCACGATAGTCGTCACGTTGGAGTCGTTGCGAAATGCAACGCAGGGAGAAACTCTTGGCATTATTGGGCGGCGAAACGAGTGAGCGGTTCCGCGCGGCCCTTGAGCCGCGGCGGTTGCTCGTATGGATATACGCCGGGCGCCTCGTGGTGGCGAGCGCCAACTTCGGCTGGGCGCTCCTCGTTGCCCTGTTCGCCGACCCCATCTATACCCTGATTGCGGCGACGACCTTCGTAAGCTCGATGGCGCTCACCGCGGTCTCGTTCGTCCACACCGAGGTCAACCGCCGGCAGCCCTCGCCGGGGTTCCTCTACGCCCAGTTCGCGCACGACCTGGTGCTGATCACCTCGGTGGTGCACCTGACGGGTGGCGGCGATTCGGCGTTTGCGGCGATGTACATCCTCGTCAACGCGGCGGCGGCCCTCCTGTTGCCCATCGGCAGCTCGCTCCTCCTCGCGATGCTGGGGAGCGCGCTCTATGTGGGCGATGCCTTCCTCGTCAGCGGCGGCGACCTCTCGGTGGCGCTGGTGATGCAACTCGTCGTCTTCACCGTCGTGGCGGTGGGCACCGGCTACATCGCGGCGCGCCTGCAGGAGGCGGGCGAGGGGCGCGAACTGCTGCAGGCCGAGCTCGCGAGTATGCGGGTGCGCGCGGCCGACATCCTCGCGACCATCCGCGCGGGCATCATCACCGTCGATGACCGCGGGCGTCTCCTCTACGCCAACCCGGCCGCCTCGGCGCTGCTCGGGACCGCGCTCGAGTCGCAGATCGGCACGCCGGTCCTCGAGCGCATCCGTGCCATCGCGCCCGCCATTGCCGACGCGGTCGACCAGCACGACAGCGCGTGGCCGGCCCGCAACCGCGTGGAGGGCGTGATGCAGCGCGAGGGGCGCGTCGTGCCGCTCGGGATCACGACCACGGCCGTCAGCGGCGACCTGAGCCAGGTCGGCGGCGCCACGACGGCGATCTTTCAGGACATCTCCGACCAAAAGCGCGTCGAGGCGCTGCGGCTCCGCGCGCAGCGGCTCGAGGCCGTCGCCGAGCTGAGCGCGTCGCTCGCGCACGAAATCAAGAACCCGCTCGCGAGCATCCGCAGTGCGGTGGAGCAGATCTCCCGGCGCGCGCTCGCCACCGACGACGAGCGCACGCTGGGCGACCTCATCGTGCGCGAGTCGGACCGGCTCTCGCGGCTGCTCTCGGAGTTCCTCGACTTCGCACGCGTGCAGGCGGCGCGCCGCGAACGGATGGACCTGCGCGAGGTCGTCCGCGGGGCGACGACGCTCGCCGGGACGCACCCGGACCGCGGCGCCGACATCGCCCTCACCGTCGACCTTCCGGACGGGCCGACGATCATCGAGGGGGACGAGGATCTGGTACATCGCGCGATCTTCAACCTCGTGCTCAACGCGTTTCAGGCGTCGAGCGCCCACGGGAGCGTCGCCGTCTCGCTCCGGCGCGCCCCGCTCTCCGAGCAGCCGTCGGGGCTGCCCTTTCGCGGCGAGGCCGTCGCGCTCGAGGTGCGCGACCAGGGCGCCGGGATCCCCGCCGAGGTGCAGGACCGTCTCTTCGAACCCTTTGCCACCACCAAGCCGGGCGGCAGCGGACTCGGCCTCGCGGTCGTGCACCGTGCCATCGAGGCGCACCGCGGCGTGATCCTCGTCGACAGCGACGGCGCCGGCACCCGCTTCACCGTCCTCCTTCCGCTCGTCGCCGACCCTGCCGGAGTGTCCCCGTGACCGCACCCAACGCCCGCCCGAGCGTCCTCATCGTGGATGACGAATCGGGGATCCTGCAGACCCTCGACATCCTCCTGCGCGGCGAGGGCTTCGCCGTACACGCCGCGCACGGCGGGAAGGCCGCGCTGGAGATGATCCCGCAGCTCTCGCCCGACATCGTGCTCACGGACATCCGGATGCCCGGCGTGACCGGGGTCGAGGTGCTTGCCGCCGCGCGCGCGCACGACCCGGCGGTCCCGGTGATCGTGATGACGGCGCAGGCCACGCTGCAGACCGCGATGCAGGCGGTGAATGCCGGCGCGTTCTACTACATCCAGAAGCCGTTCCGCAACGACGAACTCCTCGCCATCCTCCGCCGCGCCGCCGAGCACCGCGAGCTGCGCGTGGAGAACACGACGCTCAAGAAGGAGATCCGCCGCCGCGAGCGCCGCGGCGCCGGCGCGCCCATCGGCAACCATCGCGCCTGGCTCGACGTGCTCAGTCTCGCCGAGGCGGTCGCGCACACGGAGTCCACGGTGCTCATCACCGGGGAGTCGGGTACGGGCAAGGAGGTCGTCGCACGGTACATCCACGACCTCTCGCTCCGGAAGGACGCGGCGTTTCTCAGCATCAACTGCGGTGCGCTCCCGGAAGGACTGCTCGAGAGCGAGCTCTTCGGCCACGTGCGGGGCTCGTTCACCGGCGCGGTGAAGGACAAGGAAGGCCTCTTCACCGCCGCCGCCGGCGGCACCTTCTTCCTCGACGAGATTGGCGAGACCACGCCGGCCACGCAGGTGAAGCTCCTCCGCGTGCTCCAGCACCGCGAGGTGATCCCGGTGGGTGCCACCGAGGCGATTCCCATCGACACCCGCATCCTCGCCGCGACCAACCGCGACCTGGAGGAGGAGATCAAGCGCGGCAGTTTCCGGCGCGACCTCTTCTACCGACTCAACGTCATCGCGCTGCACCTCCCGCCGCTGCGTGACCGGCGCGAGGACATCCCGCTCCTCGCCGAGTCGTTCCT
>CAYXQS010000145.1:0-5467 GCA_964466515.1 uncultured Gemmatimonas sp. | reverse complement strand
CTCTTCAGCACGGCCGCGGACCTCTCGCGGCTTGCCCAGGCCCTCCTCAACGGCGGCGCCCTCGGCGGCGCACGGATTGTCCGGCCGCAGACCGTGGCGGAATTCACCCGGGTGCAGGACTCCATCTTCTCGCACCGCGCCCTGGGGTGGGAGACGCCCAACGGCACCAACTCCGCCGGCCGTCGGATGCGGACCCCCGCCTTCGGCCACACCGGATTCACCGGCACGTCGATCTGGATCGACCCCGCCAACGACATCTACATCATCCTGCTGACCAATCGGGTGAACCCCTCGCGGGCCAACTCGCGGATCGGGCCCGTGCGGACGGCAATCGCCGACCTCGCCGCAGACGCCGTGCGGGCCGCCGCCACCTCGGCCTCCCGCGGAACCCCCTGACTTGTCCCGGGAACCCCGAACCGTATATTCCAGATTGGTAAACCGACCCCTCGGAGGGATCCAATGAGCACAATGAACGCGCCGGAAGTGGCCGTCATCATCACGGACGCTGCGAGCGTTGAAGTCCAGAAGTTTATGGTCGCGGAGAACGTCGCCCCGGAAGTGGGCGGGCTCCGGGTGAGCGTGCAGCCCGGTGGCTGCTCCGGCTTCAAGTACAGCCTCCTGATCGAGGACAAGCCGGCCGACGACGACACCATCGTCCCGCAAAAGGGCTACAACCTGTTCGTCGATCCGTTCTCGATGCAGTACCTGAACGGCGTGACGGTGGACTACGTCACCTCGATGCAGGGATCCGGCTTCACCTTCAAGAACCCGAACGCGAGCGGCGGCTGCGGCTGCGGCTCCAGCTTCTCCGCGTAAGGTCCGGGCGGTAGATTCCTCGACGGGCGTCCTGCGGGGCGCCCGTTCGTTTTTCCCTCACCCGCCCCCGGATGCCCGCGCCCCCCAACGCCTTCACCGCGCTCGACTGGCTGGTCCTCGTGGTCTACCTCGTGGGGACGACGGCGCTCGGTGTCTGGCTGGGCCGCGGACAGAAGGATGCGCGCGACTACTTCGTCGCCGGCGGCGAGATCCCGTGGTGGGCGGTCCTCTTTTCCATCGTCGCGACCGAGACGAGCGCGCTCACCTTCATCAGCATCCCCGGGCTCGCGTACCTCGGCGACTTCACCTTCCTCCAGATCGCGACGGGGTACCTGCTCGGACGCATCGTCGTGGCGTACACGCTGCTCCCGCGCTACGTCGACGGGAACCTGGTGACGGCGTACGCCCTGCTCGACCGGCGCTTCGGGCTTGGGGCGCGCCGGATGGCCAGCGTCACCTTTATGACGACGCGCGCCTTCGGCGACTCGGTGCGGCTCTTTGCCACGTCGATTCCCGTGGCGCTGATCCTCGGGCCCTCACTCCCGGACGGCTGGGCGACGCCGGCGTCGATCCTCGTGCTCGGCGTGGTGACGCTGTTCTATACCTGGCACGGCGGCGTGCGCGCCGTCGTCTGGACCGACGTGCTGCAGACCGGCGTCTATCTCCTCGGCGGCGTCGCGGCCATCGTGCTGATCGGCCAGGGCGTGGACGGCGGATGGAGCGCGATCCTGGGCCGCGCGGGCGCGGCGGGCAAGCTCCGGCTCTTCGACGTCTCGCTCGGGTTCGACAGGCCGCACACCCTCGTCGCGGGGCTCCTCGGCGGCGCGTTCCTCTCGATGGCCTCGCACGGCGCGGACCAGATCATCGTGCAACGCCTGCTGACCTCGCGATCGCTGTCCGACGCGCGGCGCGCGCTGATCGGGAGCGGCGTGGCGGTGATTGCACAGTTCGCGCTCTTCCTCCTGATTGGCACGGGACTCTGGGCGTTCTATGGCGGCGCCTCGTTCCCTGCCCCGGACCGCATCTTCCCGACGTTCATCGTGCAGGAGATGCCGCCCGTGATGACGGGCGTCGTGATCGCGGCAATCCTCGCGGCGGCGATGAGCACGGTGTCGGGGTCGCTCAACGCCCTCGCGGCGGCGACGGTCCACGACATCTGGGCCCCGCTGCGCGGCGGACTCCCCGACGGCCCCGCGCAGCTCCGCGCCTCGCGCCTCTTCACCATCTGCTGGGCGGTGGTGCTGATCGGCGGCGCGCTGCTCTACCGCGCCGAAGGCACGCCGGTGGTGGTGATTGCGCTCTCCATCGCCTCGTTCACCTACGGCGGACTGCTCGGCGGCTTCTTCCTCGCGATGCTGTGGCCGCGCGCGAATCAGCGCGACGCGATGGTCGGGATGACCATCGGCATCGCGACGATGACGGTCGTGGTCTTCGCCAAGGTCGGCGGGATCGCGTGGCCCTGGTATGTCCTCATCGGCACGGCCATCACCACGGTGGCCGGCATCCTCTCGTCCCTCACGCATACGGCGCCGCCGCCCACACAGCGCGCGCCATGACCGGAACCCACGCTATGCCGCAGATCGTCGTCGGAGTGGATGGTGGCGCCAGCAAGACCCACGTCCTCGTCGCGGACCACCGCGGCAAGGAGCTGTCCTCGCTCACGGGCGAGCCGAGCGCGGTGCGCCCGGGCGAGGCCCTCGCGTCCGCGGAGGTGATCGGCCAGCTGGTGCGCGACGCGCTCACCGCCGCCGAGATCGCCGAGCGCCCGCAGGTGCTCGTGGTAGGCGTGGCGGGCGTGGGGCGCGAGCAGGAGCGGAAGGCGCTCGTGCGCGCGCTGCGCGGCGAGGGCCTCGCCGAGGAACTGCACGTGGTGCCCGACGCGGAGATTGCCCTCACCGACGCGTTCGGCGACCGCGCGGGCATCCTGCTCATCTCCGGCACGGGGTCGGTGGCGGTGGGCCGAGGGCCGACGGGGACATTCAAGCGCTGCGGCGGCTGGGGCCCCAACTGCGGCGATGAAGGGAGCGGTGCCTGGATCGGCCGACGGGCGCTGAGCGTGGTGACGTCGTCGCACGACGCGCGCGAGCCCGAGACGCGGCTCGTGGGCGCGGTGCTGACGGCCCTCGAGCTGGAGGAGGTCGACGGACTCGTCGCGTGGGCCGCGAACGCCACGCCGAAGGACCTCGCGGCGCTCGCGGGCCACGTGGTGGCGGTCGCGGCGGACCGCGACCTGCGCGCGAACTCGATCTGCACCCTCGCGGCCGAGGAGCTGGTGCTCCACGTCCGCACGCTCGCCCGCCAGCTCTTCACCGACGAGCGCGCGGACATCCCCGTGGCGCTCGCCGGTGGGATGTTGCACCGCGGCGCGTTCCTCCGCCGCCTCGTGGAGCACCGGCTGAAGACCGCCGTGCCGGGCGCGCACCTGCATCAGGAAGAGATCGTGCCGGCGCGTGGGGCGGTGAAGCTGGGGGTGCTGAAGCTGGGGGCGCTCGCGTAGGCTGTGTGCGGGGGCGGAACTGCCGTGACCACGAAGGCACGAAGCACTGAAAAACCTTGGGGGTTCGCCGTGCACGGATTCGTGCGTGGCGAACCCCCAAAGTCCTTGCAGTCCTTGCAGTCCTTCGTGCCTTCGTGGTGAAGAGCCGTTACGCCGCCTTGCTCTCCACCGGGACCATCGACGCATCCCAGAGCCCCTCCGACTTGGCCACGAACGCCGTCGCCGAGAGGTCCCCGGTGACGTTCACCGTCGTGCGCGTCATATCGAGGATGCGGTCCACGCCGAGGACGATGGCGATGCCCTCGCCGGGCACGCCCATCATCGCGAGGATGCCCACGAGCAGCGGGATCGATCCGCCCGGTACGCCGGCGGCACCCACGGCCGTGATGACCGACATCACGATGACGATGATCATTCCGCCGAGCGTGAGGTCGACGCCGAAGACCTGGCAGAGGAAGATCACCGTGATCCCCTCGAAGATGCTCGTCCCGTTCATACACATCGTGGAGCCGATCGGCAGCACGAAGCCCGCGATCTTCGGCGGCACGCCGAGCCCTTCCTGGGCCGCCTTGAGCGCCGCCGGCAGCGTCGCGTTGCTTGAGCTCGTCGAGAACGCCGTGATGAGCGCCGACCGGACGCGCGAGAAGAAGACCATCGGGCTCAGCCCGATCACGAAGCGCAGGATCAGCGAGATGTTGATCGCCACGTGCAGGACCAGCGCCGCCACCACCACGCCCACGTAGCCCGCCAGCGGCTTGAGCAGCGCGAAGCCGAAGCGCGACGTCACGCCGAAGATCAGTCCCGCCACGCCGTAGGGTGCGAGCTTCATCGCGACCCCCACGATCCAGATCACCACGTCGTTGATCGCCTGCAGGATGTCGACCATCGGCTTGGCCGTCTCGGGCTTCAGCTGCGTCAGCGCCGCGCCGAAGAGCAGCGCAAAGAAGATCACGCCGAGCATATCGCCGTCCGCGGCCGATTTCACCGGGTTGCGCGTGACGATGTTGACGAAGGTGTTGATCCCGAACCCGCCCGTTTCCTGCGCGATGATCTTGGTCGAGGCGTCCGTGGCATACGTGGCCATCAACTGCGCCTTCACGTCCTCGGGGATCGACGAACCGGGCTTCACGATCGAGACGATGATCAGCCCGAAGGTCGCCGCGAGGAAGGTCGTCGCGAGGAAGTAGCCGATGGCCTTTCCGCCCACGCGCCCCGCCTTCCTGAGGTCGCCGAGCCCCGCGACGCCGAGCGCGATGGACGAGAAGATCAGCGGCATCACCACCATAAACAGCATCCGCAGGAAGACCTGGCCGACCGGTCCCGCGAGATACGTGTTGGTCCACACCACGGACGGTGCGTCGCCGCCGAGCTGGAGGTTGGCGATGATGCCGACCGTCGCGCCCACCACGAGGGCAAGGAGGATCTTGGTGTGCAGCCTCATTCCCTTCCCGGTGTTGCCGATCGATTCTGCCATCTATTCCTCGAAATTGCGCGGCGGGAGGCCCCGGCGCAGGGTGGAGTTCCTGTATCCATATACGACGTAGATCGCCAGACCGATGACGAGCCAGACCCCGAAGCCCTTCCAGGCCATCGCGGGGAGGCCCGCCATCACAAAGAGGCACGCCGCCGCGCCCCCGAGCGTCACGAGCCAGAACGCGGGCACCTTGAACGGCCGCGGACGGTCCGGCTCGATCACGCGCAGCACCAGGACGCCCACACAGACGAGCAGGAAGGCAAAGAGCGTCCCGATGTTCGTCAGGTCATACGTCGCCGCATCGTCGGCGACGAGCGCGGCGAGTCCCACCGCGAGCCCGGTGACGATGGTCGTCACGTGCGGCGTGCGGTACTTCCGGTGCAGCTTCGCCGCCGCCTTGGGGAGCAGGCCGTCGCGGGCCATCGCGAAGAAGATGCGCGGCTGGCCGTACTGGAACACCAGCAGCACCGCGCTCATCGACACCACCGCGCCCAGCGCGATGATCCACGAGAACTGCGTCAGCCCCGCCACCTCGAACGCGTGCGCCAACGGGTCCGAGGACTTGAGCTGCATATACGGCACCAGCCCGGTCGCGACCGCGCCGACCACCACGTAGATCGCCGTGCAGATCGCCAGCCCCCAGAGGATCCCGCGCGGCATCGTCCGCTGCGGGTCCTTCG
>CAYXQS010000144.1:1076-5474 GCA_964466515.1 uncultured Gemmatimonas sp. | reverse complement strand
TCGTTCTCGTTTCGCCACCGGGACCTGGACTGAACCGACTCGGTCACACGGTCGAGGTGCCGCGCGCGCATCTGGCCGAGCCGGTTGATGTCGGCCGTGAGGGCGGCCTCGTCCTCGCGCACGGAGACGGCGCGGGCCTGGGCCGCCGCGGTGCGCCCGAGGTCGCGCATCCGGTGCGCCGCGGCGAGCACGGCCTCGATGGCCGAGAGCCGCTCGTCGATGGCCGCGATGAGCGCAATCTCCGTCGAGGTCAGCCCGGGGCTCGCGTTGAGTTCGCCCTGCGCATCGTGGGCCGCCCACCCGGCGTCACGGAACTCCTTGAGGTCCGCGGCCTCGCCGCCATCGAGATACCGCACCGCCGCGCCCAGTTCCTGCGCGACCTTGGTGGTGAGCGCCGCGGTCAGCGCCGTCTCGCGCCGTACCGATTCGAGCGTGGCCCCCATCTCGCCGCTCAGCCCCGAGATCGCCGCGCGTCCCACGCTGCCGGCGATGATGAGCAGCGCGACGATGGTCGAGAAGCCGACGACGAGCCGGCTCTTGATGGTGCCGAGGACGATGTTCATCGCGTGGCCTCGGCCGGGGTGAGCGCCCCGCCGCGTACGCGCGTCATCACGAACGACTTCCCCACCGGGTCGCCGGTCGGAAGGAAGGCCAGCGCGCCGGTGACGCCCGGCACCGGCTGTTGCGCGGTGCGCGCGGCGAGCCAGTCGCGGAGCTTGGCGCGGTTGGCGCCCACGGCGCGCAGTCCCGCCGCCACCACCTGGACCGCGTCATACGCGAGCGCGGAGTTGCCGTCGGGCTCGGTCTGGTAGCGCGCGCGGAACGCCTCGACAAAGCGCTGCGCCTCAGGGCGTGGGTCGAGCGCGGTAAAGGGCGCGCCGACCAGCGCCCCCTCGGCCGCGGCCGGATCGGCCACGACGCCGGTCCACCCGTCGCCGCCGAGGAAATCGGCGTTCAGTTGCTGCCGCTTGGCCTCGCGAAGGAGCGCGATGCCCGAGCGGTCGGTACCGGCAACGAAGACCAGGTCGGGGCGTCGCTGGATGAACCAGGCGATGTGGACCTCGGCGTCGCTCGCGCCGCCGTCGATGGGGTCGAAGGTGATGATCTCGCCGGTGAACTCGCTGCGGAAGCTCTCCGCGAGGCCGCGGCCGTAGGTGTCGTTTTCGTACAGCACCGCCGCGCGGCGCTTGCCGAGGCGCTGGGCGAAGCGCGCGAGGTCCACGCCGTTGGCGGAATCCGAGGAAATGACGCGGAACACCCACGGCGAGATCCCCGTGAGCGCCGCGGAGGACGCGGTCGTCGCGACCGCGGGAAGCTGCCCATCGTAGATCTTCGCGGCGGCAATCATCGCGCCCGAGGTGACGTGGCCGATGACGCCGGTGATGGCGGGATTGTCTACGAACTCCTGGGCGATGGTCGCGGCGCGCGAGCCGTCGCCGCCGTCGTCCCGGAAGTCGATGAAGAGGGAGTCGCCGTTGATGCCGCCGGCCGCGTTGATTTCCGCGAGGGCGAGCTCGGCCCCGCGGCGGTTGGCGATGCCAAAGCCTTCCTCGAACGGACCGGCCATTCCGAGCCGGAACTCATCGGCGCCCGAACCGCACGCGGCGAGGGCGAGGAGCAACGAGGCGGCACAATGTGTGGCGTGGAGTCGCATCGGGTGACGAAAGGTCAGGGGGTACCGCCGTAACTTAGCGCGATGGGTCGCGCAGTTGTTGGAGGGCCGCGCGCGCCTCGGCGCGCTGCGGCTCAATCAGGGCATCGCCAGCGGCCGTGCGGCGGAGGAACTCATCCCAGGCGGCAATGGCCTTGGCCCGGTCGCCGCGTGCCGCATAGAGCCGTGCGCGGGCGGCGTAGGAGCGGGTATACGCCGCGAATCCCGGCTCGCCGAATCCGGCGTTGAAGCGCGCGGGGACGAGCGCCTCATAGTAGCCGAGCGCCCACTCGGTGTTGCCCACCGCCTCGAGGACCTCGGCGCGCGCGACCACGCGCAGGCCCGCGAAGGAGAAGCGCGAGGCCGCAAGCTCCGCCGGGGGCGTATAGGTGCGCGCCAGCGCCCGTGCCGCCGCCGTGTCGCCGCGCGTGAGGGCTTCGAGCGCCACGAGGTCCGTGTGTTCCTGCTCCGCCTGTGACAGCCGACGGATCGCATTGGAGAAGACGGTGTCGCGCGTGACGAGGAACGCGGCGTAGACGATTCCGCCGGACGAGTTCAGGACCTGCTGCGCCATCGACGTCGGCTGTCCCTGCCCGAGGCGCGCCGCCCCCACGGCGAGCGCGCGGTGCTGCTCCGGGGTGGCACGGCCGGTGATGGCCACGCGCAGTCCCGTGTTCATCCAGCGGAGCGGCTCCACCGTGGACTGCCGCGAGAACGGGAAGGTCGGGTTCACCTGCGTGAAGAGGTCGGTAAGGCGATCCAACTCGGCCCCATTCCCGACGCTCGCGGCGCCATTCACGGCGAGGACCGGGCCGAACATCCGTTCCTGCAGGCTTCCGTCGCGCAGCACGGGGATGTCCTCGCGGCGCGTGTTCTCCTGCATCTGCCTGAAGGCGTCGGGATCGTCGGCCAGGAGGCGATACCCGGCGGTCTGGAGCCGCGTCCTCGCGGTATTGAGGGCCGGGCGCGCGATGGCCGCCTCCATCGTCCTCACGGCGGAGTCGGGCGCGCCCCGCGCCGCGAAGGCCTGTGCGAGCGAGAGGTACGGGGTCACCGCGTCCGGGTCCGCACGCACCCAGCCGCGCGTCATCTGGAGTCCGTGGTCCGACGCGCGGGCACGCAGGGCGGCAATGGCGGCCGGCCCGCCCAACGCGCGCTGCGCCGCGGAGTCTACCGCCCAGACCACCGAGTCGCCCGAGAGCACGAAGCCGTTCCCGGTCTGCGCGAGTCCCTGGTACTGCTCCACGAGGTGGGAGTACGCGAGGTGGAAGGTGGAGTCGATGGCGAGCGTGCGGTTGAATGCGCGCACCGCGGCGGTCAGCCGCCGCTCGATCGCGGGGACCGAGTCGGTGGCGGAGTTGTCGTGGTAGTAGGCGTCCGCAAGCCCGTACCACCCTTCGGCGGCGAGCGAGTCGCGCGCGAGGAGCTCGAGGTAGGTGCGCTGCGCGTCCCGGTAGCCCTCGCGGCCGTTCCCTTGCCCGGTGAGCTGCGCCGCGAGCCCGCGCGCGAGCGCGTGGTGTCCGCGCACGAGCGACTGCTCGCGGGGCGGGAGGCGGTCGGCGAGCTCCGCCGCGCGCGTCGCCGCCGAGAGGTACAGGCTGTCCGCGGTATCGCTCCACCCGAGCGCGAGCGCGCGCTTGTGCCAGGCCAGCGCGAAGGTCGAGTCCGCCGCAATCGCCACCTTGAACGCGGAGTCCGCCTCCCGCAGGTGCCACGAGTTGAGCAGTCGCACGCCGTCGAGGTAGGCGCGGTACGCGGTAATGGACGACGTCGTGGCGCGCGCGATGTCGACGCTCGCCGAGCTTTGGCCGCCCGCCGCGTCGAGTAGGTAGCGCGCGAGGTCCTCAAAGAGCGGTCGCGGGTCCGCGGCCATCGACGCCGAGCGCGAGACGGTATTCAGCGTGCGTCCGCTCCGCACATCGTACACGCGCGCGGTGACCAGCAGGGAGTCGGGTGTCGTCGAGACCTGGCCCATCACGAGCGTGCCGGCGCCGCCGCGCCGCGCCACGTCGCGCGCCGCGTCGAGGTCCACGCGCCGGCTCTCCATTCCCGCATCGCGCACGAGCGTCAGCGTGCGCTCGTAGTCCACGACGCGCAGGTCGGTCCACTGCTGCAGTGCGAGCGTCAGCATATTCACCGCGCCGTCGCGCAGCCACCGCACGTCGGCGTTCCCGCTCTGCACGTCAAACGGCACCACGGCGTACGACTTCCGCGGATCGTCCCCTCCGCGGCGCCCGAAGACTGCCCACGCCGCCACCGCCAGCACCGCGAGGCCGGCCCCCGCAGCGGCCAGCCGCGTCCGTCGCGCCGAGCGCCGCCGTGCCTGCACGCCCGCGATCGCCCCCGGGCGCGCCGCGCCGGAGCTGATCCCCGTTGGCGTCCACGCCATCCCGATCACCTCGGCCATCTCGCGCCCCGTGGCCCAGCGGTCGTTCCGGTCCTTGGCGAGCGCGCGGTCAATCGCCAGCGCCACGCCTTCCGGCACCACGCTCGCGGCGTCGGCGAGCGGCTTGGGCGTCTCGGTCAGATGCTTCACCAGCATCCCCGCCACGTTGCCGCTCTCGACCACCGGCTTCCCGGTGAACATCTCGTAGCCCACGAGCGCGAGCGCGTACAGGTCGCTCCGTCCGTCGATCGTCTGTTCGCCCGTGGCCTGTTCGGGGCTCATATAGCGGGGCGACCCCAGGATCATCCCCGTGCCCGTCATCCGGCCGTCGCCCTCGAGCGCGCGCGCCACGCCAAAGTCC
>CAYXQS010000144.1:0-1066 GCA_964466515.1 uncultured Gemmatimonas sp. | reverse complement strand
CCGTGAGCATCGCGCGCCCCGTCTCGCGGTCGAGCAGGATGTTCTCCGGCTTCACGTCGCGGTGCACGATCCCGTTGGCGTGCGCGTAGTCGAGCGCCAGCGCGAGCTCGTGCAGGATCCGCTCGGCGCGTGCCGGCTCCACCCGCCCCTCGCGCGCGAGGAGGTCGCGGAGCGATTCGCCCGGCACGAGCTCCATCACGAAGTAGAGCAGCCCGTCGAGATCGCCCGCGCTGTACACGGCCACGAGGTTCGGGTGCCGCAGCTTGGCCACCGTGCGCGCCTCGAGGAGGAAGCGCTCCTTGAGCTGCGGGTTGGTCGCCATATCGCCACTGATGACCTTGATGGCCACCGGACGGTCGAGGGTCGTGTCGCGCGCGCGAAAGACGCTGCCCATTCCGCCCTGGCCGAGGAGCCCCTCGACCACGTACTGCGCGCCGAGGCGCTGCTGCAGCGCCTCGCGCAAGGCATCGCCGCCGGAGGGAATGGTCACGCGCCCCCCTTGCCGCGCCGCGCGGCGCGCGGCGCGGGCTGCTGCTGCGTCAGGCAGTGCAGCGTGCCCAGCCCCCAGACGAGATCCACCGCGTGGATCCCGACCACCGTGCGGTCCCGGAAGAGCTCCGTCAGCGTGCTGAGCGCGATGCGATCCGCCGGGTCGTTGAAGGTGGGCACGAGCACCACTCCGTTGGCGATGTAGAAGTTCGCATAACTCGCGGGCAACCGCGCGCCGTCCATCACCACCGGACGCGGGAAGGGGAGCGTCACCGTGCGGATCGGTTCGCCCTGCGCGTCCGTGGCGCCCTGCAGGCGCCGGAGGTTGTCGAGGGAACGCGCGTGGTTCTCGTCCTTCGGGTCCTCCTCGTGCGCGAGCACCACCACGCCCGGCGCCACGAAGCGCGCCACGTCGTCGACGTGCCCGTGCGTATCGTCGCCCACGCATCCCTCGCCCAGCCAGATGGTTTTCGTGATTCCCAGCTCCTCGGCGAAGATCCGCTCGTAGTCGGCGCGCTGCAACCCCGGGTTGCGCACCTGCACGTCGGAGAGGAGCCACTCCTCGGTGACGAGCATC
>CAYXQS010000143.1:0-5515 GCA_964466515.1 uncultured Gemmatimonas sp. | reverse complement strand
GGCTGACGTTCAGGTCGAAGCGGATCCCGCCCTTGGCCGGGCCGCGCGACGTGTTGTGCAGGACACGGATGCCGGTGAAGACCTCCACCTCGCCGTTGTCCATCATCACGGGGATCGACACCGTGATCTCCTTCTCGGCGCTGCGCAGCACCTTGTAGACGCCCGGCTCGAGGTCCAGCAGCTCGGCCGCGCGGTCGAACCGCGACATCATTGCCTCAAACGGATTTTCCTCGTTCAGGAACCGGTCCTTGTCGGGCCGGACAATCGGATTGGTCGGGAGACGCAGGTCAGCCATTGTGGTCAGGGAGCCAGAACCGGTCGCAGACCGGCGGATCAGGGTTCACTTCGGGGCCTGGGGCCGGGGACGAGCCGACGGAGTGATTCCCGCAGCAGTTCCGCGCCCCGCTCGACTTCCACAGCCTGTGAAAGATACCATAACGGAGGGGCATTGCGAGGCCAGCGGGACCAGAGCTTGACCGCGTCCTTAAGCGTGCAGCACACGACGTCCGCCCCCCCGGCGCGGCGCGCCAACTGATTGATGTCGGCATCGCCAAACGGGTGGTGGTCAGGGAACGCCGCCGGGTCCACCACCGCCCCCACCGCCGCCAACTGTGCCTCAAACGCCTGCGGCGCGCCCACGGCGGAGATGGCCAGCACGCGCCGGCCGCGCAGCGCGTCCAGCGGCATCGGCGCCGCCGCCGCGCCCGGGTCGGCCGGCCGGAGATCGCCGGGCGTCAGGTGGATCAGCACGCTCCGCGGGGCCCCGGCAAAGGCCGTCCACCGCGCGGCCGCCTCCTCCGCCTCGGCCAGCGTGGCCGACTTCCGCGTCACGAGGAGCAACGAGGCCCGCCGCAATGCCAACGGCCCCTCGCGCAGCGGGCCCGCCGGCAACCGGCGGCGCGCCGCACGCTGCTCGGCGGCCACCAGCACCAAGTCGAGGTCGCGCGCAGCCCGACGGTGCTGAAAGCCGTCGTCGAGCACCAGGACATCCGCCCCGCGGGCAATCGCGCGCGCGGCCCCCGCCACGCGGTCGGGATCGGCAATCACCGAGATGGGCCGTGCGTCCGCGCCGGACGCGGCCAGGCGCTCGTGGACCAGCGGCTCGTCGTCGCCGTAGCCGCGCAGCAGGATGGCCGGCGCGGCGCCCATCGCCCGCAGCTCGGCCGCAATCCACGCACTCACCGGTGTCTTTCCCGTGCCGCCCACGGAGAGATTGCCCACGCTGACCGTGGGCGCGCCCAGTGGGCGCGTGCGCAATATCCCGAGCTCGTAGGCCAGGTTCCTGAGGCCCACCCCGCCCGCGTACAGCCACGAGAGCGGCGCGAGCGCCCGCGCGCCCACGCCGTCGGCGGCCCAGAGCCGTTCAATCGCGTGGCTCACCGCGGCGTCCGCGGGACGGCGGGGAGCGCGGGGCCGAGCCGCCGCTCGAGTTCGCGCAACGACTCCTCCGACGCGTCCGGCGCGACCCACGGGTCCTCGTAGATCACCCGCACCGTGGCAAAGGGCTTGGGCACCATAAAGCGGTCCCAGCTCTTGAGCCGCCACGCGCGCGACGCCTCCACGCGCAGCCCGAGGATCGGTACGCCGGAGCGCGCCGACGCCATCAACGCGCCGGGCTGCGCCACGCCGGCCGGTCCACGCGGACCGTCCGGGGTGATCACGCCGTCGTGTCCGTCCTGCAGCACGCGCACCATCGCCAGCAGCGCCCGCCCGCCACCGCGCGACGTCGAGCCGCGCACGGACAGATTGCCCCAGCGCTCGTGGATCTTGGCGATGATCTCGCCGTCCTTGTGCTCGCTGATCATAATCCGGTACCCGCGGTCGCGGACGTGCAGCGAGACCGGCAGGATGTACGCGTGCCAGAACGCGAGCAGCACCGGCGTGCCGTCGCGCCGCAGCCGGTCGCGCGCCTCGAGGTTCACCGCCTCCCAGCGCCAGGTGCAGCCCAGGAGGCGGATCAGCCAGGTGCCGAGCAGGACCACCCACCACATCCGGCGCTCGCTCACCGCAGCATCCCCGCGGCGATTGCCGCCACGCGCCCGGCCGCGCCCGGCGTCCCCAGCCTGGCGCGCACGTCGTCGAGTCCGCGGAGCATCGCGCGGCGCGCCGCGCTGTCCGGGCCAAAGAGCGGGTCCAACGCATCGGCCACGGCCACCGGCCGGAACGCATCCTGCACGAACTCCGGCGCCACGGTGCGGCCCGCCACGATGTTGAGCAGCCCGATCCGCTCGATCCGCACCAGCCGCCGGGCAATCGCGTACGAGAGCGCGCTCGTGCGGTACACGATGGCGCACGGGCAGCCGGCCACCGCCGCCTCGAGCGTCGTGGTGCCGCTCTTGCAGAGCGCCACGTCGGCGGCGCGCAGCACGTCAAACGACGCCGACCGCACCAGCGGCACCGGCACCTCGTCGTCGCGCAGGGCAATGGTCGGCGCCACGCTCAGCACCACCCGCAGTCCCGGGCGTCGCCGCTCCATCTCCCGCGCGACCGCGAGGAAGTCATCGAGGTGCCGCCGGATCTCCTGCGCGCGGCTGCCCGGGAAGAGTGCGAGGATCTCGCCGGTGGCCGGCAGCCCGAGCCGCGCGCGCGCGGTGACCTGGTCGGGCAGCGACTGCGCGCGGTCGAGCAGCGGGTGTCCCACGAACGTGGCGTCGATGCCCGCGCCGCGCAGCAGCTCCTCCTCAAACGGGAGGATCACCGCGGCCTTCGTGATGATTCTGGCCATCGTGCGCAGGCGGCCGGAGCGCCACGCCCACACCTGCGGCGTGATGTAGTACAGCACCGGCACGCCGGCCGCGGCCGCCGCGGCGGCCACGCGCATATTGAACCCCGGGTAGTCGATGCACACCACGAGCCCGACCGTCCCGCCCGCGAGCCGCGCCTTGAGCCGCCGGTACAGCCGCCAGTGCGACGGGATATGCCGCAGCACCTCGACGAACCCCACGACGCCCTCGTGCTCCTCCAGCATCGTCACGCCCGCCGCGCGCATCCGCGCGCCCCCCGTTCCGCTCAGTGGCACCCCGGGACGGAGCGCCTGCAGTCGCTCGGCGAGCGTGGCGCCGTGCAGGTCGCCCGACGCCTCGCCGGCGAGGATCAGGATTTCACGCACCGGGGCCTGCGCTTCGGGCGCGCAGGGCCGGGAGACCCTTCTCGATGTCCCCCACGATCCGCAGCGCCACGGCGAGCGCATCGCGCCCCGCGCGCCCCGTCACCGCCACCGGCGCCTCGCCCCGCACCGCCGCCACGAAGCTCTCCAGTTCCAGCCGCAGCGGCTCGCCCTCGGGCGCGTCGATCGCCACGCGCTCCACGAACGCCTCCAGCGGCTGCGCCTGCTTGGCGAGCGTCGCGAGGTCCACGTCCTGCCGCAGGCGGTACATCTCCCCCGTCCCCGACGCGAGGTCCAGCGAGAGGTAGCCGTTGCGCTGGAAGATCCGCAGCTTGCGCATCCGGTCCTTCGAGACGCGGCTGGCCGTGATCGTGGCCACCGCACCGGTGGCGAAGGTGATCCGCGCGTCGGCGATGTCGATGCTCGGCGTCAGGACGCCGAGCCCCGCCGCCGAGACCTCCCGCACCGGCTCGCCGATCAGCGTGAGCACCAGGTCGATGTCGTGGATCATCAGGTCGAGCACCACCGCCACGTCCGAGCCGCGCGGATTGAACGGCGCCAGCCGGTCGCTGTCGATGAACAGCGGATGGTCCACGTGCGGGAGCGCCGCGCGGATCGCGCGGTTGAAGCGCTCGATGTGGCCGATCTGGATCGTCACCCCCTGGCGGTCCGCCAGCGCGAGGAGCTCGTCCGCCTCCGCGAGCGTCACCGTGATGGGCTTCTCGATCAGGAGATGCTTCCCCCGCTCGAGCGCCGCCTTCGCGACCGCGTGGTGCATCGGCGTCGGCACGACGATCGAGAGCGCATCGACATCGTCGAAGAGCGCGTCGAGCGACGGGTAGGCGCGGATCCCCAGCTCGCGCGAGACCGTCCCCGCGCGGTCGGCGCTGGCCTCGTAGAAGCCCTTGAAGAGCGTGCCCGGCATATCGCGGAGCAGCCGGGCGTGGTGGTACCCGAGGCTCCCCGTCCCCACGACGCCGATGCGGAGCGGCGCGCTCACGTCACGACCCCGCGGCCGCTCTCGTCGACGAACGCGACAAACGCCTGCACCTCGGGAAACGGCTTCAGCTCGCCCGCGGCCCGCTCGAGCGCCTGCGTGATGTTCATATCCGACCGGAAGAAGAGGCGGTACGCCTTCTTGAGCTCGCTCACGACCTCGTCGGAAAAGCCGCTGCGCTGCAGCCCCACCGAGTTGAGGCCGTAGAGCTTCACCGGATTCCCCACCGCCTTCACGAACGGCGGGATGTCCTTGGAGACGCGCGACATCCCGCCGATGAAGGCGTGGCGCCCCACCTTCGCGAACTGGTGGACCGCGCAGAGCCCCGAGATGATCGCCCGGTCGTCCACGCGCACGTGCCCCGCGAGCTGCGTGCCGTTGGAGATGATCACGCCGTCGCCGACGTGGCAGTCGTGCGCCAGGTGCACGTACGACATCAGGAAGCACCCCTTCCCCACGGTCGTCCGGTGCGACTCCGACGTGCCGCGATTGATCGTCGCGTACTCGCGGATCGTCGTGCCCTCGCCCACCTCGACCGTGGTGACCTCGCCCTTGAACTTGAGATCCTGCGGGCGTCCGCCAAGCACGCTGCCGATCCCCACGGTGACCTTCGCCGCGAGGTGGACGTGCTCCTCCAGCGTCGCGCGCATCTGGATCACCGAGCCGGCGCCGACGTGGCAGTCCGGGCCGACATATGCCCAGGGACCGACCTCGACGTCCGCCGCCAGCTCCGCCTTCGCGTGGACGAAGGCCGTGGGATGGATCTTGGTCATCGGTCGCGGACCATCGCCGCCATTTCCGCCTCGCAGACCACGGCGCCATCCACCTTCGCGACGCCCTTGATCCGGCACGTGGTCCCGCGGAGCTGGACGATGTCCACCTCGAGCCGCAGTTGGTCGCCGGGCCGCACGGGCTTCCGGAACTTGATGTTGTTGAGCGACATAAAGTACACCACCTTCGACTCGGGGTCGTCCACCGTCCCCATCAGGAGGACGCCGCCCACCTGCGCCATCGCCTCCACGATCAGCACGCCCGGCATAATCGGGTGCCCCGGGAAGTGCCCCTGGAAGAACGGCTCGTTGATCGTGACGTTCTTGATCCCCACGATCCGCTGCTTCTCCTCCATCTCGACGATCCGGTCCACCAACAGGAACGGATACCGGTGCGGCAGGATCTTCATAATGTCTTCGATTCCCAGCACGCGCTCCTCCAATTGAGTCGGCCGCGCGTGCGCGAGCATTTCGCGCACGAGCGTCACGGTTCCGCGATGACTCGGCTTGGTCGCCGAGATCCGCGCCTGCACCCGCATCCCGGCGAGCGCGAGGTCCCAACCCGACACGGTCGGTGCGCTCACGAGGTCGTCGAGGGAGATCGCCGCCGTGATCGGGACCGGGCCATGCTGCCAGCCACCC
>CAYXQS010000142.1:0-5529 GCA_964466515.1 uncultured Gemmatimonas sp. | reverse complement strand
GGCGGCAAGATCGTGGCGCGCGAGACGGTCAAGGCCATGCGCAAGGACGTGACCGCCAAGTGCTACGGCGGCGACATCTCACGCAAGCGCAAGCTGCTGGAGAAGCAGAAGGAGGGAAAGAAGCGGATGAAGCAGGTGGGCAGCGTGGAGATTCCGCAGGAGGCGTTCCTGGCGGTGCTGCAGGTGGATTGAGGGGCGGGCGTCTACCCCGCCCCTCACCCCGCGTGCCGATCCAACCCCACCGCCGCGCGCGTCAGCTTCTTCGCCGCCACCTCGTCCCGGATCGCCCGGTTGGCCGCGATCCCCGCCGCGTTCCTGTAGCCGCGCGGATGGTCGAGATGCACCACCAGCGCGCGATGCCGAAACTGCCGCCCGCGCACGCCGGCGTTCTCCAGCCGCTCGCCGAGCTCGCGGTCGAGTCCGCCCCACTGCAGCCGCTCGTCAAAGCCGTTGGCCGCGAAGAGATCGTCACGCCACACCGAGGCGTTGTGCCCGTTGAAGGTCGCGCCGGTGGGCGTGATGGCGTCGAGGAGCGCCGCCCCGCGCGGGCCCCAACGGAGGCGCGCCAGCCGTCGCGACCAGGGCGCGCCGTGCGCGCGCAGCCAGCGGTAGTCCGTGGCGCGGCCCGCGAGAATGTCGTCCGGCGCGATGGCCTCGCTCGTCGCCAGCGGCAGCTTGAGATAGCCGCCGGAGATGAAGCGCCCGCGCTGCGCGTGCCCGGCGTGTACCGCCAGTAGATCCGCGCGCGGGATGCAGTCGCCATCCGTGAAGAACAGGTACTCGCCCACCGACTGCACCACGGCCTCGTTGAGGATGCGGCACTTCCCGAACCCCTCGTGCGGCTGCCAGACGTGGCGGATGGGATACCGCACCTGCCCCGCCATCCGCTCGATCGCCTCGCGCGTGGCCGGGCCGGAGCCGTCGTCGGCCACCAACACCTCGAAGTCCCGGAAGGTCTGGGCCTCAAAGCCCCAAAGGACCTTCTCCAGCCAGGCGGGTTGGTCGAAGGTGCTGAAGATGACGGACAGGCGCATCGTGGATAGTTAGATTCGGGGATGCCAACGCCGCAACCCAGCGCCTCTGCCGGCCGTTACGTGGTCGGTGTGGACCTCGGCGGGACCAACCTCGTGGTCGGGGCCGTGACGGTCGACGGCACGCACCAGTTCGGAATGCAGATGGTCCCCACCCGCGCCGACCTGGGCGCCGATGGCGTCGTGGCGCGGATCGTCGAGCAGATCGAACGCGTCATCGCGGAAACCATCGCGGCCACCGGCGCCACGCGCTCGGACTTCCTCGGCGTCGGCATCGGAGCGCCGGGACCGCTCGACCGCGAGCGCGGCATCGTCCTCGTCACCCCCAACCTCGGCTGGCGCGACTTCCCACTCCGCAACCGCGTGCAGGCCGCCACCCGGCTCGACGCCACGCTCGACAACGACGCCAACTGCGCCACGCTCGGCGAGTGGTGGCTGGGCGCCGCCCAAGGCACCAAGCAGGTCGTCGGGCTCACCATCGGCACGGGGATCGGCGGCGGGTTGATCCTCGACGGACGGCTCTACCACGGCGCGAGCGACGTCGCCGGCGAGGTCGGGCATTCGTCCATTGACTCCACCGGGCGTCGCTGCAAGTGCGGCAACTACGGCTGCCTCGAGGCGTACGCCTCGGGGCCGGCCATTGCCGACCGCGCGCGCGAGGCGCTGGCGGGCGGTGAGTCGAGCGCGATGCCCGCGCTCGTGGGCGGCGACCTGCGCCGCCTCACCGCCGCGACCGTGTACCAAGCCGCCACGTCGGGCGACCGGCTCGCGCTCGAGGTCGTGCGCGAGACCGCGCGCCTGCTCGGCGCCGGCGTCGCCAACCTCGTGAACATCTTCAACCCCGAGGTCGTGGTGCTCGCCGGCGGCGTGACGCAGGCGGGCGACGCGCTCTTTGAGCCGATGCGCGCCGAGGTGCGGCGGCGCGCCTTCAAGCCGGCGGTGGACGCCTGCCGGATCGTGCCGGGCACGCTGCAGGGGAACGCCGGAGTGATCGGCGCGGTGGCCACCTTCGCCCAGCGGCACGGACTGCTGTGACGCCGTCGCGCGCATCGCGCGAGGGACGACGGCAACGCCTCGGCGTGATCGGCACCTTTGTCTGGGACGTGATCCACGGCCGCGACGTGCGCGACGCGCCCATCGAGGAATGGGGCGGGATTGCCTACGCGCTGAGCGCCTTTGACGCCGCGCTGCCCGGCGGCTGGGAGCTCGTCCCGCTGGCGAAGGTGGGGAGCGACCTCGCCCCGCAGGCGCGCGAGTTCCTCCGTCCGCTGCGGCGGATTGCGCCCGACGCAGCGCCCATTGAGGTGCCGTACCGCAACAACCGCGTAGAGCTGCGCTACCAGTCGGACGAGCGTCGGAGCGAGGTCCTCACCGGCGGCGTCCCCGGGTGGACCTGGACGGGGCTGCGGCCGCTGCTGCGCGACCTCGACGCGCTCTACATCAACCTGATCAGCGGGTTTGAGCTCGACCTCGCCACGGCGCAGCTCATCCGGCAGCACTTCAGGGGTCCGATCTACTGCGACCTCCACTCGCTGGGGATGGCCGTGGAGCCCTCGGGGCTGCGCACCTTCCAGCCCCTCCCCGAGGTGTCGGCCTGGTGCGGGTGCTTTGACTACCTGCAGGGGAACGAGCAGGAGCTGGCGATGCTCGCGAGCGACCCGATGACGCTCGCCGCCACGGCGATGGGGGCCGGGGTGCGGACGCTGTTCGTGACGCTCGGGGCGCGTGGGGTCGTCTATTTCGAGGAGGCCGGGCCGGGGCGCCCGCTCCGCACGGAGCTGGTGCCGGCGTCGCCGGCCCGCGTCTCGGGCGGCGGCGATCCCACCGGGTGCGGCGATGTCTGGGGCGCGACCTGTTTCTCACGGCTCGTTGCGGGTGATACATTGTCCGTGGCGATGCGTGCCGCCTGTGACGCCGCCGCGCGGAACGTCGAACACCGGGGGGCGACCGGCCTCGCCCATCATCTTCGGGGAGAACTGCACCCGCTGTGACCGCCGTCATCACCGTTCCCGCCTCGCTGGACGAACTCAGCTTCGAGCAGGTGCTCGACCAGCTGGCCGCGCTTCCCGACGACGCGAAGGTCCTCATCGACGCGCGCCACGCGCGCTTCGCCACCCCGTACGCCCTCTGCTCCCTGCTCTGCCTCGCGCAGACGCGCGCGGAGAAGCCCGAGTTCGCGCCCCCCACGGACGAAGGCGTCTCGTCGTACTGGGCGCGTGCGGCCTTTTATCGGTATGCCGAGGAGCTCTACCTGATGCGGGGCACGGTGCCGCGCCCGCGCCCGGTCAAGGATTCCGACACGGTGCTCGAGGTCACGCCGATTGCGCGGAGCGAGGACGTCCACGCGATGGTGGACCGTGTGAAGGAGCGCGCGACGCACATCCTGACCACGACGCTCGACCTCGAGCCGCGCGCGACGATGGGCTTCGCGATGACGCTCTCCGAGGCGTGCCAGAACGTCGTGGAGCACGCCGGCCGCGGCGGCTGGGTGATGGTGCAGCGCTACGACTGGACCAAGCGGCGCGCCGGACGCGACGTGGTACAGATTGCCGTCTGCGACGCGGGCCAGGGGTTTCGAAAGTCGCTCGAGGGCAGCCGCGCGCGCGCCCTCGCGCCGCGCTGGAACGACGGCGAGGCGCTCGAGGTGGGCGTCGTGCAGGGCGTGAGCCGCTACGGCGACCCGGGCCGCGGACAGGGCCTGAAGGGCATCCGCGGCTACGTGCATCGCTTTGACGGCAAGCTCTCCGTGCGCAGCGGCACCGCGCGCATCGTGCCGATCCGTCCCGAGTGGGACGACGATACCCCGCGCCGGGACGACCTCGCGCCGTTTGCGGGCGCGCAGCTGCAGGTGGTGATCCCCAAGCGAGTGCCGAAGCCGTGACACACATCGACGTCCGTTCCGCGCTCAGCGCGTCGATCCCCGGGAACTACTCGGACCTCGTCACGCGCCGCACCGGCGCGCTGGTCCGCACCCTCATCGAGCACCAGCTTGCCGGCCTCGCCGACGGGACGGTGGCGTTCCTCGACTTCACGCGCATCGGCGTGCTCGACCGTTCGTGCGCGGACGAGTTCGTGGCCAAGCTGATGCTGCCGCTCACCGACGACCACCCGGCGCGCGACGGCTACGTGGTCTTCCACGGCGTGTCGGAGATGCACATCGAGGCCATCGAGAGCGCACTCGAGGCGCACGGCCTCGCGCTCGTGGTGCAGTTCCCCGACGGCGCGACGCGCCTGGTGGGGCCGGTGTCGGACGCCGAGCGGCGGCTCTGGGAGCTGGTGATGCACGGCGGCCCCTGCCCGGTGGAGCAGGTGGCCGAGCGCGCGGGACTGCCGTGCGACGACTGCCGCACGCTGCTCGAGTCGCTGGCGCGCCGACGGCTCCTGCGGCGCGACGCCGACCGCTACGCCCCGCTGGGCGAGGCCGCCTGATGAGCCGCGCGTTCGCGCCGCTCCAGGTCGTCGGCTTCATCGCCACGAGAAAGGGCGACGCCGAACGCGGGCCGCTGCTGCGCATCCGGCGCGACGACGCCATCCGCCGGCTCATCGACGAGGGCGAGCTCGTCTGGGTGTACGGGCCGCGACGCCACGAACTCGCGCCGGTGGTGTACGACGACACGCTGCCCAAGGGCGGCGTCGTCGTCCGTGATCTCGGCGGGCTCACCGTCACCGAGATCGTGCGCCTCGTGAAGATGGACATCGAGCACCGCCCCGTGCTCACCAAGCACCTCGCCTGAGCCGCGATCCCACCGATGCCGCACCCCAAGCGCCCCCTCGCCCTCCCGACCATCGCCCTCCACGGCGGCCGCGAGGCGCATCGCGCCGGCGACCCGGTCGTCGAGCCGCTCGTGCAGTCGGTGAACCACCTGATGGAGCCCGGCACCGCCGAGGGGCTCATCTACTCACGCTACGGCAACACCCCCAACGCCACGCGGCTGCAGCAGCGGCTGGCGATGCTCGAGGGCGCGGAGGCGTCGCTCGTGCTCTCGAGCGGGATGGGCGCGACGGCCTGCGCGCTGCTCGCCCTGCTCCGCCCCGGCGACCACCTCCTCGCCTCGCAGTACATCTACGGCGGCACGCACCGGCTCCTGATGGAGGAGTTCGTGCGGCAGGGCATCAAGGTCACGCTCGTGGACCCCTGGGAGCCGCGCATCTGGCGCAAGGCCATCCGGAAGGAAACGCGCGCGATCTTTGTCGAGTCGCCGGTGAATCCCACCTGTCGCGTCCTCGACCTGCGGCCCATTGCCTTTCTCACGCGCGACTCGGGGATTGCGCTCGTCGTGGACTCGACCTTCGCGAGCCCGGTGAACTTCCGCCCCATCGAGGCCGGCGCGGACGTCGTCATCCACTCGGCCACCAAGTATCTCAACGGCCACCACGACGTCCTCGCCGGCGTCGTCGCGGGGTCGGAGTCGTACATCGAGGAGGTCCTGCAGAAGGAGATGCTCTGGGGACAGACGCCGGACCCGTTTGCGCTCTGGCTCCTCGAACGCGGCCTCAA
>CAYXQS010000141.1:0-5529 GCA_964466515.1 uncultured Gemmatimonas sp. | reverse complement strand
CTCGGCGTAGATGGTGTCGAAGGCGAGCGAGGACTTCCCCGACCCCGACAGGCCGGTGATGACGGTGATCGCGCGGCGCGGGAACTCGACCGTGAGATCGCGCAGGTTGTGCTGGCGCGCGCCGCGGACGACGATGCGGTCTTTCATCGGAAGGGAAAGCTAAGCCGGGGGTGGCGCGCGCGGTGCCCGCCGTGCGAGCTTGCGACGTCCCCTTGGAGGCCCGAATGTCGCGTTCCGTCCCCGTTGGTTCGTCCCGGTCCGCCGCGTTGGCGGCGTGCGCGCTCCTCGTCCTCGCGCCGGCCGCGGCGATGGCGCAGCCGCCCGCTGCCAATCGCCCCGTGATGTCGTTCGAGGAGTACGATCCCACCGCGATGCTCAAGGTGCCCGGCGCGCCGGTGATGCGCGCGCGCTTTCCGTTCGTGGACGTCCATAACCACCAGCGCCGCCACAACGACTCCACCGTTGCCGTGCTCCTCACGGAGATGGACGCGCTCAATATGGCCGTGATGGTGAACCTGAGCGGCGGCACCGGCGACGCGCTCCGCGCCAACGTTGCCGCGCTCAAGGGACGGCACCCGGGGCGCTTTGCGGTGTTTGCCAACCTGAACTTCCAGGGGATCGACGATCCCGCGTGGGGGCGGAACGCCGCCGCGCAGCTTGAGCGCGACGTGCGCGAGAATGGCGCGCAGGGGCTCAAGATCTTCAAGAACCTCGGGATGGACCTGCGCGACGGGGCGGGGAACCGCATCCCCACCAACGACCCGCGCTTTGACCCCGTGTGGGCCAAGGCGGGCGAGCTGGGGATCCCCGTGCTCATCCACACCGCGGAGCCGCCGGCGTTCTTCCTGCCCGTGGACCAGCGAAACGAGCGCTGGCTCGAGCTGACGATCTACCCGGGGCGCGCGCGGCCGCCGGAGCGGTATCCCAGCTTCGACTCGCTGATGGCGGAGCAGCACGCCGTCTTCCGCAAGCACCGGCAGACGACGTTCATCAACGCGCACCTCGGCTGGTACGGGCACGACCTCGCGCGCCTCGGCCGGTTGATGGACGAGCTGCCCAATATGGTGACGGAGATCGGCGCGGTGATTTACGAGCCGGCGCGCCAGCCGCGCTTTGCGCGCGAGTTCTTCATCAAGTACCAGGACCGGATCCTGATGGGGAAGGACTCGTGGGTGCCCTCGGAGTACGGCACCTACTTCCGGGTGCTCGAGAGCGCGGACGAGTATTTCCCCTATCACAAGAAGTACCACGCCTTCTGGTCGATGTATGGCCTGGACCTCCCGGACACGGTGCTGCGGAAGATTTATTTCGAGAACGCGCTGCGCGTGGTGCCGGGGCTCGACCGCTCGCTCTTCCCGCAGTAGCGGGGCGCCGAGCGTATGCATCGGTCCGCCGGACGCAAGTGGGCGCGGGAAAATAGCTTCCGGCCGTCTGTGGGGGACGCTTGCCGACCCCCCGGAGCCCCGGTAGTTTCCGTCCTCTGATGCCCTACTTGCAGCTTCAGGACCGGCAATTCCCGCTTCCCTCGGGCGAAGCGAGCATCGGGGCCTTCGACGGCGCCGCCGTGCGCCTTCCGAGCGGTGACCCCGGCCATACGGCCGTGATCGTCTCCGGACCCAACGGCGTGAACATCCGCCGGGGCAGTCCGACCTCCATTGTGCTCGTGAACGGCGTGCAGCTCGGCGGCGAGCCGAGTCCCCTCCTGCACGGCGACCGGGTGGAGATTGTCGGCCACGAGCTGCGGCTGGGCGACGACCAGAAGGTGGGGAGCACCCAGTTCGTGAGCGCCGCGGACGTGGCGGCGATGGTGGCGGCCGGGAAGCCCGCCGCCGCGCCCAAGAAGCCCACCACCGCCACCGGCGGTCGGCTGGTCTCGCTGGTGGACGGCCGCGAGTACCCCGTGCCCGACGGCGGGATGAGCTTTGGGCGCGAGGTGGGGAACGACGTGGTGCTCTCGTCCAACGAGGTCTCGCGCAAGCACGCCGCGATTGCGCCGGCGAGCAACGGCTACGTCCTCACCGACCACAGCACCAACGGCGTCTGGGTGAACGGCGCGCGCGTGGCGCAGTCGCAGCTCCTGGGTCGCGGCGACGTGATCAAGATGGGGACGGAGGAGTTCCGCTTTTACGCCGACGTGGCAAAGGCGGCGCCGGCGGCGGCTCCGGCACCTGCTCCTCCGGCACCGGCACCGACTCCCGCGGCTCCTCCGGCACCTGCTGCGGCACCGGCTCCACCGGCGCCGGAACCCGTCGCCCCACGGCCGGCCCCCCGCACCACGCGCGTCCCGATGGCGACGCTCGAAGTCATCGCCGAAGGGCCGCTCAAGGGGATGAAGTTCGAACTCCACTCCGCGCTCACCAACATCGGCCGTGGCGACCACAACGACATCGCCATTCGCGACGAGTCCATTTCCGACTCGCACGCCAAGCTCCAGAAGCGCGCCGACGGCTGGTGGATCGTCGACCAGGGCTCGACCAACGGGACCTATGTGGGCGGTCGGCGCGTGCAGGGCGAGCAGATGATCCAGGGCGCGCCGGACATCCGGTTTGGCGGGATCAAGATGACCTTCCGTCCTGCGGCGCAGCCCGCGGCGGAAGGGGGCGCGACCCGCGCCATTGCCGCCGTGAACATCGATGCCGCGCGCCGTTCGGCGGCGGCCAAGACGCCCGCGCTCGCCAAGGCACCGATCTCCGTGCCGCCGGCGCCGGAGCCCAAGAAGGGCTGCGGCGCGATGATCGTGTTCTTCGTGGCTCTCGTCGGCTCGGGTGCCGGTCTCCTGGCTCTCCTCCTCGTCGCCGGGCGTTGATGATGCAGATCGTGGTCGGAGCTCGCACCGATGTGGGAATGATCCGCTCGGGCAACGAGGACAACTTCTTCGCCGAGGCGGACGAGCGCCGCGGCGTCTTTGTCGTCGCGGACGGGATGGGCGGCCACGCGGCCGGCGAGGTGGCGAGCGAGATGGCGGTGCAGATCGTCTCGCGCAACCTCCTCACGATGACGTCGGTGCGCGATCCCGGCGCGGCCGACCTCGTCTCGCGCGCGCTGCAGGACGCCAACAAGGCGATCTACGACCGGATGCTCGCCGAAACCGACAAGCAGGGGATGGGCACGACCGCCTCGGTGATGGTGCTCTCGGACGCGGGCTACCTCATTGGCCAGATCGGCGACTCGCGGATCTACCTCCTCCGCGACGGCGCGCTGACGCAGGTGACGAAGGACCACTCGTACGTGCAGGAGCAGGTGGACGCGGGGCTCCTCACGCCGGAGCAGGCGCGGTACCATCCCTACAGCAACGTGATCACGCGTTGCGTGGGCGCCAGCGACGAGGTCGAGGCCGACATCTACTCCGGCGAGGCACGGGTGGGCGACGTGTTCCTCCTCGCCTCCGACGGGCTCACGGGGATGGTGGACGATCGTCGGCTGCAGGCGCTGCTGCTCGCGCGCTCGGGTCCCGGCCGCATCGTCGATTCGCTGATCGCCGAGGCCAACGGGCGCGGTGGGCTCGACAACATCACGGCCATCGTCGTGCAGGTGACCGGCCTCGAAGGCACCGGTGGCTGAAGACCGGCCGGAGTCGGTCGGCGGGATCGCCGAGCTCTACCTCGGCAACATCCTCTACGCCATCGAGCGCTGCGCGCTCGCGATGGCGGAGGAGGGACGCAACGCCGACGCGGCGTTCTATCGCGGGATCGGGAAGTTGCTGGCGGACGCCCGCGGGAAGACGCGTCCCGCGGCCGCGCCTCAGGACTGAGCGAGCGCCGCGAGCACCGACTCGCGCGGGATCGCGCGCCGTTCGCCCGTGAAGACCCGTAGCCAGCGCGCCGACTGATACAATTGCTCCCCGAGGATCGGGAGGTTGAGCGCGCCCACGATCCCCTCGTCCGTCACGCGGCGTACGGAGCCGTCGCGCGCGAGCAGCGGGAGGTCGAGGCCGAGCATCCGTTCCTTGCGCGGATAGTCGAGGAGCAGCTCGCCCGGCCGGAAGCCGTGCGCCGCGGCCAGCGCATCCTCCGCGCGGCGCGTGCGCACGCGGTCGTCGGCGAGCCAATCCAGGTCGTGGTCCGTCAGGTCGGCCGCGGGGATCTCCAGCGCGCGCTTGTGGAGGCGACGCCCGCGGATGGCGTCGAGGAGCGGCCGCGGGCGACCGACCTCCATTGCGTGCAGGATGCCCTCGTCGGTGTAGCCCACGAGCGCGCCCACCCGCAGGTCGTCGTCGGCGAGGGCGTCCTCCACGAGCCGCTTGTACATCGCCGTCGCGCTGCGCACCGCGTGGTGCCAGTACACGTTGCGGTACATCTGGTACTTGGCGAAGAGCAGGGATTCGAGTGCGGAGAGCCCCTTTTCGCGCAGTCCCACGGTGCGGCGCTTGGTGGCCGGATCGTACACGAGCACGAGCGCGTGGCGCAGCCGGTCGACGTCGATCTCGCCGTACGCCACACCCGACATCAACGCGTCACGCTTGAGATAGTCGATCTTGTCGAGGTCAATGGACCCCGAGATCAGCCCCTGCAGCGGCGAGTCGCTGGTGCCGCGCACGAGGGCGAGGATCCGCTCCGGGGCGTCCTTGGCAAACTCGGCGCGCAGGATCCCGGCAATCTCGCCGGTGGTGATGAGCGGCCCCGCCACGGTCTCGTGGTGCGGCACGCCGAGTTCCTCGAGCGAGTGCGAGAAGGGGTAGTGGCCGATGTCGTGGAGCAGCGCGGCCGCGATGACCACCGGCCCCTCGTCGGGCGCGATGCCGTCCAGCGCCCCCGCGTCGCCGAGCACGCGCACCGTCTGCTGGGCCAGGTGGTACGCCCCGAGCGCGTGCTCGAAGCGCGAGTGTGTGGCGCCGGGATACACCAGGTGCGCGAGGCCGAGTTGGCGCACGTAGCGGAGCCGCTGGAACGTCGCCGTGTCGAGGAGCCGGAGGTACGGCTCGTCGACACGGATGTTGTTCCAGAGGGGGTCGCGGATTGACGGCACTGAACTATCGGTCGAAGGTGGAAGGGGACCCTTCTACCGGGGCTATTTCGGTCCTGCGCCCAGAATCGCCGGGCTCACCGCGCTCCCAAACTTCTTGATGTTCTCCGCGAACATCCCGGCGAGCTTCTTGGCCTGCGTGTCGTACGCCGAGCCGTCCTTCCACGTGTTGCGCGGGTTGAGGATCTCGGCCGGCACGCCTTCGATGGTCGTCGGGATGTGCAGCCCGAAGATCGGGTCGGCGGCGGTCTTCACGCCGTCGAGCTTGCCGGCGAGCGCGGCGCGCACCATCGCGCGCGTGTGGCCGAGCTTCATCCGCGAGCCCACGCCGTAGGCGCCGCCGCTCCACCCGGTGTTCACCAGCCACACCTGCGACCCGTGCTGCTTGAGCAGTTCGCCGAGCATCTCGGCGTACTTGGTGGGATGCCACACGAGGAACACCGCGCCGAAACAGGCGCTGAATGTCGCCTGCGGCTCGGTCACGCCGCGCTCGGTGCCGGCCACCTTGGCCGTGTAGCCCGAGAGGAAGTAGTACATCGCCTGCTCGGGCGTGAGCTTGGAGATCGG
>CAYXQS010000140.1:0-5534 GCA_964466515.1 uncultured Gemmatimonas sp. | reverse complement strand
CGTGTCGCGTCCGTCGCCCACCAGGCCGTGGATCATCGTCACCGCCTCGGCCGCGGCCGTGCCCTCGTCGAGCAGCGACGCGTTGGCGATCGGGAGCCCGGTGAGGTCGCTCACGACGGTCTGGTAGTTGAGCAGCGCCTCGAGACGGCCCTGCGCAATCTCCGCCTGATACGGCGTGTACGCCGTGTACCAGCCGGGATTCTCGAAGATGTTCCGCTGGATCACCGCCGGGACGTGCGTGTCGTAGTAGCCCATCCCGATGAAGGAGCGACGCACGTCGTTGGCGGACATCTCGGCGCGGAACGCGGCGAGCGCGTCCTGCTCGGACTTCGCTGCCGGCAGCGCGAGGGCGCGGCGAAGGCGGATGCTCTCGGGGATTGTATCGTCGATGAAGGCGTCGAGCGACCGGTAGCCGAGCTCGGCGAGCATCGCGGAGGTCTCGGCGTCGGACGGCCCGAGGTGACGGGCAATGAAGGTGTCGGGCTGAGGATGCGAGGACGCAGCAGCAGGCACTGGAAGGACTCCTCAGGGGCGCAGCGCCCCGGTAAGGCCGTGGAAGGGACGACAGGTCCACTCAAGTTACTCGCTTGGGCAAAGAGAGGTAGATTCTGGTTGCGGGGAAGCATTTCCCCGACATTCCCACATCCCCCTTCCCCCCCGGCCTATGTCCAGCACTCGCGTCGAAGTCACCCGCGCCGGCATCAGCTTCGGCTCCGCGCTCGCGATCGCCATCTCGTGGAGCGTCAACCACTCCGTGCTCTGGGCGATCCTGCACGGCGTCTTCAGTTGGTTCTACGTCGTCTACTATCTGATCGTCCGTTAAGCGTGCTGTTGGCCCGGCGCTGGCGCGTCCTCGACTCGGGCGCCGCCGACGGCGCGACGAATATGGCGACGGACGTGGCGCTGATGGCCCGCGCGGCCGCGACGGGCGAGGCCGTGCTGCGCCTGTACGCCTGGGCGCGCCCCACCGTCTCGTTCGGGGTGCACGAGCGCCCGCGCGTCACCGCCGAGCAGCTCGCCGCCGACGGCCTCGACGTCGTCCGCCGTCCCACCGGCGGCCGCGCGCTCCTCCACGACCGTGAGGTGACCTACAGCGTCACCGCGCCGAGTGCCGGCTCGCTCGCCGGGAGCGTGCGCGCCGTCAACGCCATCCTCCTCGACGGCCTCGCGCAGCTCGGCGTCCCCGCAGTCGAGGCGCCCCGCCGCGGCCGCGCCGGCAGTCCCACCGGCGCCGCGTGCTTTGCCGAGCCCAACGTCGGCGAGATCGTCGTGGATGGCCGGAAACTCATCGGCAGCGCCCAGCGTCGCGACGAGCACTCGCTCCTGCAGCACGGGTCGATCCTCCTGGAGGACGACCAGCGACGCCTGGGGGCGCCGGGCGCGGCCACGCTCAACGCGGCGCTCGGACGGCGCGTCACCTTCGGGGAAGTGCGCAACGCGCTCGTCGCGGCGCTCACGGCGGCCGTCGGAACGGTCCCCGAACCGCTCGGCGCCGCCGAGCTCGCCGAGGGCATCGTCGGCGCGCGCGCGCAGTTTGCCGATCCGCGGTGGACGTGGCGGCGATAGCGCCGTAACGTTCGCCCGTCACGCACCGACCACCCTCCCGCCGAGTCCTCGATGCGTCGCGCTCCGATTCTCCTCCTGGCCCTCCTCGCCGCCTGCGTCGGCGACACCGCCCGCGGCCCCGTCGGCGGCACGGTCATCATTGCCGCGCCCGCGGACGCCGACGCGCTCCTGCCGCCGCTGGTGCGGACATCGCAGGGACGCCTCGTGTCCGAGTTGCTCTTCGACCGGCTCGCGGAGATCGGCGCCGGGCTCAACACCGTGGGCGACGACGGCTTCGTGCCGCGCCTCGCGCGCCGCTGGAGCTGGAGCGCCGACTCGCTCGTCATCGCCTTCGAGCTCGATCCGCGCGCGCGCTGGCACGACGACCACGCCGCCGTCGCCGCCGACGTCGTCGCGGCGCTCGCCGTCGGCCGCGACCCCGCCAACGGCTCCTCGCTCATCAGCGACCTCGCGGGGCTCGATTCCATTCACGTCGTCGACCCACACACGGTGACGATGCACTTCGCCGCGCGCGCGCCCGAACAGTTCTACGCGGCGTCGCTGCTCCACCCGCTCCCGGCGCATCTCCTGCCCGCCGGCGGCGCGGCGCTCGCGACGAGCGAGTTCGCGCGGCACCCGGTTGGCAGCGGGCCATTCCGCTTCGTCTCGTGGGCACCGCTGGAGCGCCTCGAGCTCGCCGCCGTCGACAATCACTACCGTGGGCGCGCGCGGCTCGACCGCGTCGTGCTCTCGGTGGCGCCGGAACCGGCCACGGGGCTCGCCAAGGTGTGGGCCGGGGAGGCCGACGTCTGGGAGCAGGTGCCGGCCACCGACCTCGCCGAGGCCGCACGCCATCCGCGCATCCGGCTCGTGAGCACGCAGGCGTTCGACTACGCCTTCGTCGCCTTCAACTTCCGCGCGCCACGCGACCCCTCGCGCCCGCACGCGCTCTTCACCGAACCCGCGCTCCGTCGCGCCATCTCGATGGCCGTCAATCGCCACGGCATCGTGCGCGCGATCTTCGACACCCTCGCGGTCACGCTCTCGGGTCCCTTCGTCCGACTGCAGGCCACGGCCGACACCACGATCCGGCAGATTCCCTTTGACCGCGCGGCCGCCGAGCGGCTCCTCGACTCGCTCGGCTGGACCCTCGGCGCGCGCGATGGGATCCGCCGCCGCAACGGGCAGCGCCTCGCCTTCAACGCCCTCGTGCCCGCCACCAGCCGCAACCGCGAGCGCGCCGCCGTGCTGATGCAGGAGCAGTTGCGGCAATCGGGAATCGCAATGCAGATCGAGCGCACCGAGAACCGCGTGTTCAGCGCGCGGCGCGAGGCGGGCGATTTTGACGTCGTCTTCGGCGGATGGCTCACGACGCCGAGTCCGCGCGGGCTCCGCGGCACCTGGAGCAGCCGGACGCACGAAGGCCGGGGCGCGCTCAACGGCGGCTACTACGAGAGCGCCGCGTTCGACGCCGCCGTCGATGCCGGCATCGCGGCAATGGACCCCGTCACCGCGCGCGCCCACTTCCGCGACGCGTACCAGATCATCGTCGATGATGCCGCCGCGATCTTCCTATACGAGCCGCGGATGACGGCGGCCGTCCATTCCCGCCTGCGGATGCCGCCGTGGCGCTCCGACGGCTGGTGGCGCACCCTCCCGGAGTGGTCGGTCGAACCGTCCGAGCGGCTCCCGCGCGATGCGCGCCCGACGACGCCCTGACCTGCGGGGCGCGTGACGCGCGCCCTCCGCAGCCGGATCCTGCAGGCGGCCCTCGTCGTCCTCGGCGTCGTCACCACCTGCTTCGTGCTCGTCCGCCTCGCGCCCGGCGATCCCTTCTTCGCCGCGCTCGACGAACCCGGCATCCCCCGCGCGTCGGTCGAGGCAATGCGCGAGCGCTTCGGCTACGATCGCCCCATTGCGGAGCAGTACGTGCGGTTCCTCGGCGGCATCGTGCGCGGCGACCTCGGGTGGTCGCACACGCGCGGACGCCCGGTCGCCGAGGTGCTGTGGAGCGGCCTCCCCAACACCGCCCTCCTGATGGGCACCGCCGTCCTCCTCGGGCTCGGCGGCGGCATCCTCCTCGGCGCGTGGATGGGATGGCGTGAGGGATCGCGAACCACCGCCCTCCTCGACCGTGGCACGTTGGTCGTGCTCTCGATCCCGGAGTTCGTGCTCGCGCTCCTCCTCACGCTCGGCCCCGCGCTCGCCTGGAAGCTCTTCCCCATTGGCGGGATGCGCACCGAGTTCGGGCCACGGGGCCTCGCCGGAGTGGTGGACGTGCTGCACCACCTCGCACTGCCCGCGCTCACGCTCGCGCTCGCACTCGGCGCCATCGTCGCGCGGCACCAGCGGAGCGCCACGCGCGGCGTGCGCGACGCGGAGTTCATTCGCGCGGCGCGCGCACGCGGCCTGGGCGAGCGCGCGGTCCGCCGCATCGCGCTCCGAAACTCGCTCGTGCCCGTGCTCACGCTCACCGGCGTGATCCTCCCCGCCCTCTTTGGCGGCGCCGTGCTGGTGGAACGCATCTTCGCCTGGCCCGGAATGGGACGCGCCACCGTCGACGCGGTCCTCGGCCGCGATTACCCGCTCGTTGCGGGGGCCGTGATGGTGAGCAGTCTCTGCGTGGTTGGCGCGACGCTCGTGGCGGACCTCGCCGTCAATTGGGCCGACCCCCGGCTGAGACGTCGGCTCTGATGCGCCGCGTTCCGTGGCCGCTGATCGTCCTCGCCGCGCTCGCCGCGGCGGCGCTCGCGGCGCCCTGGCTCGCGCCCTACGACCCCAACGCGCACCCCGACCCCATCGGCCTCGCGCTCCACGCGCCCAGCCGGGCGCACCTGTTTGGCACCGACCCCTACTCCCGGGACGTGCTGAGCCGGGTGCTCTTCGGCGCACGCACCTCGCTGGGCATTGCCGCGCTCGCGGTGCTCGTCACGCTCTCGCTCGGCAGCGCGGTGGGCGCGGTCGCCGCGCTCGCGGGACGCTGGGTGGATCTGGTGCTGATGCGGCTCACCGACGCGTTCCTGTCCATCCCGCGGCTCCTCCTGCTCCTGCTCATCGTCGCGGGTACCGGCCCGCTCTCGCCGACCGCGCTCGCGGTGGTCCTCGGCGCCACGGGCTGGATGACCGCCGCGCGCCTCGTGCGACAGGAAACACGACGCCTGCTCGCCACCGAGTACGTGCGCACCGCCATCGTCGTCGGCGTGCCCGCGACGCGGCTCTGGCGCCGCCACATCCTCCCGGGTCTCGCCCCCACGCTCGCCACCGCGGCGATGGTCGCCTTCGCCACCGCCATCCCGCTCGAGGCCGGCCTCTCCTTCCTCGGGCTCGGCGTCACCGCGCCCACCGCGAGCTGGGGCAACATCATCCTCGAGGCCGAGGGGCGGATCCTGGGCGGATGGTGGCTCGTGGTCTTCCCCACGCTCGCCATCGTCCTCTCCGTGCTCGCCGCCAACGTGTTGGCCGAGCGGATCGCCCGCGACGGAGCCGCGCAATGACGCCCGCCGCGCTCACCGTCGAGCACCTGGGCGTCGAGTCCGGCGCAGGCACCGCGCAGCGCCACGTGCTCGACAATCTCTCCTTTGCCCTCGCGCCGGGCAGCAGCGTGGGGCTGGTTGGCGATTCGGGGGCGGGGAAGACCACGGTGGGCAATGCGCTCCTCGGCCTCCTGCCGCGCGGACTCCGCACAACGGCCGGGAGCCGCATCCGCATCGGGGACGACGATCTCCTCGCAATGAGCGCCGCCGAGCGGCGCGCCGCGCGCGGCCGTCGGCTCGCGATGGTCTTCCAGGAGCCCCTCACCGCCCTCGACCCCGCCCAGCGGATCGGCGCGCAGCTCGAGGCCACGCTCCACGCGCACGCAATGGCGAGCGGGCGCGAGGCGGCCGAGCGCGCGGTGGAGATGCTCGCGCGCGTCGGCATCGGCGACGCGCGCACGTCCGCGCGGCGCTACCCGCACGAGCTCTCGGGCGGGATGCGGCAACGCCTGCTCC
>CAYXQS010000139.1:0-5604 GCA_964466515.1 uncultured Gemmatimonas sp. | reverse complement strand
CGGATCAACTCCGCCTTGGCCTCGGTGGCGGAGAGGCCCGCGAGCTGTTCGAGCCGGCGGCGCTCCTCCCCGACGAGGCCGTCGAGCTCGGCCTGCCGGTCCTCGAGCTGCTTCTCGCGGCGGCCGAGTTCGCTCGCGCGACGGGAGAGTTCCTTCTCCTTGCCGTCCACGAGCTCGAACTTCCGGTCCACCTGCTGCTCGCGCTCGACGACGCGCTTCTCCTCGCGTTCGACTTCCTCGCGGCGCTTGCGGGCCTCGACCTCCCAGGCCTCGCGGACCTTCATCAGCTCTTCCTTGCCGGAGAGCAGCGCCTGCTTGCGGGCGGAGTCGGCGTCGCGCTCGGCCTCCGCGACAATGCGCTTGGCCACCTGGTCGGCGGCCTCCCCGGCGGTGCGGCGGGCGGCGTCCTCGGCGGCCCGGCCCGAGCGCTTCCCGAAAACAAAAACGATCGGGAGGGCGGCCACAAAGGCAACGCCGATCGCGATCGCGACATACCACGGCAACGTCATAAAGTAGTCTCGTATGCGCAAGGCGGCCGGACAGCGCCGCGGACGGAACGGAAGGCACGTTCAGCACGTCCGGCACCATCGCTACTCCAGCGGCTGGCCGACCGATCGGGCGCCGACGAAGGGCGCGGGAAGGGGCGGGCTAACTACCGGGAGCGCTTGCACCTACGGGCTTTCGCACCCACTCACGTCGGAAGGTAGGGAATGAGCGGGGGTTTGGCAATCCGCCTCACGTGCGGGGTACGGCGAGCGGCGGACTCGGAAGGCGACCGGCGTACGGGGCAAGGCGGTACGAACGGCGTGCGGCGCAGGTGAGGCGTACGGGGGGATGCGATTGTGGCGGGAGGCGATTGCGCGGCGGAAGGCCGGCGCCGTACGGCGACTACCGCTTCGACGGCGGTAGCCAACGCCGCAACTCCGAAGACAACCCTTTCATCCGCTCCGCCACCCCTTCCATCTTCCGACGCTCGGTGAACAGCTCGTCCGTAATGCTCATCGCCGCGAGGATCGCCGCCTTTCCGGGATCGGTGATCGCCGGGTTCTCGAGCACCTTCCGGATGGCGGCGTCCACGTGCTCCGCCACGGCGCGGGTGTGCTCGGGCGGCGTTTCCGAGCGGATCGTGTATTCCTCGCCGACAATCCGCACGCGCGTCGAATGGACGGTCACGATTCACCCCCAAGCACGTGCTGCTGCCGCAGGAACCGGACGCGATCGAGCATCGTGCGGGTCTTCTCGGACGCCTCGCGCAGGCGCGCGCGGAGCTGGGCGTTCTCGTCCTGCAGCGCGGCGAGCCGCTCTTCGGCCGTGGCATCCCCCACCGGCGAGGCACCGAGCGCCTTGAGCCGCGTCTCCGCGGTCAGCGCGCGCTTACGGAAGGCCGCGAGCTCCTCGCCGAGGTTGCGGACGAGGGTCTCGAGCTCGCCGAAGGCGAGGCCGGCGGGTGACTCAGGCGCTGCGCGGTCTGACACCGAGTTCGTTCTCCAGGGACTTGAGCAACTGCGATCGGCGTCCGTCGATTTCCTTATCGCGTAGAGTGCGCTCCGGATGCCGCAACGTCAATCGCCACGCGAGCGAGCGCATTCCCTCGGGCACGCCGGCGCCACGGAACTCATCGAAGAGCACGCAGCGTTCGAGCAACTCGCCACCCGCGGCGCGCAGCACCTGCTCCACCGCCGCCGCCGGCACCGTCTCCGGCACGAGCAGCGCGAGGTCGAACTCCGCCGCGGGCGTCAAGGGCAGCGCGCGATACCGCACCGGTGCGCGCGGCACGGCCTCAACGCCCGGCGCGAGGCCCGAGCGCCGACCGCGCGCGCCGTGGGCGTGCTGTCCGCGCGGCGCCACCGCCGCGCTCGGCATCACGCCCAGCGAAAGCTCCACGCCCAACGCGGGACTCGCCCACACCGGGGCATCGAGCGCCACGCGCCGCACCGTCCCCACCTCGGCCGTGCCGGCGAGGACGTGCCAGAGGACGTCGCCCTCGCCCGCCTCGAGCTGAATGGCCGCGCCGGGAAATGCGGCCTCGGCGAGCGTGCGCGCCAGCGCCTTGGCGTCCCACGCGTCCACGGCCGGCGGCTGCGGGTCGGTGAAGTGCGGCGGCCGTCGCTGGCCCATCACCAGCAGGGCGGCGTGGACTTCCTCGGTGGGCACGCCACCCGGCTGTGCGGAAAACACGCTGCCCACCTCAAAGAGGCGGACGTTGCCGTTCATCCGATTCAGGTTGTACTCGGCGCGACGTGCCAGCGTGTCGAGCACCGTGGCGCGCAGGAATGGTTCGTCCTCGGCGAGCGGATTCTGCACCCGCACCAGCGTGACCGTTTCCGCGCCGCTCCCGCGCCCGGAGGTGAACGGCAACGGCCGCACCTCGTGCAGCCCCGCGGCCACGAGCGCGCCACGCACGCGATGATACGCGGTCCACATCGGGTGCTCGGGCACGGTGCCGAGGCGCGCGCCCTGCAGCGTGTCGGGCAGCTTGTCGAAGCCGCGCAGTCGCGCGATCTCCTCAATCAGGTCCACCTCGCGCAGGAGGTCGTGCCGCCAACTCGGCGGCGTGACCCGGAGCGTCTCGCCGTCCACGGCCACCGTGCATCCCAGCGCGGCGAGGAGCGCGGCGCACTCATCGCGCGGGACGGCGGCGCCGAGCACGCGTTCCACGCGGGCCACGCGCAGCGTCACCGCCGGACGGGCGGACGGCGCGCGCCCCACCTCAATCAGCGCGTCCACGTGCCCGCCGCTCAGGTGCGCAATCAGCGCCGCGCCCACCGCGAGCGCCTGCGCGACCATCGCGTCGTCCACCCCGCGCTCAAAGCGATAGCTCGCATCGGTCGAGAGTCCCGCGCGGCGGCGCGTGGCGCGCACCCGCTGCGGGGCGAAGGTCGCGACCTCGAGGACGATCTCCGTGGTCCCGTCGGTGACCTCGCTGCCCTTCCCGCCCATCACGCCGGCCAGCCCGGTGGCCCGCTGCGCGTCGGCAATCACCAGCATCTCCGGGTCGAGCGTGCGCTCGACGCCGTCGAGCGTGACGAGCTTCTCGCCCGCCTGCGCGCGGCGCACGACGATTCCCGCACCGCCGAGCCTCGACTTGTCGTACGCGTGCATCGGCTGGCCGAAGCCGTGCAGCATATAGTTCGTCGCGTCCACGACGTTGTTGATGGACCGCCCACCGACGGCCTCGACGGCCTCGCGAAGCCAGGCCGGGCTCGGGCACACCGTCACGTTGGAGATCACGGCCGCCGTGTACCGCGCGCACTCCTGCGTGGCCTCGATCTTCACGGTGATGCCGCTCGCCCGGGCGTCCTGCGCGCCGCTCACCGGTGTCGGCGTGGGCGGGAGATCGGCGAGTTCGGGCGGACCCGAGAGCCTCACCCCGGTGATGGCCGAAAGCTCGCGCGCCACGCCAAGGTGCGAGAGGAGGTCGGGCCGGTTGGGCAGCACGTCGAGCACGAGGCGCACATCCCCCGGCGGGAGCACCTCGAGCAGCGGCGTGCCCGGCGCGGCGTCCGTCTCGAGGGTGAGGATCCCGTCGTGCTCCTCGCCGAGCCCGAGCTCGCGCGACGAGCAGAGCATCCCGTTGGAGGTGAAGCCGCGGATCTTCCGCTTCTCGATCCTGAGCCCGCCCGGCATCACCGTGCCCGTGCGCGCGAACGGATACATCGCGCCGACCGCCACGTTGGGCGCGCCGCAGACGACCTCGAGGAGCGTGCCCGAGCCGTCATCGACCTTGTTGAACGAAAGCTTGGTCTCGGGGATCTTCTCGCTCTCGACCACGCGCGCGACGACAAAGGGCGCGAGGTCGGCGCGGAGCGGCTCGAGCCCCTCGACGGTCGCGACGTGCGCCGTCAGGAGATCGCGCACCTGCTCGGCGGTGCGGCCGTGCGGCACGAGGCGGGAGAGCCAGGCGTGCGAGAGGTTCATCGGCGCGCGCCCGCGCGCCGCGTATTCGCGGGACTCATCGGTCGAACTGCTCCAGGAAGCGCACGTCGGAATCGTAGAGGATGCGGATGTCGGGAATGGCGTGGCGCGAGATCGCCGTGCGCGCCGGCCCCATCCCGAACGCCCACCCCGTGTACCTCTCGCTGTCGAGTCCGGCGGCCTCGAGCACGGCCGGGTGCACCATCCCCGAGCCGAGGATCTCGATCCACCCCGACTGCTTGCAGACGCCGCACCCCACCCCGCCGCAGACGCCGCAGCGCACGTCCATCTCCGCGCTCGGCTCCGTGAACGGGAAGTGGCTGGGCCGGAACCGCGTCGTGGTCTGCGCGCCGAAGTACCGGCGCGCAAAGTGCGAGAGCGTCGCCTTGAGATCGGCGAAGGTCACGCCCTCGTCGACGACCAGCCCCTCGACCTGCGCGAACATCGGCGCGTGCGAGGGATCGAAGAAGTCGCGGCGGTACACATTGCCCGGCGCGAGGATGCGGATGGGCGGCGCGTGCTGCTGCAGCGTGCGCACCTGCACCGGCGAGGTGTGCGTGCGCAGCACCTGGTCGGCGCCGAGGTACAGCGTGTCGTGCAGGTCCATCGCCGGATGGTCGTCCGGGAAGTTGAGCGCGCCGAAGTTGTACCAGGCGTGCTCCGCCTCGGGCCCGAGGGCAATGGTGAAGCCCAACTCGCGGAAGATCGCAACCACCTCGTCGATGACCATCGAGACCGGGTGGACCGTGCCGCGCCACCGGTCGCGCGCGGGCATCGTGAGGTCGAGCGTGGGCGCGTCACCGGCGGCCGCGGCGGCAATCGCCGCGTGGCGCGCCTCGAGTGCCCCCTCGAGCGCGACCTTCACCGCGTTGGCGCGCTGGCCGGCGTCGCGACGGTCCTCCTTGGCGAGCTTCCCCAGCCCGTTGAGGACCTCGGTGAGCTCGCCCGCCTGCCGCCCCACGAGGGCGTTGCGGACGGCCGTCCATTCGTCGAGGGTCGATGCGGCCGCGATCCGCGCCGCGCCGTGCGCGGCGATCGCATCCAGACTGGCGAGGAAGGTCTTCAGGGACACCGAGAGCGACGGGTTGGGGGAAGAGGCAGAAAGGTAACGGCAACGGCGTCCCCGGCGACAGACGAGCGCGCGCGTCCCGGGGTGCGGCACAAGGCAAACGGCGGGGCGCGGAAGTCCGCGCCCCGCCGTCGCATCGTACACCGACGTCGGCTCAGCCCTTCTTGATCGCCGCCGCGGCCTTTTCGGCCAGGAGCGTGAACGAGGCCGGATCATTAACGGCGAGGTCCGCCATAATCTTGCGATCGACCTCGATGCCGGCCGCCTGCACGCCGTTGATGAAGGTGCTGTAGCTCATCCCGTTGAGGCGCGCGGCCGCGTTGATGCGCATAATCCACAGCTTGCGGAAATCGCGCTTCTTCGCCTTGCGGTCCCGGTAGGCGTAGACCCAACCGCGCTCGACCGTTTCCTTGGCCGCCTTCCACAGCTTCGACCGGCCGCCGAAGGCGCCCTTGGCCGCCTTCATCACCTGCTTCTTGCGCTTGAGGCGCACTACGTTCGACTTGACGCGTGGCATCGTCGGTTCTCCTTAGGCCTGAAGCAGGCGCTTGAGGTTCTTCGCCTCGCCGTTCGTCGCGACCGTGGTCGGCCGACGAAGGTTGCGCTTCCGCTTGGCGGTC
>CAYXQS010000138.1:0-5642 GCA_964466515.1 uncultured Gemmatimonas sp. | reverse complement strand
GTCAAAGGGATACGGGAAATGCTAGCCATCGCCGGTAGATGTGTAATTTCAGCGACCCATTTGGCCTTTGTGCCACTTCCTCCGGCGGCGACACTACGCGTGTGCAAACACGCTACGAGCATCTCGATGAGGCCTGCGTCAAGAGCGGCGACGAGGTGAAGAAGGGTGACATCATCGCGTACTCGGGCGAATCCGGGACTGCAACCGCTCCGAGCCTTCACTTCGAGACGCGTCGGATCCATGAAGGCGCCGGCGACGCGATCTCGAACTCCGAGTCTACGCCCTTCAATCCGCTGAACTGTTTCGCCGTTGGGTTCTGCGGCCATCTGGGTACGCCAGGAAAGGTTACCTCGGGTTACGGTGGTCGGGATGCGCCGATGCCCGGTGCTAGTACGAACCATCAGGGGATGGATTTCCGCGCGCGAATGCGCACTCCGATTCGCGCGGCCGCGGATGGCAGGGTCGTGTTTACGGGAACCATCACGGGAGGTGGTCTATCCGTCTACATCAACCACGTGTACACGCCATGAAGACTCCGTTCTTCGTTCTCTTCGCGCTTCTCATGCTTGGAGCCGGATGCGCGGACCGAGCTGTAGCGGATCAAGAGGCCATCGCTGAGGTGCCCGTCGAGGCAGCTGCGGACACCGTGCTCTCTGACTCACTTCTCGTGGCGATAGATCGCGATTCTGTACTTCTGCTTCGCGGACGGACGTCGGCGAGACTTGAGTGGCGGAATCCAGCGCAGCTGTGGACATCAGGACCGATACACGGTGGTACGCCGACGGTGAGGCTCGTGGATATCGACGGCGACGGTCAGCGGGACCTGTTCTGGAGTCTCGAGTTTGAAGAGTTTGCAGGAGGAATGGTCTTGCTGTCGCGGCGGGACTCGATCGTAGTCGCTTTTCAGTCTGGGTCGCAGTCCTGCCGCGCACCCATCCTGCGAGATATGAATGGTGATGGCTTGCTGGATGTCGAGGAGGTCCTTGTTGGCGTACTGAAGCGAGACGAATGCCGCGGCGACGCTGCCGCATCGATGTGCCAGGAAAGATTTCCGACGGAATGGCGGCAGGCGTGGACACAAGCGAAGGGAGGGGAGTTTTCCTCGGGCGCCGGCGCGCGTGAGCACTACCGGATCCTTGCAGGAGAGTACCGACACGCCGCTGCCGAGCTTCGCGCGGCCATCGCGCGCGGCGATTTCGCATCTTCATCACGGTGCAACGTTCCGATGGCGGACGGGCTAGACGCGCTCGCGAGGCGCGCGGAGGCACAACCCTGAGCCACGAGTCCGCACTGCAGTCCCCTCGGGCACGGTCGCTGATGTACTGCCTAACCGATCCGCTTCACCTGCGGGCGTCAGCGCCCGGCAGGTGCAAGCGGGGTTGGGGTGAGCTTCCGCCGAAAACACGCCTCAAGGAATTTTCCGCCAACTACGACGCGCCGCCGCACGGACTGGCGCGCCAAGTGCGCGGGACGTAACGCGTTAGGCGTGTGAGATGTGCGGGAATCGCTCCAACCTGCTCATTCCACGCAAGCTGATCCGATCGGGTTGGCGGGTGGCCTCAATTTGTACGGCTACGCCGGCGGGGATCCCATAAATTTCTCGGACCCATTTGGACTGTGCCCTGACTCCACGAAGGACAAGAACGGGTACTGTCCTGGGGGGCTTAGCATGGCGCAATGGCAGAAGATTGAGTACGCCGCCAACAACCGGATGACAGCCGAGGTGCGCGATATAGTCCTTGGTCTTCTGACTGATGGAAAGATCAGCCCGGTCGACTTTCTGCCCCAAGCTGGTGCCGCTGCTGATGCATCTCCGCTCTTCGGGAACGTTAGGATTACTGAGCGGGCGTTCAGATACAGCATCGGCGATTTCGCGTTTCTTCTGGCGCATGAAGCGAGGCACACAGAACAACTTTTCATGCGTCCCTCAAGACGCGAAGCTGATGCCGACGCATATGGCTGCGCGAATACGTGGGGAAGGAATGGCTACCAGTCAGGCGCGTATCGGTCAACTCTTGGACCCTGTGGGACCGGTGTGCCATGAAACCAAAGATGACACGCAGGACCTGGTGGTTCATTGCTGCCATCATCTTGTTGCTTGCTGTGGCCGTGCTGTATCGCTGGACTGCTCGGATGAGCGATCCGGGCCCAACTCCGAGGTCCGAGGATCGCGCGCAAAATGTCGCTTGGCCTTTCGTGTCACCAATAGAACCCGTCGACACCGAGCCTGCAGTGAGTACCTCGATTGATATCGCCTAACACGCCGCTTCACCTGCGGGCGCGGACACCCGGCAGGTGCAAGCGAGGTTAGTGCCGACTCCCCCTCGGAAAACTCGTCTCAAGAAATTTTCATCGAAGTATGGCGGCGCTGGCCCCGCACCCATCACGAGCTCTTGCCGCCGCAACGACTCGTGGCCTCACGTGCGCGGGAAACCGCCGCAACCGGTTCGGTTCACTCTGAATCGCTCAGGAAAACCCGGAGTAATTCAACCAATCCCCCTGGGCCGATCTCGCCCTAACCCCGCGGCGGACGAAACGTCGCCGAGCGCGCGCCGTACCCGCGACGCTCCCCGCCGAGCAGCCGCGTCGTGAGCGACCGGAACCCGCGCGTCACCGCCGTGCCCGGGTTCCGCTCCCCGCGCACCGCCGGCTGGAGTTCCCCCCGCAGCCAGCGTCCCACTTCGTCGAGGTCGCTCATCGAGAGCAGCTCGACGTCGAGCTCCACCTTGTAATAGAAGCGGCGGTTTGCGGCGGGCGCGGCGATCGGCACGCGCACGGGGCGCTCCACCGCCGCCTCCGCATCCTCCACCCGCGCGAAGGCGCCGAGCGAGAGCACGCGGTCGCCGACGATCTGCGTCACCTCGTACATCTGGTCCACGCCGCGCAGCCGGACGAGCACGTCCCACTCCGCCGTCCGGTGCAGGTTGTCGAACCAGCGCTCGCTCGACCAGAGCTCCACGCGGTAGTGCAGCCGCGCCGGGAACCCCGCGTGCAGGAGCTCGCGCATCCGCGCATCCGACAGCACGCCGCGGGCGCGCACCAACGGCCCCTCCGCCGTCAGCCGCGACGGGGTGGGGAGCTGGATCTCGACGTGCGGCGCACGCTGCGCGGCGACCGGGGTCGCCAACAGCAGCGCGAGGAGCAGCGGCAGGAGTGGGCTGCGGCCGCTCACGTCAGAATCGTCGCCCGAATCGGACGCGGAAGTTCACGGGTTCCCGTGGTGACGAGGTGGACTTGGCGAGGTAGAGCCCCAGCGATCCGAAGTCGACGCCGGTGCCGATGGAGGTGCGGAAGGTCTTGAGCGGCGGGAGCCCCGAGTCGTATTCGATCCCCGCGCCGCCGCCGTCGGTGCGCCACCCGCGGCCCGCGTCCGCGAAGAGCACCCACGCGCTGCGCGTGTTGAGGCCAAGGCGCCACCACGCGTCGCCGCGGTCGGTGCGCACCCAGGGGAAGTTGAAGTCCTGCCGCAGCTCGAGCTGCGCGAGCGCGATCCGGTCGCACAGGGCGGGGCGCCCGGCGCGGGTCGCGATCCCGCCGCAGGTGAAGACGTCGGTGTCGTTGGCGGAGCGGCGGAAGTCGTGCCCCTCGATGGAGCCCGGTCCGCCCACCGAGAGCCGCCGTTGGTTCGGCAGCGGGTCGCCGCCGAGCCATCCGGCCGTGACGAGCCGCAGGTTGAGCGCGGTGTTGGGCGCGATGCGCGTGTAGCGCCGCGCGTCGAGGAAGCCGCGCGTGTAGTTCACCGGCGCGGATGCATCGAGGGGACCGGACACCGCCCCCGTGTCGCGCGCGATGGTGCCACGTCCACGCTCCAGGTCCGCCTGCACGTACCACCCGCCCGACCAGGGCGAACGCAGCCGCTCGCGCGTGTCGACGCGCAGCCGCATCCCGAGGAGGTCCACGCGACCCACGTCCATCCCCGGGTTCACGCGCCACGGATCGCCGTCGCGCAGGAGACTGAACGGCCGGCGCGCCTCCACCGCGCGCCACTGCTCGCTCCCGAACACCACGTTGAGCGAGACCTCCTCGCCGATGCGCCCGCCCACCGCGCCCTCGACGCCGTGCCGCCCGTAGTGGTCGCGGAGATCGGTGTGCAGCAGGAACGTGGCCAGTCCGGCCTCGCTCTCCTTCAGTTGCCACGACTCCACCGGCTCGATCACGTCAAAGAGCCGTCCGCCGAGCACGAGGCCGTAGTCGACGCCGAGGCGCAGGTCCGCGCGCGCGTCGTGGCCGATGGTCCCGCGGTCCCATCGCATAGGGTCCGCCGTGCGCACCACGCCGAGCGCCTCGACCTGCACGCGCCCCCAATCGGTGGTGCGGCGGAGCCGCGGCCCAATGAGGACGGGAAGCCCCTCGACGCGGTTGTAGGTGCGCGCCGCGACGAAGAAGAGCTCGGTGTAGGTGTCGCCGCGGTCCTCCCAGGGCGACCGCGAGAGGCGCGGACGCCAATCGCCGCCTTGATCGGCCTCGATCCGGTCGCCGTCCATCGTGTAGTGCAGCAGCTCGGCCTGCGTGCGCACCTCGCCGCCCACCGTCGCCCCCGCATCGCGGCGCACCGTGCCGCCGACCACGAGGAGGTCCCCGCCAATGAAGGCCCCCTCAAGCAGCCGCACGTCCGCGTTGATGGCCACCAGGGTGCCGGTGATCCGTCCGCCGATCACGGCGGGGCCGTTCAGCACGCCCACCGTGCCCACCACCTCGGCCCCCGCGGCGGCATCGTAGGCGCCGATCACGCGGATGGTCGGGCTCGCGTTGAAGATCGTGACCGCGGCGGTGACGACGCTGCGGCCGTCGCGCTGCTGCGCAACGGCCGCCCGCGGCGCGAGCGCGGCGGCGAGGAGAAGGGCGGAACAGAGGACGCGACGCATCAGCAGGCTCCGGAAGGGCAGGGCGTCACTCTACCCCGCCGATGCCCAGGCGGCGCATCCGGCGGTAGAGGTTGGGGCGGTCCGTCCGCAGCCGTCGGGCGGCCTCCGCGACCACGCCGTCGGCGGCCTGCAGCGCGCGGGTGATGAGCAGCCGCTCGTATTCGTCCAGCGCATCGCTCAGCGCGCCGTCGAGGCGCTCGCCGCTCGGCAGCGTCGCCGGCGCGGAGGTTGCGATGTCCGTCGTCGGGAGCACGCTCGCGACCTCGTCGAGCCCGATGGTCTGGCCGGCGAAGAGGATGCTGAGCCGCTCGACGATGTTGGCGAGCTCGCGGACGTTGCCGGGCCAGCGGTAGCGCGCAAACGCCTCGACGGCCTCCGCCGACCAGGTCGGCGCGGGCTGGCCGCTGCGGCGGCGGTGCATCGCCGCGAAGTGCGCCACCAGGTCCGGGATGTCGCCGGGATGCTCGCGCAGCGGCGGCACGGCAATGGGAATCACGTTGAGCCGGAAGTAGAGGTCCTCGCGGAACCGTCCCTCGCGGACCTCCTTGCCGAGGTCGCGGTTGGTCGCGGCGAGGACGCGGACGTCCACCTTGATCGGCTTGTTGCCGCCCACGCGTTCGATCTCGCGCGCCTCGATGGCGCGCAGCAGCTTGGCCTGCGCGTCGAGGCCGAGGTCGCCGACTTCGTCGAGCAGCAGCGTGCCCGTGTGCGCGAGCTCGAAGCGGCCGATGCGGCGTTCGGTGGCGCCGGTGAACGCGCCGCGCTCGTGTCCGAACA
>CAYXQS010000137.1:0-5678 GCA_964466515.1 uncultured Gemmatimonas sp. | reverse complement strand
GTACGCCGTCGTGCAACGGCTCGAAAGTGATGGTCGGCATCGCTACAAAAGTACCATCCCCCACCGCGTTGGGTATGATTCGACCGTGCCCACTCCCGGCCCCTCCCGCTCCGCCCGCCGCGCCCGATCCCTCCTTGGGATCGCCGCGGCGCTCGCCGCACCGCTGGGCCTCGCCGCGCAGACTGCCCCGGCCGACACCCTGCCCCCCGACGACCCCCGCGAACTCGGCCGACGCGCACAGGCCCAGTTTGAGGTCTTCCGCCGCGCCAACCTGCCCGTGGTGCCCGAGGTCAGCGCCGGCGAGTGTCAGGAGCGAGTGGGCCGGTTCTGCTACTGGTACGACGAGTCGTCGCCCAAACCGCCCACGGAGAACGCGCACATCCAACGGGCCCGCGAGCGGCTCCTCCAGACCCTCGACTCCCTCGGCCGCGCCAACCCCGCCGACAACTGGATCGGCGGCCAGCGCGTCCGCTACCTCTCGGAGATCGGCCGGTACGCCGAGGCGCTGCAGGTGGCCGACGAGTGCCGCGCCTATGGATGGTGGTGCGACGCACTCAGGGGCTTCTCGCTCCACGCGCTCGGGCGCTACGCCGAGTCCGAGGCCGCGTACAACCGCGTGCTGGCCGCAATGGCGCCGCCGGAACGCTGTCGCTGGCGCGATCTCTCGCTGTACCTCGACGACGACACGCGACGCCAGTATGCGCGAAGCGCGTGCGGCACGCCGGCCCGCGATTCGACCGAGGCGCGGATCTGGTTCTACGCGCGCACCCGGTATGGGATGCCGGGCAACGACTCGCGCACCGAGCACTTCGCGCGGCTCACCTATGTGGAGTTCCTGGGCAACGCGCCCTCGACCTTCTTCTTCGGCTTCGATGCGGACGAGCGCGAGCTGCTGCTGCGCTTTGGATGGCCGCGCGGCTGGAGCCGCGGCCCGACCGCCGTGCAGTCGTTCACCGACGCCCCCGATGCGCCGCGCTTCCCCGTCACGGGCTATGATCTCACGCCGGCGCACCGCTTCGTCCCGCCCTTCCACGTCCTGAGCAGCCCCACCGTCTCGGACTCGGTGGACTGGGCGGTGCAGTTGCCGCCCGTGGTCGCGCGCTACCACCCGCCCTACGCGGCCAGGTTGAAGATGCTCGAGCACCAGCAGGCGGTCTTCCGGCGCGGCGATACGGCGCTCGTGGTGCTTGCGTACGACGTGAGCAAGGTGAGGGAACTGACCGGCGCGCGGCTCGACGGCGCGCTGGTGTTGGCGCGAGGCGCCGGCCCCGCCGCATACGAGGGGCTTGCGACCGACGTCCCGGCGCGCGGCACGCTGACCGCCCGCGCGCCCTGGGGGCCGCTGCTGATGAGCGCGGAGATCGCCGCGCCGGACAGCCAGACGCTGGTGCGCGCGCGGTACGGCATCCGTCCGCCGTTTGCGCAGGGTACGCGCGTCTCGCTCTCCGACCTCCTCTTCTACACGCCCTATGAGGAGTTCCCGCGCAGCGTCGAAGAGGTCCTGCCCCACGCCATCCCCACGCAGCGCGTGCGCGCCTCCGAACTGCTCGGCGTGTACTGGGAGACCTACAACACCAATCCCGCCGGCGAGGAGATGACGATCTCGCTGACCGTGGTGCCGGAGACCGAGGAGACCGGGCGATTGGTCCGTGGCCTGCGCGCGCTGCGGCTCGCGCGCGAGTCCACGCCGGTGAGCGTCACGATGTCCGACCAGTCGAGCCGCGGGAGCGCCACCACCCCCCGCGCCGTCCAGCTCGACATCTCGACGCTCAAGCGGGGCGAGTACCTGGTGCAGCTCGAGATCGCGGTGGCCGGCCAATATACGATTCGCGCCGACCGACGCATCGTGGTGACCGGGAGCTGATTAGATTGGGCGGGATGCCCGTGCTCCTCTGGCTGGTCGCATTCCTTCCCGCGGCGTTTGCGGGACAGTCGTCGGCACCGCCACCGGTGCCGACGCGCGCGACGGTGCAACCGAGCGACGCCGCCCCGCTCCCCGGCGCGATCCTCCCGCACCGGCGCGTCATTGCCTTCTACGGCAATCCGCTCTCACGGCGGATGGGCGTGCTCGGCGAGTACCCGCCCGACGAGATGCTCGCGATGCTCGACGCCGAGGTGGCGGCGTGGGAGGCCGCGGACCCCGAGACGCCGGTGCAGCCCGCGCTCCAGATCATCGCCGTGGTCGCGCGCGAGCTCCCCGGCCCCGACGGCAAGCACCGCGGCCGGATGGCCGACACGCTCATTGAGCGCGTGGTGCGCTGGGCCGAGACGCGCGACGCGATCGTGATCCTCGACTTCCAGGTGGGCTACTCGACACTGCAGGAGGAGCTGCCGAGGTACGAGCGCTTCTTCACGCGTGCGAACGTCCACGCGGCGGTGGACCCCGAGTTTATGATGAAGAACGGCGGGATCCCCGGGAAGCGGATGGGGACGATGGACGCGGCGGACATCAACTACGCGACGGGCTATCTCGCGGGGCTGGTGCGGCAACACGGCCTCCCGCCCAAGCTGCTGATCGTGCATCGCTTCACCGCGCGCGGCGTGACCAACAGCGCGCAGATCCGCCTCGACCCCGCCGTGCAGATCGTGATGCATATGGATGGCTTTGGCACCCCGCGCCTCAAGCGCGCGACCTTCCGGCAGTACATCCAGGCGGAGCCGGTGCAGTTCGTGGGGTGGAAGCAGTTCTACAAGGCGCGCAACGACGACCCGCGCACCACCATCCCCGAGATCCTCGCCCTGCGGCCCAAGGTGCTCTACGTCCAGTACCAGTGAGCTACCGCACCAGTACCACGCCGCGGATGCCGTCCGACTGGGCAAAGAGCTTGCCGTTGGGATTGTAGAAGAACAGCCGGCGCTTGCGGCCCTCGACGATCTCGTCGGCGTCGGTGAAGCGCTGGACGAGGGCGAGCTGCCCCTCCGCCCGCACCGGGAAGGTCGCGGCCGGGTAGCTGACGAAGACCTCGTCCTCCTGCACGTCCACGAGCGCGGTCTCGCGCGTCTGCCGGATGATGGCGAGCGCCTCCTCGCGCTGCAGCGGCGTGGCGATGATGTCGGACTGGACGACGCCCGCCTGGAAGGTCGGCTCGCGCGCGCTGGTCACGACCCAGAACAGGAGCACCGCGAGGATGGCCGCGCCGGTCCACCGCGCCGTCGGCGTCTGGCGCATCACGAACTCCTGCGTTGCCGCCACCACGTCCCTGCCGCGGTCGAGGAGTTCCCGCCAGTCGGAGCCGGCGGCCTGCACGCGCTGGCTCTGCCGCTTCTGCTGCCCCTTATCGATCGGATACGGGGTGAAGCAGTAGGGGCAGACGCGGAGGTTCTTGCTCTCGCGGTTACAGGTCGGACAGAGCATAGCCACCCTTAAATGAACGGTGCGCGGGGCGGCGGGGCAATGGACAGACCCTACGGCTGGGCGACGTCGCGCTCCTGTATGTGCCCGCCCGCCCGAACGCGGACGCGCGTCACGAGGGCCACCTCAGCGGCCGAGACCGGAATCATCGCGGCAAACGGGATGGCAGTCTCGTCGTGCCCTGTTCGGCCGGACACCGCACCAACGCGCACGATGACACGGCCGTCCTCCGCGAGCAACTCCACGTCGATGCCGGTGCCCGCCGGATTCGTTGTCGCAACCCCTTCCGTCACCCACGGCACGCCAAGTCGTATGCCGGAGCCGTCGACCACGCCGCGCACGGCGAGAATGGGTTCCACGGGGCGCGGCGATTGCAGCGTAGCCGCACGGGGCGCCCGGAACTGTAGGATTCCGAGCGTCGTGTAGGGACTGAGGAACCCGCTGGAGCAGTAGCTCATCACGTCGCCGCCGGTCGGCGGGATCGTTGCCGCAAACGTCGAGTCGTTCCGTTCCCAGGACGTCGTATGATGGACCCACGACCCGAGCGCGCCGTTGGGCACGGGATACCAGGGGTCCACGTTGGAGGCGCCACCACACGGCGCGTGCCGGCGACCAAAGTTGTGTCCGAGTTCGTGCGAGACCAAAAAGCCGGCGCTCACCGGCGTCGCATACCAGTCGTGTCCGAGGACCACGGCGGAGCGCGTGAGGGGGCCAATGGACGCGGGGTCCGTCGGGATGTACGCGAATCCACCCCACCGGGAGGATGTCGCCGTAGCGGGCTTCGGGATGATTCCGATCCAGTGCTCACCCGACGCGCTGCCGTGCGCGAGGCGTCGTTGGTCGATCTCTTCGAGCACCCGAAGGAAGAATGGCGTGTCGCCCTCGCGGACATCCCCTCCTTCCGTGAAGTAGTCCGCCTGCGTCACGAGCTTGGGGGCGAGTGTCACGATCACGTCAGCCAACGGCTGCCGGATGCGTGCGATGGAATCGTAGTGGACGATGGTCGCGGCATTCACGGGTGCCAGGACGTTCGCGTGCTTGGCCAACTGGATCGGCACGAGGCGGAGGCGCAACGGATCGACCGTCGTCGCGTGGAGCGTCGCCTCGCCCGTGCGCGGAATGCGGTCGTTCCCGATTGCGGCATCAGGGCCTCCGACGGAATCGATCGTGACGGTCCAGCGCGCCGCGGTGTGCAGCACGGGGCGCGGCACCAGGAACTGCGCGCTCGGATTCGCGAACGTCGGGACGTCCACGGTGTCGGGCGAGAGCGCCGTCGTGTCCGCCCAGATCAAGGCGTTGGTGGCGTCAAACACCCGGAGCAACACGTTTCGCGGTGCCGCACCCGGCGTGGCGAACGCCAGCACGTTCACCACGGCGGCCCGTCCGCCACGGACCATCGGGACGCGCTGCAGGGAGTCCTGCGCCCCCTGCGTCCAGTGCGCGTCGACGAGCGCAACGTCCCACGCAATGGTCGGCGCGCTCTCCGACACGCGTACGCTGACCGACTGGGCGCTCGCATCGCGCGTGACCGTGATGCGCGCCCAGCCGGGGGAGATCGCGCGGACGAGACCGCGCGCGGAAACGGTCGCAACGGACGGGGCGTCCGAGCTCCACGCAAAGGACTCGGTGCCGAGCACGCTGCCTGCGGCGGAGACGCCTCTGGCGGTCAGCACACGGACCACACCGCTGACGCTGTCGGCAGGGCTGGGTGCGCGCAGGTCGAGCGTGTCGCCGGCAAGATCAAGGGCCCACGCCGCCTCGCCCACATTCACGGCATCGATGTAAAAGGCACCCCACAGCGCCGGGGGTGGGTACCCGCCGTAGGGGATCATTGAGGGCGCCCCGACGTCACGCCTGGAGCAAACGGCGAGGATGCGCGACGTTGTCGGCGCATTGGCCTTCACTACGGCGTGCGGCCCGTTGCCACGCACGACGAACGCGCCATCGCTGTCGTCAATCCACTGGACGCGGTATGTCGGCAACAGCGCCCCGTGGGCATCGCGGCACTCCACCGCAAGGTGGAGCTCGTCGCCGACAGCCAGGATGCGCTCTGCCGATCCTACGAGGGCCAGCGAGGCGGCCCGTGCCGGGGCCTCGTCGCGGCAACCGACGAGCACCAATGCGAGGGCACGGAGCAACGCAGAGAGCGGCAGCCGCACGGAAGGCATCGTCAACACTACCTAGAAGAGACGAGGGGGCGTCACGAACCGGACGTGCACACGCAAAGGCCCGCAATCACCAAGAGTGATTGCGGGCCTTTGCGTCGTGCACCATCGGGACGGCGGGATTCGAACCCGCGACCCCCTGAACCCCATTCAGGTGCGCT
>CAYXQS010000136.1:1980-5704 GCA_964466515.1 uncultured Gemmatimonas sp. | reverse complement strand
GGATCGCGCGCGCAGAGCTTGAGCCCCCACGCGGCCACGGCGCGACGCACGCCTTCGCCGAGCCGCGCGTGGCGCGCGTGGCGCGCGCCCAGCCCTTCCTCCTGCATCATATCGAGCGCTTCGCGGAGCCCGAAGAGGTGCGCCAGCGGCGGCGTGTACGGGAAGTAGCCCTGGTCGTTGTGCAGGATCTGCGGGCGCAGGTCAAAGTAGGCACGGTGGAACCCCGCCTGCTCCACCCGCTCCAGCGCCTTGGGCGAGAGGCAGAGCATCCCGAGCCCCGCGGGCATCATAAAGCCCTTCTGCGAGCCCGTGATCGCGACGTCCACGCCCCACGCGTCGTGCCGGAACTCCAGGGACCCGATGGAACTCACCCCGTCCACGAAGAGCAGTGCCGGGTGCTTGGCATCGTCCATCGCCTCGCGAAGCCCCGCGATGTCGTTGGTCACGCCGGTGGCGGTCTCGTTATGGACCACGAGGACGGCCTTGATGGCGTGCGCGCGGTCGGCCGCGAGCCGCTCGCCAATCTGCGCGGGATCGAAGGCCTCGCCCCACTCCATATCGACCACCTCGACCTTCAGCCCGAGCCGCTCGCCGGCATCGATGAACAGATGCGAGAACTGCCCGAGCCGCACCGCGAGGACGTGGTCGCCCGGGGCGAGGGTGTTGATGATCGCCGCCTCCCACATCCCCGTTCCCGTGGAGGCAAAGAGGAACGGCCGGCCTTCGACGGCACCGAAGACGGGCTTGATGTCGTGGAGGAGGCCGTTGGTGAGCGTCGGGAAGGCGCTGGAGCGGTGGTCCTCCTGGGCGCGATGCATCGCGCGGAGAACGCGGTCCGGGACATTGGACGGTCCCGGCACGAAGAGATGATGGCGGCCGGACATTCGCTGGCGGGGGATTGCGGGGAAGTCCTGCTTGGAACGGTCGTCCGTCGAATGTAGCTTGCGAACGTGACCTCGCCCACCGTCCCGCCTGCACCGCCCGCGCCGCGTCGGCGCGTGGGCCGCGCGCTCCTCCTGCGGTGCCCCGAGTGCGGGTCGCGGGGGCTCTTCCGGAACTGGCTCCAGCTCCAGGAGCGCTGCCCGCAGTGCGCGCTCAAGCTCGACCGCGGCAACCGCGACCACTTCGTGGGCGCCTACCTGGTGAACCTGATCATCGCCGAGCTGCTGTTCGGGTTTGGGCTCGGGATCTGGCTACTGGCGGTGTGGCCCAACGTGCCGTGGGACCGGATCGAGGTCGTGGCGGTGACCGCGATGATTCTCTCGCCGCTGATCACCTATCCGTTCACGCGGACGGTGTGGCTGGCGGCGGACCTGGCGCTCGACCCGCCAAAGGCCAGCGACCGCTAGTGCCCGGAGTGGGAATCGAACCCACAAGAGGTTGCCCTCGGGGGATTTTGAGTCCCCTGCGTCTGCCAGTTCCGCCATCCGGGCGATGACACCCGAAAGCTAACCAGGCTACGGCCGACGTGAGGCACCCGGCGGGGGCCGCTGGGTCCCGGGCGTCCCCACCGGGCCCGGCGCGCGACGCTCGCGCATCTCGTCCATCCGACGGCGCATCTGCTCCTCGATGCCGTAGAGCCGCGCGCGCTGCACCGGCGTCAGGAAGGTCGCCAGCTCCTTCTGCTCCGCCTCCACCAGGTCGAAGCGCTGGCGCTGCAGCTGCATCAGTTGGTCGAGCAGCGTCGAGACGCGGTCCTGCCGCGTCGAATCGCCGCGCTGCAGTTCGCGCCGCAGGGCGCCCCGCGCATCGCGCTCCTGCTCAAAGAGCGCGCGACGCTGGCCCTCAAAGCGCCGGTTGGTGGCCTGCAGCCTGCGGACCTGCTCGTCATCCAGCCCGAGCTGCTCCTTGAGCATCCGCCCCATCCGCTCGCGCACGCGCGCCTCGAGCGAGTCGCGCTCCGCGGCACTGGATCGCTCCTGGCGCGGGCGGTTCTGCGCCTCCGCCACGGTCGCCGTCGCCAGGAGCAGGGCCAACATCAGGGTGCGCATCAGATTCCCTCCGGGGTCGGAACGAGCGGCTGGCGAATCGCCATCGGGTCGGCGGCCACGGTGGCCTCCCACTGGTCCAGCTCCGCGAGCAGCTCGGCGAGCTCGGCGGCGTCGAGGCCGGCGAGGTCGCTCCCGCCAATCAGGTCCACCGGCACGGCGAGCGCCACGCGCTGGCCGCTGTCGGCAATCCCGCCATCGGGCGTCGAGCCATCGAAGTAGCCGCGCACCACGCTCAGCGAGAGGACGCCCACGAGGAGGAGGGACGCGGCGGCAAGGTACGGCCGCGGCATCCAGGGCCCGCTCCGACGCCGGGGCACGAGCTTGAGCGACGGCACCTGCGCCGGCGGCGCCGGCAGGGCGCGCACGATGGCGTCGATGCGCATCGTGGGGGCCGCCGCGTCGAAGGCCCGTGCGGCGTGCTCGATCAGCGCGAGTTCCGCCACGCAGGCCACGCAGCCCGCGAGATGTGCCCGCACCGCCGCCGTCCCGGCCGCGTCGAGCGCGTCGTGGGCCAGCAGCGGGAGCAGGTCCCGCATCGCGTCATTCGTGCATTCAGTCATCGGGCAAGTGCTCCTTGATCGTTCGAATCGCGTTGTGGTAGTGCACCCGGCACGCGCCTTCGGTGCTTCCCACGATCTCCGCAATCTCGGCGTACGCCATCCCTTCGTTCACCCGGAGCGAGAAGACCTCGCGCTGCAGCGGCGTCAGCGTGTTCACCGCGTCCTGCACCTGTCGCGCCGTCTCCGCGCCCACCAGTCCGTCCAACGCGTCGTAGGCCACGACCGCGTCGCCTTCCTCCAGCTCCTTCGTGTCGCGCCGCCGCCGTTCGGCCCGTTGGCGGTCCAGCAGCAACCGCTTGCAGATGGTGAAGAGCCAGGTGCGGAGCGAACTGTCGGCACGAAACGCATCGAGCGAATTGAAGGCCCGCACGAAGGTGTCCTGCACCAACTCATCGATCTCGTCCCGCTCCCCGAGGCTCGCCGCGAAGCGCGCCAGCGCCTGCGCGTGCCGCTCCACCAGCAATGCCGCGGCCCGCTGATCCCCACCCTGCCATCGGGCAATCAACTCCGCGTCGGTCGCTGGATGGGTGCTGCGGACTGCGCTCACGGCGTTCATAGCCTCGACAATGGGACGCCAGCCGGGGACCCGCGTTAAGATATCCCCCGTGCCACGCCCAGAGATCATCGCCCACCGCGGCGCCTCCCGCGAACGCCCGGAGAACACCCTGGCGGCCTTTGCCCGCGCCGCCGAACTCGGTGCCGACGCCGTGGAGCTCGATGTCCACCTCCACCCCGACGGCACCCTCCGCGTCCACCACGATGCCAAGGTCCCCAAGGGCACCCTCCCCCCGACCCTCGACGAGGTCTTCGCGCTCCTCGGCGAGTCGCTCACGATCTACTGCGAGCTCAAGGGCCCGGGGTGTGCGCCGGCCACGGTGGACCTCATCCGGCGCAGCAAGGTCCGTGCGGCCGTCCACGCCTTTGACCACCGACAGATCGCCGAGGCCCTGCGGCTGGCGCCGGACATCCCGCGCGGGGTGCTTGAGTCGAGCTATCCCGTGGAGCCGCTGGCGGCGCTCCAGGCCGTGCAGGCCCGGCGCATCCGTTTGGCAACCGCAGACACACAGACGCCGTCACCCTTCGCCGCGTCGCTGCTCTTCGGCTACGTCGCCAACTACATCTACGACGGCGATGCGCCGTTGGCCGAGCGTCGCGCACAGGCGTTGTCGGTCG
>CAYXQS010000136.1:0-1970 GCA_964466515.1 uncultured Gemmatimonas sp. | reverse complement strand
AGGCCGTGCAGGCCCGCGACCTCTGGCGGCGCCGGGATCTCATTGATGAGGCGCTGGTACGCGAGGCCCACGCCGCCGGGGCCCGCGTCATCGCGTGGACCGTGAACGACGCGGAGACAATACAGCGCCTCGCCGCCTGGGGCGTCGACGGCCTCTGCACCGACGATGTCGCGCTGGCCCACCGCACGCTCGGCGCGTAGCTTCGACGTTCCACTCAGCTGAGGATCCAGCTTCCGATGCCCAACCTTCGTACGCTCCTGGCGATTGCGCTCGTGGGGTGCTCCACCGCCCCGGCCGCGCAGGCGCCGGCCCCCGCGCCGTCCCAGAACGCGGCCGCATCCGCCCCCCTGCCGCCGGGCGCCTATTCGCGACCCAACGCGGATCCCTTCCCGAGCACCTACGTCCCCTTCCCGTCGCGCGCGACGGTGATCCGGAACGTGCACATCTATACGGCCGCCGGCCCGCTCATCCGCAACGGTGCCATCCTCCTCGAGGACGGCAAGGTCGCCGCCGTCGGGGCATCGGTCACCGCACCGGAAGGCGCGGTGACCATCGACGGCCAGGGCAGGTTCGTCACCCCGGGGCTGATCGACACGCACTCGCACCTCGGCGTGTATCCCGCGCCCGGCACCGCGTCGCACAACGACGGCAACGAGCTGGTGAACCCGGTCACGGGCTACGTCTGGGCCGAGCATTCGGTGTGGCCGCAGGACCCGCAGTTCCCGCGCGTGCTCGCGGGCGGCACCACGACCATCCAGGTCCTCCCGGGCTCGGGCAACCTGATTGGCGGCCGCGGCGTGACCCTCAAGGTCGTTCCCTCGCGCTCGGCGCAGGGGATGAAGTTTCCCGGCGCGCCGTACGGCCTCAAGATGGCGTGCGGCGAGAACCCCAAGCGCGTCTACGCAAGCCGCGGCCCGTCCACGCGGATGGCCAACGTGTCCGGCTATCGCTCGGCGTGGATCAACGCGGAGCGGTATCGTCGCAGCTGGGACAAGTGGCTCGCCAAGCCCGAGGGCGATCCGCCGGCGCGCGACCTCAACAACGAGACGCTCGCCGAGGTGCTGCGCGGCAACATCCTCGTCCACAACCACTGCTATCAGGCCGACGAGATGATGCAGATGATCGACATCGCCCACGAGTTCGGCTACTCGATCCGCTCGTTCCACCACGGCGTGGAGGCGTACAAGATTGCCGACGTGCTCGCGCGCGAGAACATCTCCGCCTCGCTCTGGTCGGACTGGGGCGGTTTCAAGATGGAGGCGCTCGACGGCATCAAGGCCAACATCGGGCTCACGCACGCGGCCGGCACGCGCACGATCGTCCACTCCGACGACCCGTCGTACTCGCAGCGGCTCAACCAGGAGGCGGCGAAGTCACTGGCCGCCGCGCGCCGCATCGGCCTCGCGATCAGCGAGGAGGACGCCATCCAGTGGGTGACCATCAACGCGGCCTGGGCGCTCGGCATCCAGGACAGGACCGGCTCGCTCGAGCCCGGCAAGAACGCGGACGTCGTCCTCTGGTCGGGCGACCCATTCAGCGTCTACTCGCGCCCGGAGAAGGTGTGGATTGACGGCGCGCTGCTCTATGACCGCGCCGACCGCGCAATGCAGTGGCGCACGGACTTCGAACTCGGCTTCGTGCCGACGCAGGGAGGGAACCGCTGATGCGCGCTTCGACGATGGTGCGCCTCGCGGCGCTCACGCTCCTCGCGGCCGCGGCGGCCGCGGCGGTCGACGCCCAGACGATCGCGATCACGGGCGGCACGGTCTATCCCGTGAACGGCCCCAGGATCGAGAACGGCACGGTGCTCATCCGTGACGGGAAGATCACGGCGGTCGGCGCGAACGTCGCCGTTCCCGCCGACGCGCAGCGGATTGACGCGCGCGGGAAGTGGATCACGCCGGGCTTCATCAACTCCGCCACGACGCTTGGCCTCTCCGAGTCCGGCAGCCCGCAGTTCTCGGGCGGCT
>CAYXQS010000135.1:0-5705 GCA_964466515.1 uncultured Gemmatimonas sp. | reverse complement strand
ATCAACTTGGCGTCACGGACCGTCCGGGGATCGAGAAGGTCGCGCTCGACCTCGGCGGCGCGCCGCAGCGCGTCGGCGAGCCGATCGCGGATGCTCAGGCGCTGGCCTTGGTCCCGTACTTCTGGCGGAACCGCTCCACGCGGCCGGCGGTGTCAATGAGCTTCTGCTTGCCCGTGAAGAACGGATGGCAGGCGGCGCAGATGTCCGTGCGCAGCTCCGCGTGCGTCGAGCGGGTCTGGAACGTGTTGCCGCAGGCGCAGGAGACGCTGGCGGTGGCGTAGGTCGGGTGGATCTCGGGCTTCACTGGGGCCTCGGGAACGGATTCAGAACGAGCAAGGGAAGATACCGGGGACAGGGGGTAAAATGCAAGGTGACAACACCTTGAAGGTTTGACAGCCCCCCGGCGCGAGGCTACCTTCGCCCCGTCTCCTGGGCCCCACCCGGCTCGCTGGTCCACCCCACCCCGACGTATGAGCACCGCCGACTTTCTCGCGACCGTCCCGCTCTTTCGCTCCCTCGCGCCGGCAGAGGTCGCCGCGTTTTCGCAGCTCGCCCGCGAGAAGAGCTATCCCAAGGGGAGCGTCATCCTCTTTGAGGACGATCCGGGGGACTCCCTCTTCGTGGTGCGCGAAGGCCGCGTGAAGGTGGTGCTCGTGGCCGAGGACGGCCGCGAGGTGATCCTCGGGATCCTCGGCGTCAGCGAGTATTTCGGCGAGTTGGCCCTCATCGACGACCAGCCCCGCTCGGCCCACGTCGTGGCAATGGAGGACAGCACCCTCCTCGTCCTGCGGCGCGAGGACTTTCGGCGGCGCGTGGAGCAGAGCCCGGCCGTGGCCTGGGCGCTGCTGATTGACCTCTCCCGCCGGCTCCGCCGCGCGGACGACAAGATCGGCTCCCTGGTGCTCCTCGACGTCCCGGGACGCATTGCCCGGCTCATCCTCGACGCGGCCGCCGAGGGGGGATCGGACATCATCGAGAAGCCGCTGACGCACCAGACCATCGCCCACGTCATCGGCGCGAGCCGCGAGACGGTCTCGCGCGCAATGCGCGAGTTCGTCGAGGCCGGGTGGATTTCCACCGAGCGCCGGCGGATCAAGGTCACCGACCGCGCCGCGCTCGAAAAGCGGTCCCAACAGCGCCTGTGACCGTCGTCACCCGGGCCCCGTGATGTCTCGCCTATACCCCTGCTCCGTACAGCCCCCATCTTGGAACGTGCATCCGGGGCCCCGATGACCTGGCGCGTCCGATTCTGGGGAACGCGTGGGTCCATCCCGACACCGGGTGCGCAGACGGTGCGGTATGGCGGAAACACCCCGTGCGTGGAGCTGCGGACCGAGTCGGGATGGCTGATCATCCTCGACGCCGGGACGGGGATCCGCGAGTTGGGGCGGACACTGCTGGAGCGGTCGAACGGCGCGCCGATCCGGGGGGACATCTTCCTCACGCACGCGCACTGGGATCATATCCAGGGGATCCCGTTCTTCGCGCCGATCTTCGGGAAGGGGAACCACTTCACCATCTGGGGGTCGCAGTCGCTCGAAAAGAGTGTCGGCAAGGTGGTGCGGGACCAGATGTCGCCGGTGGTGTTTCCGGTGACCTTCGAGCAGTTGGAATCGACGATCGATTTCCGGGACTTGGCCGAAGGAACCCGGAGTGAAGGGACGGGCTACGAAGTGACGGCGTTCGCCGTGCAGCATCCCGGGGGAGCCCTCGGGTACCGGTTTACCCAGCCGGGGGGGAACGGCGGCGCGCTGGTCTATGTGTCGGACAACGAGCTGGCCCCGCACCCGAGTTACGGGTCGGCGCCGGACTGGCGGCAGCGGATGGTGGAGTTCGTGCGTGGGGCGTCGGTGCTGATCCACGACACGACCTACACCACCGAGGAGTACGATCATCACCGCGGGTGGGGGCATTCGACCTTCGCGGAGGCGGTGGCGCTGGCGCTGGAGGCCGAGGTGAAGACGCTGGTGCTGTTTCACCACGAACCGCGGCGGACGGACGACCAGCTGGAGGCCTGCCTGGCCCAGTGCCGGGCGATGGTGAAGGACCGCGGCGGTACGGTGCAGGTGATGGCCGCGGCGGAAGGGCTGGCCCTGACTCTCTAACCTCTCCGGAGGATGTGATGCTGAAGCAGATCGCTCGTGCCACCGCCGCCCTCGCCCTCGTGACGGCCAGCGCCGTCGCGCAGGAGGATACGCGGCCCACGGTGGCCGTGCTCCCGTTCGTGAACTCCGCCATCGGCGAGGCGAACGTGGAACTGGCCCCGCTCTCGAAGGGGATTGCAGACCTGCTCCTCACGGAACTCGCCCAGAACCCGGGCATCCGGGTGGTGGAGCGCGAGAACATCGAGGCGTTGCTCAAGGAGCAGAACCTCGGGCGCGACGGCCGCGTGGATGACGCCACCGCCGCCCGCATCGGCCGCCTCCTCGGCGCCCGGCATATGGTCACGGGGTCGTTCATCACGGATCGCTCGGGCACGATGGTGCTGACGCTCAAGTCGATTGACGTGGAGACGTCCCGGATCGAGTGGACGCACGTGGACCGCGACAAGACCGACAACTTCCTCGCCCTGGTCACGAAGGTGGGCGCCGCGGCCAATGTGGGACTCAAGCTGCCGGCGCTCACCCCGGCGGCGCGGCAGACGAGCGAGGCGCGCACCACGCGCCAGGCCCGCGTCCCGTTCCAGGCCGTGATGATGTACTCGCGCGCCATCAGCGCGCAGGACGCCGGGAACCGTCAGGAGGCGCTTGCGCTCTTCAACCAGACGATCGACCGCTTCCCGGACTTCGAGGACGCGAAGACGGCGAAGGCAAAGCTCGAAACCGGCGGCTGACCCGTCACTGGCGGGGGCCCGCGCCTCCGCGATAACCTTGGAACCGCCGGTGCCCATCGTCACGGGTGCCGGCGGTTTCCTCTTCCCCACTCCGTGCACCCTCTCGTTCTCGTTCCCGAAGGCCGCGCGCTGTCCGCCTTCCCCACGCTGGGCGCCGGGGAGGCCGTCGAGCTCCAGCGGATCACCGTGCTCCCGGCGCACGAGGCCATCGACCGCGAGCGGCCCACGGTGATCCTGGTGGACGACGCGCTCGCCTCGGCCCCGGACGGCGCGGCCGCGCTCGCCGCATTGGCCGAGTGCGCGGCGCTCATCGGCCTCGGCGAGCCGGGACAGACCGAGCCCTCGGCGGCCCTGCGCGACGTCGGGCTCTCGTCGTGGCTCCCGGCCACGGCCACGCCGGGCCAGGGGCGCACGGCGCTGCAGGGCGCGCTGCGGCACGGGGCGGCGCTCATCGCCGCGGACCGCGCCAAGCGACTGGAGCAGACCTCGGCCACCGACCTCCGGGAGCTCTCGCGCGTGGGGGCGGCCCTCGGCACCGAGCGCGACCTCGACACGTTGCTGGGGATGATCCTGACGCAGGCGCGGCGGCTCTCCTCGGCGGACGCGGGATCGCTCTACCTCGTGGAGCACGACGCCGAGGGCAATGCGACGGCGCTCCGCTTCAAGCTCTCGCAGAACGCGACGCTCCCGGACCTGCCGTTCAACGAGTTCAGCGTCCCCATCGACCACACCTCGCTCTCGGGCCACGTGGCCGCGACCGGCGAGCCGCTGATGATCGGGGACGTGTATCTCCTGCCCCAGCACGTGTCGTACCGGCAGAACCGCTCCTTCGACGACAAGTTCGGTTACCGCACCAAGTCGATGCTCGTGCTCCCGATGCGGACGCTGCGCGACGAGGTGATCGGCGTGGTGCAGCTGATCAACCGGAAGCGCGACGCCTCCGTGCAGCTCACCTCCTCGCGGATCGTCGACCAGCAGGTGGTGCCGTTCGACCAGCGCTCGGCGGACCTCGTCGCCGCGCTCGCGGCGCAGGCGGCGGTGGCGATCGAGAACAGTCGGCTCTACGAGGACATCGAGCGGCTCTTCGAGGGGTTCGTCACGGCGTCGGTGACGGCGATCGAGTCGCGCGACCCGACCACGTCGGGCCATTCGTTCCGCGTGGCGACGCTCACCACGGGACTCGCGGAGGCGGTGGACCGCGCGGGCGACGGGCCGTACCGCGGCGTGCGCTTCACGCGCGAGCAGCTGCGCGAGCTGCGCTATGCCGGCCTCCTGCACGACTTCGGCAAGGTCGGCGTGCGCGAGCAGGTGCTGGTGAAGCAGAAGAAGCTCTACGGCCACGACCTCACGATCGTCCGCCACCGCTTCCACTACCTCCTGCAGCAGGCGGACCTCGAGTTCGAGCGCGAGCGCGCGGAGCACCTCGCGACGCACGGGCCGCGCGACTACGCCGCCGCGGTGGCGATGCTCGACGACCTGCGCCGCGCGCGCCGCGACGAGCTGATGCGCTGGCTCGACGCCATCGTCCGCGCCAACGAGCCCACGATCCTCCCCGAAGGGAGCTTCGAGGAGCTGCGGGTCATCAACCAGACGACCTATGTGGACTTTGACGGCGTGGAACGCCCGCTCCTCTCGGAGGACGAGCTCCGCTTCCTGATGATCAACAAGGGGAACCTCGACCTGCGCGAGCGGCGCGAGATCGAGTCGCACGTCACGCACACGTATCGCTTCCTCGACCAGATCCCCTGGACGCGCGAGCTGCGCGGGATCCCGTCGATTGCCTTCGGGCATCACGAGAAGCTCGACGGCACGGGGTATCCGCGCGGCGTCGCGGCGGCGGAGATCCCGATCCAGACGCGGATGATGACGATTTCGGACATCTACGACGCGCTCACCGCGACGGACCGTCCCTACAAGCGCGCCGTCTCCAACGACCGCGCGCTCGACATCCTCTCGGCCGAGGCGAAGGGCGGATTGATTGACCACGACCTGCTGACGACGTTCATCGCCGCCAAGGTCTTCTCGAGCGTGACGCCAAGCGAGGGCACGCGCCGCCGGACCTCGATGGCCACGCCGTCGCCGCACGGCTGAGCGCGGTCAGCGCGACGGCACGCCCCATCCGCCGCCGCCCGGCGTCCGGATCTCGAGCACGTCGCCGGCGCGGAGGTCGCGGCGACATTTGGCGGGCAGCGGCTCGCCGTTCAACAGGTTTTCCCCCACGGCACCCGGCGCACCGCCGACGGCACCGAGCGGCGCACGCCGCCGCCGTTCGGTCAGCAGCGTGACCGTACACGGTGCCAGCACCCGGTACCGGCGCAGGACGCCGTCGCCGCCGCGGTGCACGCCGGCGCCACCCGTCCCGCGGCGGATCTCGTACCGCTCGATGACAATCGGATACGCCCGCTCGAGCGACTCAATGGGCGTGTTGCGCGTGTTGCTCATCCCGACGTGTACGGCGTCGGGGCCGGGGCCCTGGGCGCTGGCGCCCTGTCCGCCGCCGAGCGTCTCGTAGAAGGTCCACCCCGCACCGCCGAAGGTGACGTTGTTCATCGTCCCCTGCCCCTGCGCGGGGACATCCACGCCGGCGGCGGCCAGGGCCGCAAAGAGCAGGTCGGTGATGCGCTGGCTCATCTCCACGTTCCCCGCCGCGACGGCGGCCGGCGCGCGCGCGGCAAGGCAACAGTCGTCCGGCGTGGCGATGTGGATGGGGCGCGCGATCCCGTCGTTGGTGGGCACGTCGTCGCTGAGCAATGCGCGCAGGACGAAGAGCGCCGCCGCCCGCGTGACCTGGATGGGACAGTTCACGTTCCCGCGCACCATCGGGGACGATCCCGCGAAGTCGAGGTGCAGCGCGCCGCCGCGCACGGCGAGC
>CAYXQS010000134.1:718-5731 GCA_964466515.1 uncultured Gemmatimonas sp. | reverse complement strand
ACTCCATCGGCGCGATGGCGGCCGTGGGATTGTTCGGGTAATTCAGGAAGAGGAGCTTGGTGCGCTTGAGCGTGGCGGCCGGAATCTCGTCGAGCTCCACGAGGAAGTTCGTGCGCGGCGTGAGGGGATACAGGTAGGGCTCCGCCTCACTGAGCAGCGTGCCGCCGAGGTACGCGAGGTACCCGGGGTCGGGGATGATGGCGACGTCGCCCTTCTGGAGGAACGCCAGGCAGAGGTGCGCGATCCCTTCCTTGGACCCGATCAGCGGAACGATTTCCTTGAGCGGGTCAAAGCGATGGCCGAAGCGCCGCTGCATCCAGGCGCTGATGGCGTCGCGGTAGGCGGGGAGCCCGAGTCCGAAGCCGTAGCGGCTCATTCCCGGCTCCTGCGCGGCCTTGGTGAGCGCCTCGATGGCCATTGGCGGGGCGGCCAGGTCGGCATCGCCGGCACCGAGGTCGATCACGTCCACGCCGCGCGCCATCAGGTCGCGCTTCTTCTGCGGGATCGTGGCGAGGAGGTAGACCGGGAGGGTGTCGAAGCGGGCGGTCGTCTGCACGGAGAGATGATAAAGAGTGGCGGGAGGGGGGAATGGGCGAACCCCGCAATCTACTCCCTTCCCCTCCCGCTGTTCAGGCGAACGTCACGCGCGGCGTCAGGCCGACGAAATCCCCGAAGGGGGCGGCGGCTTCGCGCACGAGCGCCTGCCGGGCGCGCGTCAGCCGGCCAAATGGGGCGATGGTGAGATCGACCTCGCGCTTGCCGAAGGTGCGCGACCAGGTACCGAGGACCTCGCCGTCGATGACGACCACATTCGTGACCGCCGCGCCGCGCCCCGCGATGGTCGCGGCATTGACCGGGGTGATGATCGCGCTGCGGTCGCGGTACCCCGCGATGTACTCGTCGTAGATGCACAGTAGGTGTGCGCGGCGGTTCACGCGACCGGCCGGCGGCTTGCCCGCCGACCGGAAATGTTCGCGCTTGCCGACCATCTCCGCGCCCAGCTCGTCGCGGACCGCGTCCGCCGCGCGGGTCGCGTCGGCGACGGTGAGCGACGACCATCGCGCGAGGTCGCGCACCGTCGCCGGCCCGCGGCTGGTGAAATACCGCCGCCCCAGCTCGGCCAACGCATCCGTCCGCGCCATCGGCCTGGCGCGCGGCGCGCGCGCGTCCAGGAGCGCGTAGGTAAACTGCCTGCCGCGCCGCGGGCCGCTGCAGAGGAGCGCCTCCTGCTCGGCGTGCATCACGAGGTACGCGAGGCGCTGGCCGGTGGCAGGGCGCACGCCCGCCGCCTCGAGCGCCGCGCCGAGTTCCGCGCGCGTCCGGACGCGCCCCCGCGCGAGTTCGGCGGCGAACACCCGGAACCCGCGGTCGAGCACCCGCGCATCAATGCCCAGCTTGCGGCTCATCGACGCGTTCGTCGCGAGGACGCGCGGCCCGGTGAGTGTGAGCAGCCAGCGGATGTCCGCAGGGAGCACGAAGTGCCAGGTCGGCCGCAGGACGTGCGTGCGCAGGATCTCCCCGGCGTCACAGGCGCGGTCGACATCGGCGTCGGTCACGCCGCGCAGGCGCAGGCCGATGGACCACTTGGCGCCGATGTAGTCCTGCGCCTGAACGGCGAGGAGCCGACGGACAATGTCCGTCGGCTCCCCGCGCACGGGATGGCTGATCCCCTGCCTCCTGAGGCGTTCCCGCGCGACCGCGTCGACCGGCTGGGCGCCGCTCACGCCGACTCAGCCCCTGGACTTGGGGCCCAGCTTGCCCCAGAGCCAGCCGACGAACTCGTCCAGGTACAGGTACGCCACCGGCACGACCACGAGCGTGAGGATCGTCGAGGTGATGAGCCCGCCGATCACCGCGCGGGCCATCGGCGCGCGGAACCCGCCGCCCTCGCCGAGCGCCAGCGCGATCGGGAACATCCCCGCGATCATCGCCAGCGTGGTCATCATAATGGGCCGCAGGCGCACCACGCCGGCCTCGATCATCGCCGTCACGCGGTCCGTGCCCTCGGCGCGCCGCTCGTTGGCGTTGTCCACCAGGAGGATGGCGTTCTTCACCACGAGGCCAAAGAGGAGGATCACGCCGATCATCGACATCATATTCAGCGTGTCGTCGGTGACCAGGAGCGCAAGGAGCACGCCCACCAGCGAGAGCGGGAGGGAGAGCATAATCGCAAACGGCTGCGTGAGCGACTCGAACTGCGACGCCAGGATCAGGAAGATCAGGATGATGGCGAGCATAATCGACTCGAGCACGAAGCCCACCGTCTCCTCAAGCTGCTCGGTCTCGCCGCCGAGCTGCACGGTGTAGCCGGGGGGCATCGGGATGTCGTCGAGCGCGGCGCGGATGCTCGTCGACGCCTCGGCAATGGAGAGCCCGCCCGCGGTGCTTGCCGTGACGCGCGCGACGCGGTTCAGACTCTGCCGGTCGATCTGTGCGGGCGCCGTCCCCGCCGTCACCAGGGCCACGCTCCCCAGCGGCACGGTGACCACCGAGCCGTCGGGCGCGCGCTGCGAGGTGGCCAGCGGGAGCGAGGAGAGGTCGGCAATCGACACCCGCTGCGACGGCTCCACCTGGACGACGACATCGCGCTCCTCCCCCGTCGGATCCTCCCAGCGGGTGGCGATCTCGCCCGCGAGCATCGGCCGCACCGTCGCGGCCACCTGCCCGATATCGAGCCCTACCTCGTTCGCCACGTCGCGCAGCACGTCCACGCGGAACTCCGGCTTCGGCTCCCCCAGCGAGGTGCGCACGTCGGCGACGCCGGGGATGGCGTGCATTGCGGCGGCCACCTGCGCGGAGAGCACCTGCAGGGTGTCGACGCCGCTGCCGCGGATGTCCACGGAGAGCGGCGCCTGCGCGCCGCCAAGCCCGCCGGCGAGGAGCACCGAGGCCTCGATGCCGTACACCGGGGCGATCGCCGCGCGCGCGACCTCCATCAACGCCAACTGGTCGATGGCGCGCTCGGCGCTCGGCACGAGCTTCACGTAGATCTCGCCGTTGGTCACCGTGCCGGTCGCGCCGGCACCGATGGTCAGGTACGTGTACGACACGCCGTCGACGGTGCGCAGGATGGAATCGACCTGCGCCGCCTTCGTGTGCGTGTAGGCCAGGCTCGACCCTTCCGGCGACTCGAGCTGCACGATGAACTCCGAGTCATCGGAGTCCGGCATAAAGCCGCCGCCGATGTACGGGAAGAGCATAAACGAGCCGATGAACGAGGCGCCCGCAATGAGCAGCGTCGACTTCCGGTGGCCCACCGCCCAGGTCACGACCGAGCGATAGCGCTCGGCCTGCCGGTCGAACCAGACATTGAAGCGGGTGATCGTCCGGGTGAGGATGTTGCCGCCCGCGTGGTGGCTCGCCGCGTGCGGGTCCACGCCCCACCAGGCCGCGAGCATCGGGGTCAGCGTGAACGAGACGAACAGCGAGACGAGCACCGCCCACGCCACCGTCAGGCCGAACTGGTAGAAGAACCGGCCGATGATGCCGCCCATAAACGCCACCGGCACGAAGACGGCGACGATCGCGAGCGTGGTCGCCATCACGGCGAGCTGGATCTCGCGCGTGCCGCGCAGCGCGGCCTCGCGCTGTCCGCGTCCCATCTCGCGATGGCGCACGATGTTCTCGATGACCACGATTGCGTCGTCGATCAGGATGCCGATCGAGAGCGAGAGCGCCATCAGCGTGAGCACGTTGAGCGTGAAGCCCAGCGCGCGCATCAGGACGAACGACGAGATCACCGACACCGGCAGCGCCAGCGAGGTGATGACCGTCGCCTTCCAGTCGTTGAGGAAGAGCATCACGATGATGACCGTGAGCAGCGCGCCCAGGATCAGTTCGTGGATGACGTCGTCCACCGACTGGCGGATGACGACGGAGTTGTCGCGCACGACCGTCAGCTCCGTGCCGGCGGGGAGGCGCTGGCGGATGTTCTCGAGCTCGCCGGCGACCTCGTCCGCGACCTCCACGGTGTTGGCGCCCGAGATCTTGAGCACGTCGAGCGAGACCGCGCGGGCGCCGCTCACGAAGGCGAGCGAGCGCTCCTCCTCATTCCCTTCCTCGACGCGCGCCACCTCGCGCAGGCGCACCGGCACGTTGCCGCGGTTGGCGACGACGATGTCGTTGAACTGCGCCGGGTCGGTGATGCGGCCGGTCACGCGCACCAGCGTCTCGGTCGCGCCGCGCTCGACACGGCCGGCCGGCGACTCGATGTTCTGCGACCGCAGCGCGCCCATCACCTCGGGCACGGAGACGCCGAGCGCGCGAAGCCGGTCGGGACGGAGGTTCACGCGGATCTCGCGCGCCAGGCCGCCGGCCACGCGCACCTCACCCACGCCCCGCACGCTCTCGAGCGCGCGGCGAAGGTCCTCGTCCGCCAGCGCCGTGAGCTGCGTCATCGGCATCGTCGTGGACGAGATCGCGAGCGAGATGATCGGCTGCGCCGCCGGGTCGAACTTCTGCACGATCGGCGGATCGATCGCCGCCGGGAGGTCGCGACGGATGGCCTCGATCTTGGAGCGGATGTCCTGCGCGCCGAGGTCGGCGCTCCGCCCGAGGTCAAACTCCACCACCACCTGCGACACGCCCTCGAGCGACACCGAGGTGATCCGGTCGACGCCTTCCACCGGATTGAACGCCTGCTCCATCCGCTCCGTGACCTCGCGCTCGATCGTCTCGGCGCTGGCCCCCGGGTAGGTCGTCTGCACCATCACCACCGGGATATCGACGTCGGGGAACTGGTCGATGCTGAGCTGGCGGTAGCTGAAGATGCCGATCGAGATCAGGCCGAGCATCAGCATCATCGTGAACACCGGCCGCCGGATGGCGACCGCGCTCAACCCACTGCCGTGCTCGACCTCTTCCGCGTCTGCGGCGCGGTCCACGTCTGCGGCGGTCGACATCAGCGATCCGTGCCGACGGTCACCAACTGGCCATCGGCCAGCCGGGGCACCGGACGAACCAGGATCCGCTCGCCGGCCGCGAGGCCGGCCGTGATGGCGACCACGCCGGCGG
>CAYXQS010000134.1:0-708 GCA_964466515.1 uncultured Gemmatimonas sp. | reverse complement strand
CGAAGACCGCCGCCTCGCCGCCGGACCCCTGCACCGCGGTCTCGGGAACGGTGAGCGCGCCGCGCACCGAACGGCCGGCGACCTCACCGCGTGCATACTGGCCGGCAATCAGGTCCCCGTCGGGATTCGGCAGGCGCACATAGACGCCCACTTGGCGGTCGGACGTGGCGGCGGTCGGGTCCTTGCGGTCCACGCGCCCGGTGAAGACGCGGCCCGGGAAGGCATCGACCGCAAAGCGCACGGGCTGCCCCACGCCCACCGCACCGGCCTCGTCTACCGGGACACGGCCCGCGAGCTCGAGGGTGCTGGTGTTGACGATGGTCAGGACCGGGTCGCCAATGGCGACGGACTCGCCCTGCGCGGCCGGCCGCGCGCTGACCGTGCCGTCAATGGGCGCCGTGAGCGCCGTGAAGGCCGAGCGTTCGTCCGCGGCGGCGGCCTGCGCCCGTGCGGCCGCGAGCTGTGCCTCCGCGGCCTGAAAGGCGGCCTCGGCATTTTCGAGATCCACGCGGGACGCCCCACCGGCCGCGTTCAGGCGGCGCGTGGCGTCGCGGCGGGTGCGCGCGGAGGCGAGGCCCGCCTCGGCGGCGGCCACCGCGGCACGGGCGCCCGCCACCTGCGTGCGGACACCTTCGGCCGTGATCGTGCCGAGCGATTGTCCCTTTCGCACCCGCGACCCGCGGTCGACGCGGAGGTCCGTGAGCGTCC
>CAYXQS010000133.1:0-5780 GCA_964466515.1 uncultured Gemmatimonas sp. | reverse complement strand
GTCGCGCGCGGAGCTCGTCGCCACGGCGGTGCGTCCCGCGCTCGACCGTGGGGAGCACGTGCTGCTCGACCGCTTCCTCCTCTCGACCTACGCCTACCAGATCCACGGGCGCGGGCTCCCCGAGGCCGAGGTGCGCGCCGCCAACCGGCTGGCCACCGGCGGACTCGTCCCCGACCTCACGCTGATGCTGCGGTTGCCCGTGGCCACGGGGCTCGACCGCGCGCTCGGACGCAGCCGCTCCGACCGGATGGAGCGCGCCGACCGCGCGTTTCACGATCGCGTGGCCGCCGCGTTCACGACCTTTGCCACCGACGACTGGCAGGCGACGCATCCCGAATGCGGCCGGATCGTCGCCGTGGATGCGGACGGCACGGAGGACGCGGTCGAGGCACGCATCCACGCCGCCATCGCGCGCGACGGTCCCGCGGTGCTTGCGGACACGGCGGTGCGCGCGTGAGCCGCACCCGGATGCTTCCCTCGGCCGTGCTCGTCGGCGCGGCGCTCGTTGCCGGCGGGTGGCTGGTGCAGCGCGCGATCAACGGCGAGGCGCGCCGCGAGCGCGAGGGGGCCGCGCTCCTCGACGCGGTGATGGAGCGCGTGCGCGAGTCGTTCGTCGACTCGCTCTCCGAGGAGGATCTCTGGACCCACGCGGTCACGGGGATGATTGCCGAGCTCGGCGATCACGGCTCGGCGTACCTCACGCCGGAGCGCCTCGAGCGGATCTCGCAGTCGGCGGCCAATTCGTACCGCGGCGTGGGACTCCAGGTCGATGTGCGCGACGGGTGGATCACGGTGGCGCAGCCGCGCACGGGGACCCCGGCCGAACGGGCGGGCATCCAGGCCGGCGACCGGCTGATCGAGCTCGACGGGCGTTCGATGCGCGGGTGGACGGTGGCGGAGGCGCGCAACGCGCTACGCGGCCCCCTCGGCTCCAAGGTGGCGCTCGTGATCGAGCGCGGGCAGAACACGCGGATCCCGGTGACGCTCGAGCGCGCGGACATCCGCGTGAGCGCCGTCGCGCGCGCGACGGTGCTCGCGGGCGGCGTCGGCTACCTCGCGGTGACGACCTTCAGCGATTCCACCGAGGCCGAGGTGGTGGCGACGGTCGACGGGCTGCGGCGCGCGGGCGCGACATCGATGGTGCTTGACCTGCGCGGGAACCCGGGCGGCCTCCTCACGCAAGGCGTGGGCGTGGCCGACCTCTTTCTCGGGGCGGGCAAGCGGATCGTGATCACGAAGGGGCGCGACGAGACCGCCAACGCGTCGTACGTGGACGAGACCGACGAGCGCTGGGCGGAGATGCCGGTGGTGGTGCTCGTGAACGGGAACACGGCGAGCGCCGCGGAGATCGTCGCGGGTGCGCTGCAGGACCACGACCGCGCGCTCGTGATGGGGCGCGTGACGTACGGGAAGGGCAGCGCGCAGGCGGTGTATCCGCTCGACAACGGCGCGGCGGTGATGCTCACGCACGCGCGCTGGTACACGCCGCTCGGGCGGAGTCTCGAGGTGGCGGCGCCGGACGAGGTGCGCCTCGCGGACGCCGACACGGCGCGGCCGGTCTTCCGCACGGCGTCGGGTCGCGCGGTCTATGGCGGCGGCGGGATCGTGCCCGACGTCGTGGCCGGCGACAGCGCGGTGGACCCGGCGGAACGTCGACTGCTGGCCGAGCTTGGCGCGGACGTGCCGCGCTGGCGTGAGGCGCTCACGGCGCAGGCGCGCGCCCTGATTCGCGAGGGCGCCGTGCGCGACACCAACTTCACCGTGCGCGCCGAGTGGCGGCCGCGCGTGCGTCGTCAGCTCGAGAGCTATGGCGTGCGCGTCTCGGCCACGACCTTCGCCGAGGCACCGGACCTCGTGGACCGACAGCTCGGGAATGAGATTGCCCGGCAGGCGTTCGGGATTCCCTTTGCGCAGCGGCGTTTCGTGCGCACCGATACGGTCGTGCAGCGGGCGGCGGAACTGCTGCGCCGCGCGCGCACCCCGCAGGGCGTCTTCGCGGCCGAGTGACGCCTACGGCTGCCGCGGCGGAACGGATCCGCCAAGCAGCGCCTGCTGGTCGATCACGCGCACGCCCGCCGGAGGGCTGAAGGCAAACGCGTCCGCCGGAAGCGCCGCGCCAATGCGGATGGCGGTGAACTCGATCCGCCGCTCCATCCCAGCCGCCTCCGTGATTGCCACACGGCGCACCAGCGCCTGCGCCGGGTCGATCCAGAGCACGGCCTTGGTGAACATCCCGCCCGTCGTGCGGGGAGTCAGTTCAATTGATTCCGTGGCCCGGCCGTCGATGGTCTCGTCGCCGAGCGCGCGCACCCGGTAGCGTGTGGCGGGGTCGCGCAGGAGTTCGCTCGCGATGTCGAGACCCGCCCCCAGGGCGCGGGGGACCTTCAGCACCTGGCCCGGCGCACTGCTCGGCAGGTAGAGCCACAGCACCTCGCCGTCGGCGACGACCTGGTCGCCCGCCGGCTCGGTGAAGCGGAAGGCGAACTGCGCGGTGCCGTGCTGGAAGAACGTGCCGGCGGCGCGATACACGGCCGCGGTGCGCGGATTGCTCAGCGTCTGCGCGAAGGTGGCCTGCAGGGTCCGCGCGGAGCCGTAGGCGGCGGTGGCGCGCTCCACGAGACGCAGGGCGGCCGTGTCCGCGGGCGACATCGCCGCGCCCGCTTGTGGCGGTTGCGCGGCGGCACTCTGGGCAGCAAGGAGCGCCGCCGCGACTGCAAGGGCCGTGCGTCGGCCGGTCCGTCCGATGTTCAACGCCCCTCCGGGGTCCCCGTGATGCGGCGATCCACGGCTTCCGCCACGCGCCGCAGTTGGGTCATACACCCGGCGAACTGTTCCGGTGTCAACGACTGGGCGCCGTCGCTCAGCGCCTTCTCCGGCGTCGGGTGGACCTCGATCAGCAATCCGTCCGCACCGGCGGCCACGGCCGCGCGGGCCATCGGGAGGACCTTGTCGCGCCGGCCCGTGCCGTGGCTCGGGTCCGCGACGATCGGGAGGTGCGAGAGCGACTGCACCACCGGGATGGCGGTGAGGTCGAAGAGGTTGCGCGAGGTGCTGTCGAAGCTGCGCAGCCCGCGCTCGCAGAGGATCACCTGGCCGTTCCCCTCGGCGAGGAGGTACTCGGCCGAGAGGAGGAGGTCCTGGATGGTCGCCGCCATCCCGCGCTTGAGGAGGACCGGCTTGCCGATTTTCCCCACCGCCTTGAGGAGCGAGTAGTTCTGCATATTCCGCGCGCCGATCTGCAGGCAGTCGGCGTACTCGGCCACGAGTGCGGCCCCCGCCTCGTCCATCGCCTCGGTGACGATGGCGAGCCCGGTCTCGCGCTTGGCGAGCGCGAGGAGTTCGAGCCCCTGCTTTCCGAGGCCCTGGAAGGAGTACGGCGACGAGCGCGGCTTGAACGCGCCGCCACGGAGCGCCACGGCACCGGCGGCCTTGACCGCGCGCGCGGCCGCGAGAATCTGCGCCTCGTTCTCGACGGAGCAGGGGCCCGCGACCACCGGGACGTCCCGGCCGCCGAAGCGCACTCCCGGGGCGATCTCGACCACGGTGTTCTCCTGCCGCCACTCCCGCGAGACCTGCTTGTACGGATTGGAGACGTGGATGACCTGCGCCACGCCGGGGAAGTCGGTGAGCGCGGAACCGTCCACGCGCCCGTCGTTCCCCACGAGGCCGACGGCGGTCCGCTGCGCGCCCGGCATCGGTTGCGGGGTGTAGCCCTTCTCCCTGATCCAGTCGCAGACGCGGGCGATATCGGCCGGCGTCGCGTCGTGCCTCATCACGACGAGCATTGGGCCCTCAGCTCGCCGCGGCCGCGGCGGGTTCCGCCTCGTCCACCGGGGCCCCGTGCATCCGCACGCTCACGAGCGACGAGACGCCCGGCTCCTGCATCGTGACGCCATAGACCGCGTCCGCGGCCTCGGTCGTCGTCCGCGGGTTGTGCGTGATGACGATGAATTGCGTGTTCTGCTTGAACTGGTTGAGCATCTTCACGAACCGCCCGATGTTCTGGTCATCGAGCGGCGCGTCCACTTCGTCCAGGAGGCAGAAGGGGCTCGGCTTGGTGAGGAAGATGCCGAAGAGGAGCGAGAGCGCGACCAGCGCGCGTTCGCCGCTCGAGAGCAGATGGATGCGCTGCGTCCGCTTGCCGCGCGGGCTCGCGTGGATCTCGATGTCGCAGTCGAGCGGGTGCTCGGGGTCCTCGAGCCGCAGGTCGCACTCGCCGCCGCCGAAGAGCGTCATAAAAATCTCGCGGAAGTGCGCGCGCACCTGCTCGAAGGTCGCCAGGAAGAGGTCGCGCGCCGTGACGTCGATCTCCTTGATGGCCTGCTGCAGCTTGGCCTGCGCGTCCACGAGGTCGGTGCGCTGCGTGGTGAGGAACTCCAGGCGGCGCGTCTCCTCCTCGTGCTCCTCGATGGCGAGCGGGTTCACGGGCCCGAGCTGCTCGATCTGCCGCCGGAGCTCCTCGGCCTCGGTGCGCAGCGCGTCGTCCTCGGCCTCCACCGGCGTGTAGCCGGCGAGGAGCTCGTCGAGCGGGCGACGCCACTCGGCCTCGAGCCGCTCCTTGATGGCGGCGCGCTTGCCGGAGAGCTCCGTGAAGCGGAGTTCGGCGTGGTGCAGCGTGTCGCCGGCGGCCGTGGCGTCGGCGCGCGCGGCGTCGAGCCCGTGGTTGGCCGCGCCCAGCGTGGCGTCGGTCTCGTGGACCTGCGCCTCGGCCGCCGCGAGCGCGGTGTCGGCCTCCTGCTGCGAGCCGCGACGCGCCTGCAACTGGTGCTGCCACACGGTCATCTGCTCCTCGAGCGCGCCGTCCTCCTGCGCAATCGTGGCGAGCTCGCGCTCGAGCGCGGCGAGGCGGTCGGAGGCGGAGTGCTGCTCGCGCTCCAGTCGTTCGCGCCGCTCGGCCGCGACCTGGCGGCGCGCGTCGGCCTGCGCGTGCGTGACCTGCTGCGCGGCGCGGGCCTCGCGCGCGACATCCTGCGCGCGCTCGGCGTTGGCCAACAGGTCGCGCGCGGCCTGCGCGCGCACGGCGGTGTCCGCGAGACGTGCGGTGATTGCCTCGGCGGCGGCAAGGCTCGCGTTGACCCGGTCGCCGAGCTCGCTGTGTCGGCCGGCGAGCCGTTCCTGCAGCGCGACGGCGTCGGCGAGTTCACGGGCGGAGCGTTCGCGCACCCGGTCCCGCTCGTTGCGGACCTGTGCGGCCTGTGCGGCACCCTGCTGCGCGGCGGCGGCGGCGTCGGCCGCGTGCGCGGCCGACGCCTCGGCCTGCACCACCTGATCGTGTACCTGCTGCGCGCGCGCCTGCACGGCCGCGCGCCGCGCGCCGATGTCGGCGAGCGAGGCGCGGAGCGTCTCGAGTTCGGCGCGCCGCGTGAGCGGGCCCGCGCCGCTGTCGCGCGCCGGGAGCCAGACGGCGCCGCGCGCGTCCACGAACCCGGCGCCATCGGCCGTTGCCCGCACGCGCCCGAGGAGCGCGCGCACCCAGCCGCCCGCGGCACCATCCGCGCGCACCCGCGCAATCAGGTCCGCCGGGTCCGCCGGGGCCCCGGTCTCGCGGAGCGCGTCGAGCGGGAGGAGCAGGAGCGCGCCGGGGTTGGCCTCGGCGTGCCACTGCCGCACGGCGGTGGCGGCGGCCGCATCGCGCACCACGACGGCGTGCACCGTGGGGCCGAGGAAGCGTTCCACCTGCGCCGCCACCGCGGCGTCCGCGCCAATGAAATCGGAGAGCGGCCCGAGGACCGCATCCGCGCCAAAGCGCTCGCGCTCCCGGAGCAGGCGCGCCGCGGCGG
>CAYXQS010000132.1:4905-5783 GCA_964466515.1 uncultured Gemmatimonas sp. | reverse complement strand
GGCGGCCGGCGCTTCAGCTTCAACGCGCTCGTGGCCGTCGGCGACGGGCAGGGCAAGGTGGGCATCGCGACGGGCAAGGCGAACGAGGTCTCGGAAGCGGTCCGCAAGGCCGTGGACGGGGCGCGTCGCGCGATGGTGTCGATCCCGATGACGGGGAAGACGATCCCGCACGAGATCGTCGGCAAGCACGGGGCCGGCAAGGTCCTGATGAAGCCGGCCGCCCCGGGCGCGGGCGTCATCGCCGGCGGCGCGGTGCGCGCGGTGCTGGAATGCGTGGGCATCCACGACATCCTCACCAAGTCGCTCGGCTCCACGAATCCGCACAATATGGTGCTCGCCGCGCTCGACGGGTTGCAGAACCTGACGACCGTCGAGCAGATCGCGCGGGAGCGCGGGGTCGAGATCGCCTCGCTCGGCTACCGGTCGCGCGCCAAGTCCAAGGAGACCGTCTGATGCCGCGGACATTCGTCTGGCACCCGTCCAAGGGACCGAAGGTCACCCCGCCGAACACCCTCACCGAGGGGAAGGTGCGCATCACGCAGGTGCGCTCCGGGATCGGCCACAACAAGGTTATGAATGCGACCCTCGAGGCACTCGGGCTGCGGCACCACCAGGACTCGGTGGTGCACCAGGACTCGAAGTCGCTCCGCGGGATGATCAAGCGCGTACGTCACCTGGTCGACGTCACGCCAGTGAAGGAGTGAGACAATGAGCGACGAGAAGATCACGCTGAATACCCTGGCGCGGACGCCGGGCTCGCACCGCAACCGGAAGCGCATTGGGCGCGGACCGGGGTCGGGGACGGGCAAGACGTCGGGCAAGGGCCATAAGGGCATCAAGGCGCGCTCGGGCCACCACGGCCACGGCGGCAACAAGCC
>CAYXQS010000132.1:4383-4895 GCA_964466515.1 uncultured Gemmatimonas sp. | reverse complement strand
GAAGTGCGGCTTGTTGCCGCACTTCGAGGGCGGGCAGATGCCGCTCACGCGGCGCATTCCGAAGCGCGGCTTCACGAACCCGTTCCGCGTCGAGTCGCAGGTCGTCGGGCTCGACGACCTCGCGCTCGTCACCGGGAACGAGATCACGCGGGAGACGCTGGCCGCGGTTGGGCTGGTAAACCTCGCCAAGGGTCCGGCGAAGCTCCTGGCGAACGGCGAGATCGCGCGTGCGGTCACCGTCCGTGGGCTCAAGGTCAGCGCCGCGGCACGCGACAAGGTCGTCGCCGCCGGCGGCACGATCGAGGCATAGGATGGCTCAGGCGAATCCGATGGCGGCGGTGGGCAACATCTACCGCACGCCGGAGCTCTGGCAGAAGATCACCTTCACGTTCCTCTGTCTGGCGATCTACCGGATCGGGTCGCACGTCACCGCCCCGGGCGTGGACGTGATCGCGATGACGGATTTCTTCGCGAGCCAGGGCGGCGGACTCCTGGGGCTCTACGACCTCTTC
>CAYXQS010000132.1:3843-4373 GCA_964466515.1 uncultured Gemmatimonas sp. | reverse complement strand
CTTCGTCGGCGGGAACCTCTCGCGCTCGACGATCTTCGCCCTGGGCATTATGCCCTACATCTCGGCGAGCATCTTTATGCAGATCGGCGCCGCCGTGGTGCCGACGCTCGAAAAGATGCAGAAGGACGAGGAGGGCCGGAAGAAGATCACGCAGTGGACCCGCTATGCCACGGTCGGCCTCGCGGCCGTCCAGGCGTACGGGTACGCGCTCTTCACCTCGAGCGTGCAGGGTGCGGTGGTCAACCCGGGCACCGGCTTCGTGCTGCAGATGGTGCTGTTCCTCACGACGGGCGCGCTCTTCGTGATGTGGCTGGGCGAGCAGATCACCGAACGCGGCCTCGGCAACGGCGCCTCGCTCCTGATCTTCTTCTCCATCGTCGAGCGCTTCTGGCCGTCGATCTTCCAGATGTTCAACTTCGTCTCGACCGGCGCCGTCACGATCCTCGGCCTCCTTGGGATGACCGCGACGATGCTGCTCGTGGTGGCCGGCGTGGTGGCGATGACGCTCGCCGCGCGGCGCATCGCGATCC
>CAYXQS010000132.1:0-3833 GCA_964466515.1 uncultured Gemmatimonas sp. | reverse complement strand
CCGCAGCGCACGATGGCCCGCGGCCGCCAGCGCGAGGCGGCGAAGAACTTCATCCCGCTCAAGATCAACGCCGCGGGCGTGATGCCGGTCATCTTCGCGCAGTCGCTCATCGTCGTGCCGGGCGCCATCGCGCAGTTCTCGGGCAATCCGGCGCTCGCCGACTTCGCCGATCTCTTTGCGCCGGGCACGGGGCTCTACTTCGCCCTCTCGGCCGTGCTGATTATGTTCTTCACCTACTTCTACACGTCCATCATCTTCAACCCGGTCGACCTGGCCGAGAACCTGAAGAAGCAGGGCGGGTTCATCCCGGGCGTGAAGCCGGGCGCGAAGACGGCGGAGTACATCGACCACGTGGTCACGCGCATCACCCTGCCGGGCGCCGCGTTCCTCACGACGATCGCGCTGATGCCGATCCTCCTCGCGGATATGTTTTCGGTGCCGTTCCAGTTCGGCGGGACCTCGCTCCTCATCGTCGTCGGCGTCGCGCTCGACACGATGGCCCAGATGCAGCAGCACCTGATCCTGCGCAAGTACGACGGCTTTATGAAGAAGGGCCGGGTCCGCTTCCGCGGACGCAGCGGGCAATCGGGCTTCTAACGGAGTCGTTGACGCGATGATCGTCGTCCTGCTCGGACCTCCGGGCGCGGGCAAGGGGACGCAGGGGGAGCGGATCGCGGCTCACCTCGGCGTCCCCAAGATCGCTACGGGGGATGTGCTTCGCGCCGCGGTCAAGGCGGGAACCACGCTCGGCCTCGAGGCCAAGGGCTTTATGGACCGGGGCGAGCTCGTCCCCGACGCCGTCATCCTCGGCATCATCAAGGACGCGCTCGCGCAGCCCGCACAGGCCCGGGGCGTGATCCTCGACGGCGTGGTGCGGACCGTGCCGCAGGCCGAGGGGCTCGCCGCGGCCACGCGCGACCTCGGGACGCGGGTGGACGTGGTGCTCGCCTTCGACATCGCCGACGACGCGCTCGTCGCGCGGCTCTCGGGGCGCACGATGTGCGACGTTTGCCAGTCGACCTACACCGGCAAGGCGCCCGGCGAGCCGTGCCCCAAGAACGACGGCGGCACGCTCGTGCGCCGGAAGGATGACGAGCCGGACGCGATCCGCACCCGCCTGCGCGCGTATCGCGAGCAGACGGCCCCGGTGCTCTCGTGGTACGAACGTCAGGGCGCCAACGTCGCCCACGTCGATGCCGTGGGGGCGGTCGACGCCGTGACGGCGCGCGCACTGCTCGCGGTCGGTCGGTGATCCAGCTCAAGAGCCCCCGCGAGCTGGAGACGATGGCGGCATCCGGACGGATCCTCGCTGCGACCCACGCGCACATCCAGCCGGCCATCGCGCCCGGCGTGAGCACGATGCAGCTCGACACGATGGTCGAGCAGTTCATCCGCTCGCACGCCGGCGCCTCGCCCTCGTTCAAGGGGCTCTACGGATTCCCGGCCTCCGCCTGCATCTCCGTCAACGAGGAGATCGTGCACGGCATCCCGTCCCCCAAGCGGGTGCTCAAGGACGGCGACCTCGTGACGGTGGACATCGGCGTGTACTACGGCGGCTTTCACACGGACTCGGCGTGGACGTATCCCGTCGGGACGATCTCGCCGGTGGCCCGGCGGCTCCTCGAGGTGACCGAGGCGTCCCTCTGGGCGGGGATCGCGCAGGCCAAGCTGGGGAACCACATCGGCGACATCGGCGCCGCGGTGGAGGGGGTGGTGACCACGGCGCGCTTTTCGCTTGCGCGCGACCTCGTGGGCCACGGCGTCGGCGCGCAGATGCACGAGGAGCCGCAGGTGCCCAACTACGGCAAGCCGAAGCGCGGGCCACGCCTGCAGGCGGGGATGACGCTCGCGATCGAACCGATGGTGAACGTCGGCGGCGGCGCGACGCGCACGCTCGGCGACAAGTGGACCATCGTGACGCTCGACGGCGAGCTCTCGGCGCACTTTGAGCATACCGTGGCCGTGACGGCCGACGGGCCGCGGGTGCTGACGACGCTGGCGTAGCGCTTCGTTCAGTCCTTGCAGCGGCCGCGGCGGAAGTCCGCCGGGGCGCAGTCGAAGGCGCTGCCGGCCCAGAGGCCGCGCCTTGCCTCGCGGGCCTCGGCGACTGCGGCGCGGATCTCCTCGACGTACTTCACATTGGGCGGATAGATGCTGATGACGGCGAACCCGGCACGGGCAAGCTCGACGTTGAGCATCCGGCCGTCGGCGAGATACGCATAGACGAGGTCGCGACCGTAGCGGTCGTGGCGCTGCACGTCGTACTCGAGCCGAAGATCGGTGCCCGGCGAGGCGAGTCCCCGCAGCGCCGCCGTTGCCTGCGCGCCCTCGGCGCCCTGCGCGCGTTCGGGCGCGTCGACGAGGAGCAATCGGAGTCGCACGCGGCCCACGCACTCGATCGTGTCGCCGTCAATCACGCGTTGTACGCGGCAGTGGGCGGTGGCGGTATCGGGGGAGGCCGGACCCGTACATCCGCGGGCGCGCGACGGCTGGTACCCGGCGCGCAGCGCCTCGTCGGCCGTCCGGAAGTAGCGGCGGTTGGCAGGCGAGAGGCGCTGCCACTGTGAACAGCCGCGCCAGTAGTACACCGTGCCACGTGAAGACGCGATGTAGTTGGCGTCCGCGGGGAGGGCGTCCTGCGCCTGTGTGACGCACGCTTCCCCGACGAACGCGAGGAGAAGCCAGCCGAAACGCAGCCGCGCGCGCCAACGCCCCCTGCCGACGGTCGCCACGATCCTAGAGCTGCGCCTCGACCGCCGTCGTCGCGCGCCTGGCGAAGGTCGCGCACGATGCTACCAGCCGTGCCGCTTCCTTGGCCAGCGGCTCGCCCGCGGCCTTGTCCGGCATCCCGGCCACGTTGATCCGCACGTTGTACGCGGCCCCGCGGCACGAGGCCTCGGCGAGCAGCGCGGCCACGCCGGCATCGCTCACCGCGTTCGTGTTGCCCTTTTCGGCGCAGATCGCGGCAAGCTCGGCGACCTCGCCGCACCAGCGCGCGGTCTCGAGCGGCACCTCGGCGGCCTGCATCAGGCCGGCCTGGATGGCCGCGGTGCGCGCGGTGAGCCGGTCGGGGGTGTCCTTGGGCAGCCTGTACGCATTGCTCACGCCGGTGTACGCGACCGCGTCCTCGTCCTTCAACTCGGCGAGCCGGCGCACGAGGTTCGCCGCGCGGAGGCCGAGTTCCTTCATCTCGTCCTCGACGGCCGCGTACTTCTTGCGGCCGACGGTCAGCGCCGTGACCATCTGCGCGAGCGCGGCGGCGAGCGAGCCGACGAGGGCCACGACCGTGCCGCCGCCGGGCACGGGCGTGGACGAGGCAACGGCTGCCGTGAAGCCGTTGATGGACTCGACCCGTTCCCCCGCCGCGGAGGCCGCCGCGCGCACCTGGCGTTCCAAGACCGCGTCCGGCGTGTAGTCGCGCCAACCAATGGACCGCGCCGCGGCTTCAAAGAGCGCGCGCTCCGGCACGAGGCCAACGATCTCGCTCCACGTCGGCGTCACGCCCTGCGCCTCGGCCTCGCGCTTCACGGCCTCGTAGGCTTCGTGCAATGGAGTCACGCCCAGGTCCACGAGGTTCATCGACACCTGCGCCTGGCCGTCCACTTCGAGGCCGAGTCCCTTGATTCCCTTGAGGCCGCCGGACGAACCGCGCACGGCCTTCGCGACGCTCTTGGCGACGGCGAGGTTCTCCTTGCCGCCGAGGTAGACGTTGTAGGCCACGAGGAACGGGCGTGCGCCGATGACGGTGGCGCCTGCGGTGGGGTGGATGGCGTTGGGGCCGAAATCCGGCGTCCGCTTGGGGTCCTTGCCGATCTCCGTGCGTGCGAGCTCGA
>CAYXQS010000131.1:0-5875 GCA_964466515.1 uncultured Gemmatimonas sp. | reverse complement strand
ACCGGCACCGCATCCGCCGCTGGCGGATGGGGCGCGAGCACGAGTTGCGCGCGCGCACGCGCGCCCAACTCCTCGCCTTCTACCGCGCGTACTACCGGCCATCCAATACCGTGCTCGCCATCGTCGGCGATGTCGATCCCGACACGGCCATTGCCGAGGCCGAGCGACTCTATGGCGCGGTACCCGACGCCGAGGTGAAGCGCGTCCCGGGGCCGCAGGAGACGGCGGCCCCCGGCTTCCGCGTCCGCGAATGGGAAGGCGACATCGCGCAGACGGAGCTGCTCTTCGGCTGGCGCACCCCTCCCACGCTCCACCCCGACGCGCCCGCGCTCGACCTGCTCGGCACCGTGCTCAGCGGCGGGCGCGCGTCACGGCTCGTGCGCGCCACGCGCGACCGCCGCCTGGTCTCCAGCATCTCCGCCTACAACTACACGCCCACGGAACTCGGCGTCTTCGTGGTACACGCCACGGCGCGCCCGGAGACCGCCGCCGAGGCCGCGCGCAACATCCACGACCAGCTCCGCCGCGTGCGCGAGGGCGAAGTCACCGCCGACGAGATCGCGCGCGCGCGCTGTCTGGTCGAGGCGCAGTGGCTGCGTCGCCTGGAGGCCGCCGACGGTCAGGCCAACTTCCTCGGCGCGTGGGAACTCCTCGGCGACTGGCAGCGCGGCGCGGAGTACCAGGCGGCCCTCACGGCCACGGACGCGGCGCGACTCGCGGAGGCGGCCAACGCCTGGTTGCCCCCGGACGCCGCGTCCGTCATTGCGTACCGTCCGCGCGGCACCGCGCCGCTCGGCGCCGACGCCGCGGCCGTGCGCACGATGCTCGACGGCGCGCGGCCGGCCGCGCTCGAACCCGCCGCGCCCGCGACGCCACCCAAGCCTTCGCGCGGCAATGGCGCCGCCAAGGAGCGGGTGGTTGATGGGGTGCACATCTACCGGACCGCCGCCGGAATCCCGATTCTCGTGCGCCCGCGTCCGGGGGCGGCGCTCGCGCACATCGGCTGCTTCATTGCCGGCGGGGTGACCGCGGAGTCCGACCGCAACTCGGGAATCTCCACGCTGATGGCGCGCACCGCGTTGCGTGGCACCACGCGCCGTTCCGCCTCGCGCCTCGCGGAGGATGCGGAACGACTCGGCGGCACGCCGGCCGCGAGCGTCGGCACCGAGGCGCTGCAGTGGACGCTCGGCGTGCCCGCCGCGTCGCTCGACGGCGCGGCCGAGCTCCTCGCGGACCTTGTCCTCGAACCCGTCTTCCCCGAGGAGGGGCTCGAGGCCGAACGCGCCGTCGCCATCGCGGCGCTCGGCACCCTGCGCGACGATATGTATCGCCAGCCGATGCGGCTGGCGGCGGAACTCGCGTGGCCGGGCCATCCCTACGGCCGCTCCACGCTCGGCTCCGAGGGATCGGTGCGAATCATCACCGCCTCGGACCTGCGCGCCTGGCACGCCGCGCGCGTGCTCGCCGCGCCGGCGGTCGTCGCCGCCGTGGGCGACCTCGACCCGGACGCCACGGCGGACCTTCTCGCGCGCCACTTCGCGGCGCTCCGTCCGGCGCCGCTGGTCCTCGCGCCGCAGACCGTCTGGCCCAGGGTCTTTGAGCAGCGCGTGGACGCGCGCGACAAGGCGCAGACCGCGCTCGCGATCTTTTTCGAGGGGCCCCCGCGCGACGACCCGGCGCGGTTCGACGCCGAGATGCTGGGCGGCGTGGCGAGCGGTCTCGGCGGGCGTTTCTTCGAGGAGCTGCGCGACCGGCAGTCGCTGGCCTACACCGTGATTGCGCGTCCGTATCCGCGTCGACGCGGCGGAACGTTCGTCGGCTACATCGCCACGTCACCCGCCAAGGAGGAGCAGGCGCGCGCCGGCCTCCTGAAGGAGTTCGCGAAGTTCACCGCGGCGGAGGTGTCGCCGATGGAGCTCACGCGCGCACGGACCTATGCCATTGGGAGTTGGCAGATCCGCCAGACCTCGGGCGCGGCGGTGCTCAGCGATCTCGCCGATGCCTGGCTGCACGACGCGCTCGGCGAGCTCACGAGCTATCCCGAGGACCTCGCGGCGGTGACGCCCGCGCGGATGCTCGAGGCGGCCCGGCGGTGGTTCGACCCCGCGCGCCGCCTCGAGGGGATCGTGCGCGGCGTGGTGCGCTGACGCGTCAGCGCTGCGTGGCCGCGCGGTGGCCGAGCGCGCCGTTGAGCCAGCGCACCAACGGGAGCAGCGCCGCGTAGTCCTTGATAATGCGGTCCACCAGTCGCGGCGAGAGCACCTCGGCGTCGGTCAGTGCGCGCGAGGCGGTGAAGGTGTTGTAGCGCAGCCAGCGCGCCGCGGGGTGGTCCGGCGCATAGCCGCGCGGCGTCCGCTTCAGCAGCGCGCCGGGGTCGTCGTCGGAGAGCGCCTCGAAGCGGCGCGTGAAGGCCGGCGCGCGCACGATCCGCTCAAACGCGCGCGTCTCGTCGACAATGCGCTCGCGGATCCGCGCGAGTGCGGGGCGCGGCGGCATCCAGTAGCCACCGGCCACGAGCGATGCACCGGGCTCGATATGGAAGTAGAACCCCGCGCCGCCGTGTGCCTCCTTCCCCACGCCGCGTCCGGCGTCGCGGTGGAAGACCCACAGCGCGGCGTGCGTCTTGTACGGCGACTTGTCGCGCGCGAAGCGCACGTCGCGGTGGATGCGGAACAGGGCGCGCTTGGGCGGCGCGACGAACTCCGGCGCCACGCGCGCAAAGCGCACGTCGAGCTCCTCGGCCAGCCGGCGCAGCGGCCCCAGGATCTCCGTCTCGTACGCCGGACGGTGCGCCTCGAACCAGGGCTTGTTGTTGTTCCGCCTGAGGCCGCGCAGGAAGGCGAGGGCCCCTGGGGTGAACCGGGAGAACGCGCCCACGACGCTAGAACATCGACATCGCGAGGAACGACCGCAGCGAGTCGTTCGTGGCGCGCAGGCGCCCGGAGAGCAGCCGCACACAGCTCCAGAGGATCTTGTAGGCCATCTCCCGGTTGAAGTCGAGCAGGAGCTCGAAATCGCTGCGCGAGATCGTCAGCACCTTGGTGCCGCCGTTGGAGATCGCGTCGGTGGAGCGTTCGCTGCGGTCGAAGACCGACATCTCGCCGAAGAGCGCGCCGGGCTTGAGCACCGCGAGGGCCTCCTCGCCGCTTCCCGGCACCATCCGGGAGATGCGCACGTCGCCCTCGACAATGAGGTAGAGCCGGCTGCCGGCCTCCCCTTCCTTGAAGATGTACTCGCCCGACTGGAACTCCTTGGTGCGGCAGACTTCCGCGACCCGGGCCAGTTCGCCGTCGTCGAGGTCTTGGAAGATCGCTACACCGCGCAGGAGCGCGACCGTGTCCGGCATCGGGGCCTCGGGGAGGTCAGATAAGGGGGTAGAGGCGAAGCTACCGGGGGGCTCCGGTGGTCGCAAGTTGCTGTGCCGCGATACCTTACCCCGGATGCGCGTCCCGAGCCGATGGTCCGCCGCCGTTCTTGCCGTCCTGGCCTTCGTTGGGGGCGCCGATTGCGTTGGCGCGCAGGACGCGGGACTCGCACCGCGCTGGGAGCTTCGCGCCGACGCCACGACGGCGCGCGTGCCGGCGGCGCACGCCGGCGTTGGCCTCGGGCTTCGCGCCGGGCCGTACGCGCGCGTGGGGGTTGCGCTCGCGGCGGGCGCGGCACGCGGCCCCGACGATGCGTGGCGCGCGAGTCGGCGCGCGGACTTCACGGCGCGATTCCTGCTCGATCCCTATGCCGAGCGGCGCGTGGGGGTGTACGGCGGGGCGGGGGTGAGTGCGCGGCGCGATGGCGATGGCCCCGTTGCCGGCGCGATGGTGCTCGTCCTCGGGGTCGAGGGGCGGGCGGCGGGCGCACTGGTGCCGTCGGTGGAACTCTCCCTCGGCGGCGGGCTGCGGGTCGGCGTGGTGCTGCGCGCGGGCCGGGACGGCCTCGCGCGCTAACGCCAGGTCACGCGGCGTTTACCGCGTCGAGCTCGCCTTCGGTCGCACCGTCCGAGTCATCCGAGGGCGGCAGGACGACCGGGGTCGCCGCGGGTGCCGACTTCACGGTCGGCGCCGCAAAGCGCTCGCCGAGGACGCGGAGGTCCGCAATCTGCTTCTTGTTGAGTTCGTGATACCGTTCGGCGAGGAAGGCCATCGTCTCGTCGAACCACTCGGCCTGGTGCTCCGGGGCCGAACCGATCACGCCACAGCGCATCACGTGCTGGAACATCTCGTCGCGCGCCTGATCGAAGGGCGACGGTGCAGCGGCCGCTGGGCGGCCGCGATTCTTCGGTCTGCTCATCTCATCTGGTTCAAGGTTCGTGGCGCGGGGAAGGACGATGGTCCGCCCGCCCAGGAAAGGTAATCGAGGCAGGGCCGATCTCATACCCCGCGCCTTCCCCGGACGCCGCGAAAGACTAGTTTGCGGGGGTCCGCCCGTTCCGTTCCCTCTCTCAGAGCTTGGTCTGTGGCCACGAAGAAGCCCGCGTCCTCGAAGAATTTCGGCATCATCCTCGTCGGTGCCGGCCTCGTCGGCGCCGCCGTCCTCGGCTGGATCACCACGCGTCCCGTGAAGACGCTCGTGCTCGACCCCGCCTCGATGCCGCGCATCGCGGCCGCCGGGATCCTCAAGGGCGATTCCAACGCGCCGGTGCAGGTCATCGAGTTCGCCGACTTCGAGTGCCCCGGCTGCGGCTACTACGCCACGGTCACCGGCCCCGACGTGACGCGCCTCCTCGTCGAGACCGGCGAGATTGCGTTCCGCTTCTTCGACCTCCCGCTCGACATCCACCCCAACGCGCTCGCGGCCCACAACGCCGCGCACTGCGCGAACGAGCAGGGGAGGTTCTGGGAGATGCACGACGTGATCTTCCGCGGCCAGCACGAGTGGAATGCGCAGGCCACCCGCCGCCCCAAGAAGGTACTCGAGGGGTACGCGTCCGCCGTGGGCCTCGACGTCGCCAAGTGGAGCGCGTGCTACGACTCCGAGCGGATGCTGCCGCAGATCCTGGCCAACCGCACCGAGGCCGAGCGGTTGCGCATCAACACCACGCCGAGCTTCATCATCGGGAACCGCCTCGTGCCCGGGAACGTCTCGTACGACCAGTTCCGCGCGTACGTGCTGGAGGCCAAGGTCGCCGCGGCGATGGAGCAGCCCGGCACGCGCACCAAGGTCACCGTCCCCTAGGGGCTCACCCTTCCTTGTCCTCGTATTGCTCCTTGAGCGATGCGACGACCCCGGGATCCGCGAGCGTGGTGGTATCGCCGAGGGCGCGTCCCTCGGCGATGTCGCGCAGCAGCCGCCGCATAATCTTCCCCGAGCGGGTCTTGGGGAGGTCCGCGGAGAAGAGCACATCGTCCGGCCGCGCGAGCCCGCCGATCTTCTGCGCCACGAAGTCACGCAGCTCATCGCGCAGTTCCGACGACTGCGTGAAGCCGTCGCGCAACGTGACGAAGGCGCAGACCGCCTGGCCCTTCAGTTCGTGCGCCTTGCCGACCACCGCCGCCTCCGCCACCGCGGGGTGCTCCACGAGCGCCGACTCCACTTCCATCGTGCCGATCCGGTGGCCCGCGACGTTGAGCACGTCGTCCACGCGGCCGAGGATCCAGAAGTAGCCGTCGGCGTCGCGCTTGGCCCCGTCGCCGGGGAAGTACAGGTCGGGGCGCCCGTCCCACTTGGTGAAATAGGTCTGCACGTAGCGCGCATCGTCGCGCCAGATCGTGCGCAGCATCGACGGCCAGGGCTTGGTGAGCGCGAGCAGTCCGCCGCCCGTCGCGATGGGCTTGGCGAGCGAGTCCAGGAGCTCGGCGCCGTATCCCGGCAGCGCCTGCGTTGCGCTCCCCGGCTTGGTGGGGGTGAGGCCCGGGAGCGGCGAGATCACGATCGATCCGGT
>CAYXQS010000130.1:5527-5934 GCA_964466515.1 uncultured Gemmatimonas sp. | reverse complement strand
GATGAGCCGATCGCCGAAGCGCAGCGGCGCCACGGCACGCGAGGCCGCCGACGCGAGCGGGCGCTCCACGCGCGGGTCGTGGTTGGCATCGGGCAGGAGGATCGCGCGCGAGTCGGCGAGCACGGCGCGGCGCAGCGTCTCGCCGTCCTTGGGCGCGGGGATCGGCGGCGAAAGCAGCCCGTCGTCCGTCCGATAGATCAGCACGCGCTCGCCCGCGTCCACGCGGATCACGCGGAGTTCCTTCCACTCGAGGAGCCGGTGCGCCAGCGTCTCGATCCGTCCGATGGCCGCGCCGAGCGAGGAGTCCGCCGCCACGGACACCTCCATTGCGAGCACGGTGTTCAGCTCCTCCGCCGCGATGGACTCCTCGAGGATCCGCTTGAGGAGGAGGCCGGCAAAGGTGAGCA
>CAYXQS010000130.1:0-5517 GCA_964466515.1 uncultured Gemmatimonas sp. | reverse complement strand
ACGACCGAGACGCCGACGGGATCGAGCGCCGTCGCCGCCACCGCAATGGCGGTGAGGGCAAAGGCGCCGGAGCCGAGCGCGATCACCTCGTACCGCAGGATCAGCGCGCGCTCCGCCTCGGCCAGCTTGTGCCGCACGAGGAGCGAGAGGTACTGGAGCGCGCGGCTCAGGGCGAAGTGCGCCACGACAAAGACGACCATTGCGGGCACGCCGCCGTCCAGGGTCCCGGGCACGGCGCCGAGCGGCTCGCGCACCCAGGCGTACCAGCCGTACGCGGAGACGAGGGCGACCACCTCGCGCGAGGCGTTGATCCACGCCGGGCCCGCGCCGCGGCGCAGCCACGCGCCATCCGCGACGAGCAGCCCCATCGCCGTCGCGAGTGCCGCGCCCGAGAGCCCGATGAACAGCGCGCCGCCCACGGCCACCATCCACACGAGGTGTACCGCCGCGAACTTCGTGACCGGCAACTGATAGCGCCGGAGCAGGACCGTGGACATCGTGAGCAGCAGCACGATGAGCGGATGCCGCGCCCAGCCGTCGTCGAGGAGCAGCGCGGCAACGAGCAGCATCGTCCCCAGGGGCGGCATCAGCACGCGATAGGCCCGCAGGGCGCGTTCCATCAGTTCCTGCCGTCCAGGGCCGCGCGCAGCTGCCGCACCAACGCGAGCGCCGCGTCCACGCCACCCTCGCTCGCCGCGCGCACGATGGCCGAGCCAACCACCACGCCATCGGCGAGCGCGGCCACCTCGGCGGCCTGCGCGGGCGTCGAGATCCCGAAGCCGACGCAGATCGGCAGGTCGCAGACCGCGCGCAACGCAGCCACGGAGGCCGGCAACGTCGCCGCGAGCTCCTGCCGGACGCCCGTCACGCCGAGCCGGCTGATCAGGTACACGAACCCGCTCCCGTGCCTCGCGATCTCCGCAAGGCGCGCGCCCGGCGTGGTGGGGGCGGCGAGACGCACGAACTCCAGCGGCCCGCTGCCGAGCCAGGCCTCGCGCGCCGGGTCCGCGCCGAGCGGAAGGTCCGTCACCAGGATGCCGTGGACGCCTGCGTCGTGCGCACGCCGCAGCACATCGTCGCCGGCGGCCATCAACGGGTTGAGGTAGCTGAAGAGCACCACCGGCGCGGGGCTCCGCGCCTCCGCAATCAGCGCGAGCGCGGAGCGGAGCGTGACGCCCTGCGCGAGCGCCTCCTGCGAGCTGCGCTGGATGATCGGCCCGTCCGCGAGGGGGTCGGAGAACGGCACGCCGCACTCGATGACATCGGCGCCGGCCGCCGGGAGCTCACGCAGCAACCGGAGCGACCCCGCGCGGTCGGGATGCCCGGCCGTGACGTAGCAGACCAGCGCGCGACGCCCCTCCGCGCGCAACGCGCGCATCCGTTCGCTCAGCACGGCGGTCAGAGGAAGTAGTCGCCAACGCGGATCCCGTAGCGTTCGGGATCGACCGTCTTGATGATGGACTTCCTGGGCGTCCCGCTCTCGTCCTGCTCGGCGAGGTCCTCCAGGCGCCCCGGATGCTCGATGTTGCCGAGGGGGTCGCTCACGACGCGCACGATGGGGCGCGAGAGCATCTCGGGGATCGGGTTCACGGCGTGGACGATGGCGAGCTCGAAGCTGTCGAGCACGACGACCGTGCCCACCGGGTAGATGCCGAGGAGCGCGACGAACGCCTTCACGACCACGGGGTCCATCCCGCGCCGCGGATTGTCGCGCATCTCCTGCAGGACGCTCGCCGGGCTCATCGGCTCGGTGGAGTAGGCGCGCCGCGACGTCGCGGCGTCGAAGCCATCCGCCACCGCCACGATCTTGCTGTAGAACGAGATCTCCGTCATCCGCAGCGAGCGCGGATACCCCGTGAGGTCACGCTTCATATGGTGCTGGTACGCGACGAGCATCGATCGGTACGGGAACTCCTGCTGCTCGCGGAGCTGGAAGAGCGCGAGCACGCCGAGCCAGGGGTGCGACATCACGAGGCGCCACTCCTCCTCGTCGAGCGCGTCGGGCTTCTGGATGACGTCGATCGGCACGCGCGACTTGCCGATGTCGTGGAAGAGACCGGCGAACCCGAGGTCGTAGAGCTGCAGCCGCGTGAGCCCGAGGCGGCGGCCGAGCGCGATCGAGAAGATGCTGACGTTCACGCAATGGGTGAACGTGTAGTCGTCGTAATCGCGGATCGTCGTGAGTCCCACGAGCGAGGTCTCGTCCGTGAGGATCTGGTCGACGATGCCCTGCACCACGCGCTTGATCTTCTTGACGTTGGGGCTCTGCCCCATCCGTACCGAGTTGATGACTTCCTTCGTGGTGTTGACGGACTGCTGGTACGTCTTCTTGGCGCGCTCCTTGCTCTCCCCCTCCTCGGCCGGATCGTCGGCGCTATCGACCGGCGGCGCGACCTCGAAGACGCCGACCTTGGTGTCCGCGAGCCGCTTGCCGAGGAGCTCGAAGCGCTCCGAGGGCGCCTTGCCCTGCGGCGCGACGAGGAACGAGAGCAGCACCGTCCAGTCGCGGACGGCGGGACGCTCGTGGAAGCGCAGCACCCCGACGCCGGCATCGCGGCAACGCTGCAGGATGAACGAGAAGCTCGTATAGTTGTCGAGGTCGAGCTTCATCCGCGTCGCGTTGAGGAAGAGGAATTCCCCCGCCAGCCGGAACTCGCACTCGCCGTCGCCGGCAATCAGCTCGGCGGAAAGCGCGGTGAGCTCCTCGAGCGCCTTCTGCACGACGGCATTCTCGAGCGGATACATCTTGAGGTTGCGCAGCGCCACGTAGAACGCGACGACCCAGGTCTTGCCGATCTTGCGGACGGCGCCCTCGCCGAGGCCGACGGCGCCGAGCGACTGGGTGTTGCGCGCAATGATCGACGGGCGCGCGGCCGGCTTCTCGCCCTTGGGGTCGGTCACGCCGCACCCCCGGGCCCGCGCAGCGCACGGCTCACCGCGTTGCGCACGATGACATCCTTCTCGGACGAGGCCCGCTGCAACGCGGCGCGCGACGCGTCGGTGTTGATGCGGCCGAGGCCAACGGCCGCGCAGGCGCGAAACTCCGCGTCCTCGCGCTTCCCGAACAGTCCGCCCTTGGCATTGAGGATCGCGTCGAGCGTCGGCACGCCCGCGTTGCCGGCGATGGTGCCGAACAGTTCAAAGAGCGCGAGCCGCTCCGTGCGGTCGGCGGCGCGCGACTCCTTGCCCTCGATGAGCGCCTGGACGCGTGCCAGCGCGGGGCGATGCTCGCGCGCCTGCAGCGCGCGCATCGCCGCAATGCGGATATCGCGATCCGGATCGGTGAGCGCGGGTTCGAGCGCCGACAGCGCCCCCGGCGTTGCGATCTCCGTCAGCGCCGTCACCGCGGCCGTGCGCATCGAGCGGTCGGCGGCGCTCATCAGCACCTCGCCGAGCGAGGGCACCGCCGCCGCCGCGCGCATCGCGCCGGCGCGGCGGATCGCCTCGCGCGCCACCGCGGGCTTGGCGTCCTTCACGAGGCGCACGAGCTCGCCCGTGTTGGACTGCGCCAGCCGCTCGGCCGACGCCTCGAGCAACGGGCGCAGGGCCGTGTTCTGCGTGCGGTCGATGGCGTCGAGAATCCCCGCGAGCGCGGTGGGCTTGAGCTGCGAGAAGAGCTGCGCCAGCTCTTCCTTGGGCGGCAGCGTGCTCGATTCCTCGAGCCCTTGGAGGAGCTGGCCGAGCGCGTCGGGATGCGAGAGCCGCTCCGGGAGCCTGCCGAGACGTTCACGGTCCGCCGGACGGAAATCGCGCGCGCGCTGCATCGTGGCCTCGAGTTCCTTCAGCAGGAACGCGACGGTCGAGAACTGGCCGGCGGTGAGCAGGTGCAGCACCAGCGCCTCGAGATCGCCCGCGACCTCCTCGCGCACGAGCGGATCGGCCTGGAGCTCAAAGATGTCGAGCAGCGCGCAGAGCACGAGCCGCCGGAGGTCGGCGTTGTACTCCCGCTCGGTCTCCTGGCGCAGATATTCGATCTCGTTGGGGTCGAGGAAGTAGAGCGTGGCGTCGAAGTCCTCCATCCGCACGACCCCGGCGGCCGGGGGCGCCGCCGCGCCGTCGCCCGCCTGCTCCGTGCCCTCCTGCCCCTCGTCCCGATCGACCGACACCCGCGCCTCGGCAATCGCCTGCATCGGCGCGTCGAGCGACTTCCCCAGCGGCGCGGGCCAGCGGCCCGGCGTCGCGTCCATATCGAGCGAGGGCGCCGCGTCGTTGATCTCGACGTAGCGGTAGCGGAGGCACTGGAACTCCTGCTCCCAAAGGATCGTCAGGAGGTCGTCCTCGTGCGGACGCGCGTGCCGGACCCGCGGAATGATCGCGAGGAACCGCTCGAGTTCGTGATCCTCGAACCCCGGGAAGAGCACGAGCTCGCGGAGTCCGTCCTTGAACAGGAGCCACGGCAGGCTGTCGCCGCCCTTCTCGGGATGATCCTTCACCACCACGCCGTACCACTTGAACTGCGTGTCGGTGACCTGGAAGACGAGACTCCCGGTGTGCGCCCAGAGCGGTTCGATGGCGGCGCGCACGGTCGCCAGCGACTTCTGGTAGGTCGGGTTGTTGGGGAGGTAGAGCTGGTGCGCCTTGATCGCCTTGTCCAGGAGCTTGAGCATCTCCTCCACGAGCGCGGGCGGACAGGGCGGCGCCTCCGGCGCCTCGACCGTGGGACGCGGTGCCGTCACGCCATCCCCCCGGCGCGGCGTTCGGCGACCTGCGCCACGTCCTTGTCGCCACGCCCGCTCACGCAGAGCAGAATGGCGTCGGCGGCGTTCCACTGCCCGCGCTGGGCCGCGATCCACGCGACGGCGTGCGAGGTCTCGAGCGCCGGGATCACGCCTTCGGTGCGGCCCAGCAGCTCGAACCCGTCGAGCGCCTGGTCGTCGGTGACGGAGACGTACTCGGCGCGGCCGGAGTCGTGGAGCCAGGCGTGCTCCGGGCCGACGCCCGGATAGTCGAGCCCCGCGGAGATTGAATGCGCGGGATGCACCTGGCCCTCGGCGTCCTGCAGCAGATAGCTGAGCGCGCCGTGCAGCACGCCGGGCGTGCCGGCGGCGAGCGATGCGGAGTGGCGCCCCGTGGCGATGCCCTCGCCCGCCGCCTCGACGCCCACCAGCCGCACGCCGCGGTCCGGCACGAAGGCGTGGAAGATTCCCATTGCGTTGGAGCCGCCGCCGACGCACGCCACCACCACGCTCGGGAGTCGGCCGACGCGCGAGAGCATCTGCGCGCGCGCCTCCTGCCCGATGATCGCCTGGAAATCGCGCACCATCCGCGGATACGGCGCCGGGCCCACCACCGAGCCAATGATGTAGTGGCTGGTATCGCAGGTCGTGACCCACGCGCGGATGGCCTCGCTCGTGGCGTCTTTCAGCGTGCGCGTGCCGGCGGTGACCGGAACGACCGTCGCGCCCATCAGGCGCATCCGGAAGACGTTCAGTGCCTGGCGGCGCATATCCTCCTCGCCCATATAGACCACGCACTCCAGGCCAAGGCGCGCGCAGACCGTGGCCGAGGTGAAGTTCG
>CAYXQS010000129.1:0-6002 GCA_964466515.1 uncultured Gemmatimonas sp. | reverse complement strand
TTGCCCGAACCCGTGGGCCCCGTGACCAGCACCATTCCGTAGGGACTCCGCACCGCGTGCATCAAGTCGCGCTCCGCCAGCGGCTCGATGCCGAGCTTGTCGAGATCCATCAGGTTGCTCTGGCTGAGAATGCGGAGCACCACCTTCTCGCCGAACAGCGTGGGCAGCGTGGAGACCCGGAAGTCCACCACCTTGTTGGCACTGAGCTTCAGCTTGATGCGCCCGTCCTGCGGGACGCGGCGCTCCGCGATGTTGAGCGCGCTCATGATCTTGAAGCGCGAGATGAGGGCCGGCTGCATCTTCTTGGGCGGCTTCATCACTTCTTCCAGGTGCCCGTCCACGCGGTAGCGCACGCGCAGGTCCTTCTCGAAGCACTCGAAGTGGATGTCCGAGGCCCCCTGCTTCACGGCGTTGGTCAGGATGGCATTGATGAGCTTCACCACCGGGGCGTCGTCCACGGCGGCCGCCAGCGCCGTCGCGGACATCTCCTCTTCCTTGTCCTCGAGGACCTCGATGTCCCCGTCGGCCTCGAGGCCCTCGAGCTCATCGAGCAGCGCGGACATTTGGATGTCGCTGGACTCGTACTGCTTCTCGATGACGTTGCGGAGCGTGAACTCCCCGGCGATCACCGGGAAGATGTCGTAGCGCGTGATGAACTTCAGGTCCTCGATGACGCCGAGGTTGGTCGGGTCCGCCATCGCCACGGTGAGGGTGCGGCCGTCGCGCTTGAGCGGGAGGACGAGGTTCTTCGTCGCCAGGTCCGCGGGGACCAGCTTGATGATCTTGGGGTCGACCTCGAACTTCGAGAGGTCCACGGCGGGCATCTTGAACTGCCGGGCGAGGGTGCGGGTGAGCTCGTTCTCCTGGATGAAGCCGAGCTTCACCAGGTTGTAGCCCACGCGGGTCCCGCTCTGGCGCTGTTCGTCGAGCGCTTTCTGGAGCTGCTCACGCGTGATCAGCCCCTCCTTGAGGAGGAGATCGCCGATCCGTTCGCTGCCTGAAGACGCGGCTGAGGCCATAACTCCTGAAGGGGCAGGGCAATCCGCACCGCGCGGCCGAAACGGCCCGTACACGCGGCGCTGGGGAGAGGGTGAAGGTGTCCGGCGGGAGGCGATGGTGTCAAGGATGTAAGCGACGCCGCCCCGAAGGCTCCGTACGGCTAGGACGAGGTGGCCCGGAGAACGTGACAAGCGGTGCCAGACGCGCCGCCAAGGCCGGCCCGATTCCCCTGACCTGCTGGAGCCCCTCCAACGAGCCAAAGGGGCCTGCCGTGTCGCGGTCGGCGACGATCCGCGCGGCAAGCGCAGGGCCGATGCCCGGGAGCCGGTCGAGCTCGGCGGCGGCGGCGCGATCCACGTCGATGGGACCCCGCGGCGCCGGTGGAGGCGCGCCCTGCCCGGGAGGCGCCGTGGGGGCGCGCGGCCTTGCCCCGCTCGCCACGGCGGAATCGACCGCCGCGATCTGGCGCGCAAGCGCCTCGCGGTCGCTCGCCGGGGCCACCGCGTGGCGCACGGCGCGTCCGCCGCGGACGGCCAGGCCCAGCGCCGCCACCGCGGCCACGAAGAGCAGCGCGCGCCGTTCGGCCGGTGTGGGCACGCCGCAGGCTAGCGCGGGCGCGCAAGCGCCCCGTCACCGTTCCAACGCCTTCCGGTTCAGATTCCCCGAATCACCGCAATGGCGACGTCGCCCACGAGCTGCAGCGTCCGCTGCGACACCTTGTCCTCGGTGTCCTCGGGGGTGTGGTGCCAGGGATAGTCGAGGTCGATCACGTCGATCACCCGTAGCCCGGCCTCGATGAGCGGGAGGTGGTCGTCGGTGATCTCGCCGTACTCGCGCGGCACGAAGGCCGCCCCGTGTCCCAGCCGCTTGGCGGTGCTCCAGACGCGCTGCACCACCTCCGGCGCGGCACGCACCGAGTGCGACTCGTACAGGAACGCCGGCACCGAGTCGCCGACCATATCCCAGACCACGCCAAAGAGCGGCGCGTACGCGCTGTCCGGGAGGTTGCGCGCGAAGTGGCGCGACCCGATCAGCACGTCGGTGTTGGTGTCGAAGCTCCCGTAGTCCTCGCCGTCCACCAAGAGGAGGTCCACGCCGACGTCGGCGGGGCGCGCGCGGAGCCGGTCGGCGACGCCGAGGAGGATGGCGACGCCGGAGGCGCCGTCGTTGGCGCCGGGCACCGGCTCGAGCCGCCCCATCGCGGTCATCGCCTTTTCGGCAAACGGGCGCGTGTCCCAGTGCGCCACATAGAGCACGCGGCGCGCGTTGGCCGGCGCGAAGCGCGCCAGGATGTTGCGCATCGGGAGCTTCGTGCCGTCGGCCGCGGTGTGTACCCACTCCTGCACGATGACCGTGTCCGCGCGCGCGCGCAGCTCGGCGACCAGCCAGTCGCCGGCGGCGCGGTGCGCGGCCGTACCCGGCACGCGCGCGCCAAAGGCGAGCTGCGCACGCACATAGCCCATCGCGGCCGCGCCGTCGAACTCCGGCGGCGCAACGGCCGTGCGGTCCGCCCCCGACCCGCCGCAGCCGGCAAGGGAGAACGCCACGGCCACGGGGAGGACGAGCTCACGCAGGACGAATCGCACCATACGGACAGGACCGGTGAGGGGAGCGGGAGCGGCAGGAGCGGGGTACGAATCCCGCGCTCCACCTTGCCCGTGCGATGACGGACAGTGGAATATACGGTCGCCCCACCGTCCCGCGCGCCAATGCCGACCCACCCCCCGTGAAGATCGTCCACCGCTACATCCTGCGAGAGCACGTCGGACCGCTGGTCTTCGCCCTCTCGGCGCTGACCTCGCTCCTGCTGCTCAATTTCATCGCCAAGCGGTTCGGCGAACTCGTGGGCAAGGGGCTCCCCTGGAGCGTGATTGGCGAGTTCGTGGTGCTCTCGGTGCCGTTCACGCTCGCGATGACCTTCCCGATGGCGGTGCTGGTCGCGACGCTGCACGCCTTCTCGCGCTTCGCGGCGGAGAACGAGATCACCGCCTTCAAGGCGAGCGGCGTGAGTATGCAGTCGCTGGTGCGGCCGGTGATCGCCGCGTCGGTGGTGCTGACGCTCGGGATGATCTGGTTCAACGACCAGGTGCTGCCGCAGGCCAATCACCGGCTCGCCACGCTGCAGAGCGACATCGCGCGGGTGAAGCCGACCCTGGCGCTCAACGAGCAGGTGATCAACGAGATCGTCCGCGGGCAGCTCTACCTGCGTGCGGCGCGCGTCGAGGCCGGCACCAACCGGATGCGCGACGTGACGATCTACGACCTGAGCGACCCCAAGCGGCGGCGCACGGTGATTGCGGACAGCGGGACGCTCGCCTTCTCCAGCACGGGGGAGGACCTGATGCTCACGCTGCACGACGGCTCCACCACGGAACTGGCGGACGACGCGCCGCGGCGCCTGCAGCGGAGCTTCTTCACCGTCGACATCATCAAGGTGCGCGGCGTGGCCACGCGGCTCGACCGCGACGAGACGCGCGGACTCTACAAGTCCGACCGCGAGCTCACCATCTGCGAGCTGAACGGCCGCGTGGGGCAGTCCCTCGGCCACCGCGACACCGTCTGGATCCGCCTGCAGATGGCGCAGCGGCCGGGCGAGCCGATCGGGCGGCCGCCGCGCGAGCCGGCGGGGCTCGCGGCGCCCTACTGCGCCGTCCAGCGCGCCTGGCGCGACCTCCGGATGGTGCGCGAGGCGAGCGCGGCGGTGCCGGGCGTGTCCGTCGTGCAGGATCCGTCGCCGCCACAGGCCGTGCAGGTGCCTGCACCGCCCCCCCCACCCACCTACGAGCAGGTCGTCATCGACGGACTCCTGTTCGAGCTGGCCACCGTGCAGGCGGGCATCGACCGCTACCGCGTGGAGATCGAGAAGAAGTTCGCCATCGCGGCGGCGTGCGTGGTGTTCGTGCTGCTCGGCGCGCCGATCGCGCTGCGCTTCCCGCGCGGCGGCGTGGGACTCACCATCGGCGCGAGCCTCGGCGTCTTTGCGATCTACTACGTGGGGCTCCTCGCCGGCGAGGCGCTCGCGGACCGCGCGCTCCTCGACCCCGCGATCGCGATGTGGGGCACCAACGCCCTGCTCGGGATCGTGGGGATTGTCCTCACGGTGCGGCTCGGGAGCGAGGGCTCGACCTCGCGCGGCAGCGAGACCAGCGAGTGGTGGAGCCGCGTGCTCGATGCGGCGCGCGCGCGCCTCGGGCGTCGGAAGGCCGCGTGAGACACTTCCTCCGGCCGCTGGACCGCTATGTCTTCGCCGAGTTCCTCAAGGTGCTCGTGGCCACGGCCCTCGGCTTCCCGCTTCTCGTGATCGTGATCGACGTGTCGGAGAAGATGGACAACTACTTCGTCCGCGAGCTCACCGTGGGCGAGATCGGGCTGGCGTACCTGTACGGCATCCCCGACACGATGTTCCTGGTACTGCCGGCGGCGGTGCTCTTCGCGACGGTGTTCACGGTGGGCGCGTTCACGCGGCACAGCGAGATCACCGCGGCGAAGGCGTCGGGGATCTCGTTTCACCGCTTTATCCGCCCCATTGCGGTCGGCGCGGTCGGTGCGGCGATCCTCGGGCTCGCGCTCGCGGAGATCGTCCCGCCGCTCAACGCGCGGCGCCTCGAGCTGCTGAAGGAGAAGCAGATCCGCGCCGCCAACCAGCGGTCCAACTTCGCCTACGCGGCGGACGAGGGACGCGTCTACAAGATCGGCTACGCGGACGTGGTGAACCGCGCCGTGGCGAAGATCGAGATCGAACGCCGCGGCTCGGGCCCCGACTACCCCAGCTATATCGTGAGCGCCGTCGAGGGCGCCTACCGGCCCGACCGCGGGTGGCAGCTCGTCAACGGGTGGATGCACGTGATGCCCGATTCGCTCTCGAACATCAGCATCCAGTTCGATTCGCTGCGCGACCGGCACTTCACCGAGGAGCCGGTCCACCTGATGGCCAACCCGAAGGCGCCGGCGGAGATGGGGTATCGCGACCTCGGGCGCTTCATCGCGGCGATGGAGCGCTCCGGCGCCGACGTGCGCAAGCTGCGCGTGGAACGGATGCTCAAGATCGCCATCCCGGTGACCTGCGTGATCATTATGCTCATTGGCGCACCGCTGGCGACAAGCACGCAGCGTGGCGGGACCGCGTACGGCGTTGCCATCTCGCTGGCCACCACCGTCATATTCCTTGTGTTGCTCCAGCTCACGCAGGCCGTGGGCGCGAGCGGGCTGATACTGCCGGAACTCGCCGCGTGGCTCCCCGGCGCGCTCTTCACCGGCATCGGCACCTTCCTCCTGATCAAGGTCCGGACCTGAGTGGCCAACCGAGCGACAGAGACATACCCGATTGTCCAGCGTTCCGGCCTGCGGTTCTTCCGGACGATGGGCCGCGGCGCGCTCAGCCTGCTCGAGGGGATCGGGTCGCGCGTGCTCTTCTGCCGCGAGATTGGCCGCGCCTTCGGGGAGTGGCGCACCTGGGGCCGTGAGGTCTTCCACCAGATGCGCGCCATCGGCGTGGACTCGCTCCCGCTGGTGATTATGGTGGCCGCCTTCATTGGCGGCGTCATCACCATCCAGATCCGCTACCAGCTCTTCCCGGGGATCCAGCTCTCGATCGTCGGACTCTCGTCGCGACAGATCGTGATCCTCGAGACGGGGCCACTGCTCACGGGGCTGGTGCTCGCCGGCCGCGTCGGCGCCAAGATGACGGCCGAGATCGCGACGATGCGGGTGACGGAGCAGATCGATGCGCTCGAGACGCTCGCCTTCGACCCCGTGGCGTACCTCGTGATCCCGCGGCTCCTCGCGTCAATCGTGATGCTGCCGATCCTCACGATCTTCGCCGACGCATTCGGCGTGTTTTCGGGGCTGATGGCGGCCGTGACGATCACCGACGTGCAGTACTCGCAGTTTATGGAAGGGGTGCGGCTGGGCTATGACCAGTTCCAGGTGACATACAGCCTGATCAAGGCGACCCTCTTCGGCGGCGCCATCGGGTTCCTCTGCACCTTCGAGGGGTACACGAC
>CAYXQS010000128.1:0-6014 GCA_964466515.1 uncultured Gemmatimonas sp. | reverse complement strand
ATATCGAGGCGTCGTTCGTCACGCGCGAGGACATCCTCGGGATGGCCGAGGGTCTCCTCGCGGCGCTCTGGGCCGAGGGCGGGGTGCAGGTGCCCACGCCGTTCCCGCGGATGAGCTATGCCGACGCGATGGAACGCTACGGTTGCGACCGCCCGGACCTCCGGTATACGCTCGAGATCGAGGACCTCACGTCGGTGTTCGCGGCGAGCGAGTCGTCGATTATCCAGGGCGCGCTCGCGGCGGGCGGCCGCGTGCGCGGGATTCGCGTGCCGCGGCGTGGAGCCGCAAGCAGGTGGACGAGCTCGAGGCCATTGCCAAGGGAGCGGGTGCCGGCGGGCTGATCCGGCTCAAGGCCGCCAACGGCCGGCTCGAAGGCCCGCTCGCCAAGTTCCTGCCCGCAACGGCCGCCGGCGCACTCGGCCTCCCGGACGGCACGCTCCTCCTCGCGGTCGCGGCGGGGGATCGCATCGCGGGCCCCGCGCTCGACCGCGTCCGGCAGGAGTGCGCGGCACGGCTTGGGTTGGTTGACCCCTCCGTGCGCCGCTTCGTCTGGGTGCTCGACTTCCCGATGTTCGAGGCGGACCCGGAGACCGGCGCGCTCGCGGCGGTGCATCATCCCTTCACGGCACCCGATCCGCGCGATGTCGAGTCGCACCCGGATGCCCCGGCCCAATGGCGTGCGCTCGCGTACGACTGCGTGCTCAACGGCACCGAGCTGGGCGGCGGCAGCATTCGCACCAGCGACCCGGCGGTGCAGGCGCGGATGTTCGCGCTGCTCGGCATCGGCGACGCGGCGGAGCAGGAGCGCCGCTTCGGCTTCCTGCTCGACGGGCTGCGGGCGGGCGCGCCGCCCCACGGCGGGATTGCCTTTGGCTTCGACCGGATCGCGATGATCCTCTCGGGGGCGGAGTCGCTGCGCGACGTGATTGCCTTCCCCAAGACCACGGCGGCGCGTGCCCTCTTTGAAGGCGCACCCTCGCCGGTGCCGGCGCAGGACCTGGCCGAGCTGCACCTTCGCATCAGGGAGACGGAATGACCGACGGCACCGCCACCGGCGACACCACCACCCTCAAGCTCTCGACCGAGGGCGCGGACCTCCTCACCCTCGCGGGCGTGGCGGACGGGAACCTGACCGAGCTGCAGAAGCTCTTCCCCGTGCGCGCGACGCTGCGCGGCGAGATGCTCATTCTCACCGGCGCGGCGGATGCGGTGGAGAAGGCGGGCGTGGTGGCCGAGCGGATGATCGACCAGGCCAGGCAGCGGCTGCCGCTCGATCCCGACGACGTGCTGCGCTTCTCGATGGAAGGGCCGGTGCGCGACACCGGCACGCCCGGGCGCTTCGTGCTGCCCGGCGTGCGCAAGATCATCCAGCCCAAGACGCAGGGGCAGGGCGAGTATATGCAGGCGATGATCGAGAACGAGATCGTCATCGGCATCGGCCCCGCGGGCACGGGCAAGACCTACCTCGCGGTGGCGGCGGCGGTGGATGCCCTCGCGCGCAAGCGCGTGCGCCGCATCATCCTCGCGCGGCCGGCGGTGGAGGCGGGCGAGTCGCTCGGCTTTCTCCCGGGCGATATGCAGGCCAAGGTCGATCCCTACCTGCGGCCCCTCTACGACGCGCTCGACGACCTGATGCCGCCGGAGCGCGTGGCGCGCGCGTTGGAGACGCGGGTCATCGAGATTGCGCCGCTCGCGTATATGCGCGGCCGCACCCTGGCCGACGCGTTCGTGATTCTCGACGAGGCGCAGAATGCCACGACGGCGCAGATGAAGATGTTCCTCACGCGGCTCGGGCTGAACTCGCGCGCCGTCATTACCGGCGACAAGACGCAGATCGACCTTCCCAAGCGCGAGGAGAGCGGCCTGTTGCAGGTGGAGCGGATCCTGCCGGGAATCGAGGGAATCGCCTTCCACTACTTCACCGAAGTGGACGTCGTCCGTCATCGGTTGGTGCGCGAGATCGTGAAGGCGTACGCGGCGGACGCAGGCGCGTGAGTCGCGCTGCGGGACCGGGCGGGCTCCGGGTCGTGGTGAATGGGGAAGGCGTGCGCATCCCCGTGGCCGCCGCGCGCTTGCGGGCGGCGGCCACGGCCGTGTTGCGGGCGGGGAAGGTGCGCCACGCGCTGGTCTCGCTCACGCTGCTCACGCCTGCGCGGATGGCGGCGTTCAACAAGCGGCACCTGGGGCATCGCGGCGCCACCGACGTGATCGCGTTTGGGTTTCGTGATCCCGGCGGCGCGGTGATCGGCGACATCTACCTCTGCCCCGCGGTCGCGAAGGCCAACGCCACGCGGCTCGGCGTGCCGGGCCGGGAGGAGCTGCTGCGCCTTGTCGTGCACGGCACGCTCCACGCGCTGGGGCACGATCATCCCGCGGGGGAGTCGCGTACCGGGTCGCCGATGTGGCGTCGCCAGGAGCGCATCCTGCGGACGGTGCTCGCCTCGTGAGCCTGCTCGCGGCCGTCATCGCGCTCGGCGCGGCCGTCATCGCGGGGCTCTGCGCCTTTGCGGACGGCGCCCTGCTTGGGCTCGACGACGAGGAGCCCCCCTCCGACGCGCGCGTGCGCGCCCTCCTCGCGCGGCGCGAGCGGACGCACCGGGCGCTCGCATTCGGACGGATCCTTGCACAGCTCCTGGCCGGCGCGGCGGCCTCCGTGGCGCTCCTCGCGAGCGCGTGGGTGCCGGCGACGCTCCTCGCCCCGCTGGCCATCCTCGCGGGCATCGTCCTGGTGGTGCTCGCCGAGGTGGGTGCGCGTGCCGCGGGCGATGCGAGCGGCGCCCCGGGGCTCGCGAAACTCGACCGGGTCATCCGCGCCGTGGAGTTGGTCTGCCTCCCGGTGGTGACATTTGGCGTGTGGGGCGATGCCGCGCTGCACCGGATTCTTCCGCCGCCCCCGCTGGATGAGGCGGAGCGCGAGGACGCCGTCGAGCGATTCCGCGAGGTGGTCGCGGCCGAGGTGGACACCGACGACGCCGGTGAGGTGCTCCTGCACGGCGTCTTCTCGCTCGGCGACACGCAGGTCCACGAGATTATGGTCCCGCGCGTCGACATCGTCGGGATCGACAAGGACACGCATTGGTCCGAGGTGGTGGACCGCGTGCGTTCCTCGCGGCACTCGCGGCTGGTGGTGTACGACGGCACGCTCGACGAGGTGGTGGGGGTGCTCTACGCCAAGGACCTCCTGACGGCGCTGCTCGAGGACACCGAGCCGGCCGCCGGATGGCTCTCGCTCGTGCGCGCGGCGCTGTTCATCCCGTCGAGCAAGAGCGTCGAGACGCAGCTGCGCGAGTTCCGCACGTCCCGGCGCCACCTCGCGGTGGTGGTTGACGAGTTCGGCGGCACGGCCGGCATCGTGACCCTCGAGGACGTGCTCGAACTCATCGTCGGCGACATCCAGGACGAAGGCGACACGGAGCTGCCCGAGGTGGAGCGCGAGGAGGGCGGCCGGCTCTGGGTGGCCGCCGGCGTGACCCTCGACGCCCTCTCCGACCTCACCGGGCAGGACTTTCGCCGTGGCGACGTGACGACCGTGGGCGGACTCGTGATGGAAGTGCTCGGCCGCGTGCCGCGCGCGGGCGAGTCGCTGGTGATCGACGGGTACCGCTTGGTGGTGGAGCGTGTCGTGCGCCGCCGCGTCCAGCGTGTGTACCTCGAGCCGATTGGCGCCGCGGTGGCAGGGGAGGGGGAATGATCGACTTCTGGCCGATTGTGCTCCTTGTGGGCGTCGTCGGGACGCTGACCGGCGCCGCGACGGCCCTGCGCTCGGTGAGCCGCATCTGGCTGCGGCACTGGGCGGAGCGCCGCCTGGCAGGCGCCGGCACGGCGACGCTGTACCTCGAGCGGCCGCAGCGGCTGTTGCTTGCCGCCGGCACGGGGATCGCCGGCACCGTCTTCGCGCTCGGCGCGGTGATCGGGCTCCAGCACGGCGACAACGCGCCCGCGCTCGTCCGCACGCTCGCCATCGCGGCGGCGCTCCTGCTCCTGGGAGGCCAGCTCCTCCCGCGCGCCATCGCGCGGCGCTGGCCCGACGAGACGCTGCCGGTGCTCCTGCCGCCGCTGCGCGTGGTGGAGCGGCTGACGTCGCCGCTGGCCAGTGCCGCCACCGGGCTGGTCGGCCGGATGCGGGGCACGGCGGCAGTCGTCGCGCCGACGCCGCGCGAATCGCTCGTGGGCCTCCTGCGCGAAGGCGAAATCGAAGGCTTCGGCGCGGCGGACGAGCGCGCGATCATCAGTGGCATCGTCGAGTTCGGCGCGACGCGTGTGGGGAGCGTGATGACGCCGCGCGGCGAGATCGTGGCCGTCGAGCGGCGCGCGCCCGCGGACCAGGTGGCGCGCGTGGTCGCGCAGTCCAAGTACAGCCGACTCCCGGTCTACGAGGGCACCATCGACCGGATGGTCGGGATGCTCACCGGATGGGACGTGATCGCGCGTCCCGATGCGCCACTCCGTGCGCCGCGCCCGGTGGCCTTTGCCGCGCCCGACGAACCCTGCCACGCGCTGATGACGCGGATGCTGCGCGAGCGCCGCCACCTCGCGATCATCCGCGGCGCCACTGGCGAGACGCTCGGCCTCGTCACGCTCGAGGACCTCGTGGAGGAGATCATCGGCGAGATTCAGGACGAGCACGACGACCCGGTGACCGACCGATGACCACGGCACGCCTCGCGCAGCTCCGCGCCGGCCACAAGGCCGCGATTGCGCGTGCGGTGAGCGTGGTGGAGGACCGCCGGGACGGGTGGGAGGCGCTGCTCGCGGAGTGCCATCCCGCGCTGGGGCACGCGCGGCGCATCGGCATCACCGGCCCGCCGGGCGCCGGCAAGAGCACGCTCACCAACCTGCTCGCCGAGCAGTACCTCGAGGCGGGACTGCGCGTGGCGGTGGTCGCCGTCGATCCCACCTCGCCCTTCACCGGCGGCGCGCTCCTCGGCGACCGCGTGCGGATGGAGCGCGTGGCGCTGCACCCGAACGTGTTCATCCGCTCGATGGCCACGCGCGGATCGCTCGGCGGGCTCGCGGCGAGTACGCGCGAGGTCTGCGACGTGCTCGACGCCGCGGGCGTCGACCGCATCCTCGTGGAGACCGTGGGCGTGGGGCAGAGCGAGCTCGACATCGCGCGCCTCGCGGACACGAGCGTGGTGGTGCTGGTGCCCGAGTCCGGCGACTCCATCCAGACGCTCAAGGCCGGCGTGATGGAGATCGCCGACCTCTTCGTGGTGAACAAGGCGGACCGCCCGGGCGCGGACCGGCTGCGCAATGACATCGAGCTGATGCTGGGGCTCCGCGTGGGCGCGACGCTCAAGGACGTGCCCGCGCACCACGGCGTGGACCTCCGGCGGGTGAATCCGGCGCGCGCCGCGCGCGAGGCCGCCAGGCGCAATGATGACGAGCACTGGACGCCGGGCGTCCTTCGGACGGTGGGCGTCACGGGGGAAGGGATCCCCGAGCTGATGGACACCCTCGAGCGGCATTTCGCGTATCTTGAGCGGAGCGGGATGCTTCGGGCGCGCCGTCGGGCGCGGCTCAGGGAGCGAGTGGTGGATGCCGTGGAACACCGGGTGCGCGCGCGGCTCTGGCGCGATCCCGCGACACTGGAGTGGCTGGAGGCGCAGGTGCCCGCGCTGGAGCGTGGGGACACGACGCCGCTGGCGGTGGCCGACGCGCTGCTCGTGCGGAGCGTATCGGCCGGGACCCTCACAGGGAAGGACGCAATCCGATGACCTCGACCCACGATATCGACCCCGCGGTTGCCGCGATGCAGGCGGAGCTCGAGGAGCTCCGCGCCGAGGTGGACGCCTGGCGCTCCCGCTATGGCAAGGGCGAGGTTCGCGACATCGCGTACACGAATTCGTCCAAGGAGGTCGCGCCGCTCTACACCGCGCTCGACCTTGAGGGCTCGGCCGGCACGGCGTTTGAGGTCCCCGGCCAGTTCCCGTATACGCGCGGCATCCATCCCACCGGCTATCGCGGCAAGCTCTGGACGATGCGGCAGTTCGCCGGCTTCGGCACGGCCCGCG
>CAYXQS010000127.1:1652-6034 GCA_964466515.1 uncultured Gemmatimonas sp. | reverse complement strand
CGGGTCCTTCGTCTCCTCCGCCGCCGTCGAGATCGCGTCGAACCCGATGAACGCGAAGAACACGATGGCCGCGCCGTGGTGGATCCCGGTGAACCCGTTCGGCGCGAAGGGCCGGTAGTTCGCGGGGTCGACGTGCATCGACCCCACGATCACGAACAGCGCCAGCACCGCCAGCTTGATGAGCACCATCACGTTGTTGACGCGCGTGCTCTCCTTCACGCCGATCACGAGCAGCCAGGTCACCGCCATCACGATCAAGAACGCCGGCAGGTTGATCAGCACCGGGACCCCGAAGAGCTGCGGGGCCGTGTCGAAGAGCGAGAGTACCGCCGGGTCCGAGCTCACCCGGGCCTGGAAGTAGCCGTGCGTCAGCCACCCCGGCATATGGAAGAAGGGCGAGACGAGCGACTCGAAGTAGCCGCTCCACGCGATCGCGACGGCGACGTTCCCCACCGCGTACTCGAGGATCAGGTCCCAGCCGATGATCCAGGCGACGAACTCGCCGAGCGAGGCGTAGGTGTACGCGTATGCCGACCCCGCCTGCGGGATCATCGCCGCGAGCTCGGCATAGCAGAGGGCGCAGAGCGCGCAGACCGCGCCGAGCAGCAGGAACGAGACGACGAGCGCCGGACCGGCACCGTAGCGCACCACCTCGCCCGCCGCGTTGATCTCGCCCGCCGCCGCCGTGCCCAGCGTCGAGAAGATCCCCGCCCCGATCACCGCGCCGATCGCCAATCCGATCAGGTCGCGCGTGCCGAGCGTCCGCTTCATCCCGCCGTGCGTGCCCTCCGGGACCAACTCCGCAATCGGCTTGCGTGCCCAGAGTGAACGCATCACGGCCCCGTCTCCGGCTTCCGCGAGGTCAGGAAGTAGACCGGGACGCCGAGGAGCACGACGACGAGCCCGGACAGCGCCTGCGCGCGCGTCTTGTCCGAGACGAGGAGGATGACCGCCACCGCCGCCGCCGAAAGGACGTACAAGGCGGGGAGCACGGGGTAGCCGATGGCCTTGTACGGGCGCGGCACCCCGGGCTGCTTGGTGCGCAGCACGAAGAGCCCGATGGTCGTCAGCGCATAGAAGATCAGCGCCGCGAAGATGACGTAGTCGAGGAGCTGCCCGTAGGTGCCCGTGAGGCAGAGCACGCTGGTCCAGATGGCCTGTGCGACGAGTGCCCACGAGGGGACGCCGCGCAGGGAGAGCGTGGCCGCCTTCCTGAAGAAGAGGCCGTCCTTCGCCATTGCCCAATAGACGCGGGCACCGGCGAGGATGAGCCCGTTGTTGCAGCCGAAGGTCGAGATGAGGATCGCGATGGCCATAATGGTCGCGCCCGAGGCCCCGAAGATCCCCTCCGCCACCGCCGTGCCCACGCGGTCCTGGGGCGCGTTCTGGATGGCGTCGAACGGCAACACGCTCAGGTACGAGAGGTTGGCCAGCACATAGAGCAGCGTCACGAGCCCGGTGCCGAGCAGCAGCGCACGCGGCAGGTTCCTGGTGGCGTCCTGGACCTCGGACGCCGCCGAGGTGACGCCGTGCCACGAGTCGCTCGAGAAGAGCGATCCCACCAGCGCGGCGCCGAACGCGACCACGAAGGCGCTCGAGAAGCCGCCACCGCCGCCGGTACCGAAGAATCCGCTGCCGAAGTTCTGCGCCACCGCCTCGGCGTTGCGGCCGATGGTCAGGCCGAGGATGATCAGGCCCGCGAGCGCACCCGTCTTCACGATCGAGAGCGTCGTCTGGACGAACTTCCCCTCCCGCACCCCGCGCAGGTTGATCCAGGTCAGCACCCAGATCGTGAGCAGGGCCACCAGGCGCTGTGGCGTCAGCCCCAGCTCGATCACGCCGCCCGCGGTCGTGATGTCGAACTGCGGAAACCAGGCAAATCGGTCCAGCGTGATCGTCGGCCAGAGCACGCCGAGGAACCGGCCGAATGCCACGCCCACGGCGGCGATGGTGCCCGTCTGGATCACGACGAAGAGCGTCCACCCGTAGAGGAAGCCCATCAGCGGCCCCATCGCCTCGCGCAGGAAGACGTACTGGCCGCCGGCGCGCGGATACATCGCCGCGAGCTCGCCGTAGGCGAGCGCGCCCAGGAGCGTCATCACGCCGGTGATGACCCACGCGACGAGGAGCCAAAACGGCGAGCCCAGGGTCCGCGCCATATCGGCGGAGACGATGAAGATGCCGGAGCCGATCATCGTGCCGGCGACGAGCATCGTCGCGTCCGTGAGGGTCATCGCCTTCACGAAGCCGGGGTTGGACACACCCGGAGTGGGCGCTGCGCCAGCAGCGGTGCCGGTGGCCATCGGGGAACGGGATTAGGGGAAGCAGGGGACGCCAGCCTCGGCGTCGGACGCGCAACTCGGAGAAACTACGCGTGCGCCCGCGAGGGGGCCAGTCAGCGCGGCGCTTCGGCAGTGATAAAGGCCGTATCGCGAACGGGGGTGCCGTCGGCGCGGGTCGCCGGGCGAAAGCGGACCTCGGCGAGCATCTCGCGGATCTTCCGGTTGTACCCGGCGTCGCGCGAGGGGTTGAACGAGAGGAGGCGGGCGTTGCCGCGCTCGTCGACCTCGAAGGCCGCCACCAGCTTGTACGGGCGGATGCGGTTGGGGACCGGGATGGGCAGCAGCGCCAAGGTGGTCACCGTCGGGGGATAGACATCCTGGCCGCCGCCCCCCGTGCCGGGCCCGTCGCCGGACCCGCGGCCAGTCCCGACCCCCGATCCAATCCCCCCCCCACGTCCCGGCCCGGTCCCTCCCGTGCCGTCGCTCCCCGTGCCGCCGCCAGCGCCCGGCGCGGGAATGGTCGGCGCGTCCGCGGGCTGTGGGGCCACAGGGGGCTCCTCGCGCACCACCGGGGCCTCAGGCTCCGGCGTAGGCGGCGGGGGCGGCGGGATGACCGGCGTGGGCGTGACGGCAGGCGTGGGGGGCGCGGACCTCGCGGGGGCCGGCTGGACCATCTGCAGGAAGCGGATGCGCTCCGGACGGAGCTCCCCGCCGGTACCGCGCGTCCCGCCCCCACCGCCACCGGCCGGCCCGGCCCCGATCCCCGTGCCGCGCTGCTCCTCGAGGGCCTGCTGGGTGAGATACGCCGGCAGCATCAGCGCGAGGATGATCAGCGCGTGGAAGAGGGCCGAGAGGACGAGTCCCGCACGGCCGCGACGCTCCGGCTCCGGGATCCCGTGCAGGGGACGGAGCGGGCGACGCGGCTTGGCGGTCGGCGAGGGCGGAGTGAGGGTCACGGTCAGGTGAAAGTACTACGGCGGGCGAGCCTCGAAAGGTTCGCCCGCCGCATTGAACAGCCGCTCCGGGCGGGCCCGGCGAATGCGCTACTTGGTGTCCTTCGGCGGGATGCCGATGACCTTCACCCCGGCGCCGCGGGCGACGTCCATCGCGTAGATCACGTCCTGGTAGATCACCGTCGGATCGGCCTTCACGAAAATGATCTTGTCGGGCCGCGGGTCGTAGATCTCCCGCAGGCGCCCCGCAAGCTCCGCCTTCGTGAGCGGGGCCTTGTTGACCGCGAAGCTGCCGTCCGCCAGGACCTCCAACACGATCTGGTCGGTGGCCTGATTGACCGTCGAGACCGACGGCTGCGGGTCCGGCAACTGCAGGTCCACGGCCTTGCGCATCAACGGCTGCATAATCATAAAGATGATCAGCAGCACGAGCATAATGTCGATCATCGGCACGACATTCGGCTCGTTGTTCAGCGAGCTGTGCCCGCCGCCTACGCTCATTCCCATTGGTCGGCTCCTAAGGCGTGGTGGTGCCCGTGTTGATCTCGTCGCCGGCCACCGAGGACATCGTGCCCGGCTGCTGGTCCGTGATCGCCCCGATGACGCGCACCCCGTGCTTGGACGCCACGTCCATCGCGTCGAGAATGCGGCCGTACTCGAGCGTCTTATCGGCCTTCACGTAGAGGATCTGGTCCATCGTGCGCACCGAGTAGATCGCCTGGAGGCGCTCGCCCAACTCCTCGTTCGGAATCGGCTGCCGGTTCAGGTAGTACTGGCCCCGCTGGTCGATGCCGAGCACCTGGTCTTCCTCAGCCTCGGGATGCGCCTTGAGGTTGACCCCCTGCGGCGGCTCGGCCTGAAAGCCCGACGTGATGATGTTCGTCACCACCATAAAGATGATGAGGAGCACGAGCATCACGTCGATCATCGGGACAACGTTCGGCTCTGCCTTGACGCCACCCCCGGCACTGACGGACATACCCATCGGCGATCTCTCCTTGAGGTCTGCGGATTACTGCGAGATCGGCGCGTTGCCCTTCGCGGCCGCCGTGTTGAACTCGCGCGTGAAGCGCGAGCGCCCGAACTCGCCCGAGACACCCTTGATCAGGTAGTCGATCATTTCCTTCGAGACGTACGTCATTTCCGC
>CAYXQS010000127.1:0-1642 GCA_964466515.1 uncultured Gemmatimonas sp. | reverse complement strand
TCGATCTTCGTCTGGAAGTAGTTGTAGGCCCACACCGCCGGAATGGCGACGAGGAGGCCGAAGCCGGTCGCGATGAGCGCCTCGGCGATGCCGACGATGATGGACGACAGGCCCGACGAACCCGCCGCACCCATCGCGGCGAAGGCGTTGATGATGCCGAACACCGTGCCGAGCAGACCGACGAACGGCGCAGTCGAACCCACCGTGGCGAGGATCGCGAGGCCGCGCTTCAGCGACACGATCTCGACGAGCATATTGCGCTCCACCGCGCGCTCGGCCGAGTTGATGTCGGAGACCGTCACGGAGCCGTCGAGGATCAGCGGCTTCACTTCGTCGAGGGCGCCGCCCAGGACGCGCGCGACGTGCGACTTCTTATAGGACTGCGCGAGGTTGATCGCTTCCGAGAGGTTGTCCTCCTCGAGGAACTGCGAGAACTCGGGCGCGAACTTCAGGGTCTCCTTCTGGGCCTTGCGCAGGTTCCACCACTTGCCGAACGCGGTGCTCAACGACCAGAGCGACATAATGGCCAGCACGACCCAAATGCCCTTCGCGAACGGCGGGCTGTGCGCCCAAATGAAACCAATGGACATATCCATCGCTGCAGTTCTCCTCGGAAGTGTTGAAGCGGGGACTTAACGCTGAATCGCGAACACGAACGGCTGCTGCACCCTCTGCCTCACCTTGCGCCCGCCGATCTCCGCCGGCAGGAAGCGCATACTCGGCAGCGCGCTGCGCACCGCCGCCTCAAACAGGTCGTGGTCCTTGCGGAGCACCTGGAAGGTCGAGATGATCACGCGGCCGGTGGTATCCACCGTGAACTCCGCGAGCACCTGCCCTTCCACGCCGCCGGCCCGCAGGATGTCCGGGTAGCGGAGGGTCACGCCGCCGGGGAGCGAACCCACCGGCTTCTCGACCTGGAAGTCAAAGTACGTCTGGTCCTGGTTGACCGGGCCCGTGCCGCCGACGACGCCCGAGGCGAGACCGCCGGCCACGCCCTTGCCGGAGAAGTCGTCCTCGTTGGTGAGCGCCTTGGACAGGTCAATCTCGGGAATCACGTCGGGGATGTTCACCGGCGCGGCGAGCACCTGGAAGCCCTTGGGCGGCGGCGGCGCGATCACGGCGTCGGGCGGCGGCGGGGGCGGCTCGTCCTTGGGCGGCGGCGGCTCGTCCTTCTTCACCTCGATGAAGTCCACCTTCTGGACAATCTCCTCCTCCACCTCGTTCCCGGCGTTCGCCGTCGCGTAGACGGAGAGTCCGATGATCGCCAGATGGAAGAACGTCGAGACTATCGACGCGCCCAATGAGCGCTGCTTCTTCGGCTTCGACTCGATCAGGTTGTTGAACACGCCTGTACTCCTCAGTCGTGGACCATCGCGTGATGACGCCACTGCCGCTGGACGTCTACCGTGCCGGAAACTATCGGTCCCTTGGGAAACGTGTAATCGGGCAAAGATTAAGATTCGCTTAACTGCCGAGACCGCCCCCCCAACGCCGCCGGGACGCCACGCGTACCGCGCTTTCCCGATGCTACCCTGGGTGAATGAGGCCAGGTCACGGGATTCGATGACGATTCCGTGAACTTTGTGCCCGCGTCCCCCGGATCCCCCCACTCACGCGCCCTGTTTACGCGGTAGCGTCACCG
>CAYXQS010000126.1:4888-6057 GCA_964466515.1 uncultured Gemmatimonas sp. | reverse complement strand
CAAAGCGCAGTGTCGTCGGGGCCTTGGGCAGCGCGCGCCACGCCGGATCGTCGGCGTTGATCACCGCCGTGCCGGTCGGCTCCAGCGCCGCAATCAACAGGGCCTTCGCCGCCAGGTACGACTCCATCGTACCGTGATAGTCGAGATGATCGCGCGTGAGGTTGGTGAATACCCCGGCCGCGAACCGCAGGCCGCCCACGCGCTCCTGATGCAAGGCGTGCGACGACGTCTCCATCGCCACGCGCCGCACGCCGGCATCCGCGAGCGCGCGCAACACGCGCTGCAGCTCAATCGGCCCGGGCGTCGTGAGCCCCGCCCCGCCCGGCAGCGCGGCCCCGGTGCCGAGGAGCACGCCGAGCGTGCCGATGCTCGCTGCCGGGGCGTCCGGGGCATCGAGAAGATGCCGCAGCAGCGAGACGGTGGTCGTCTTGCCGTTGGTCCCCGTGACGCCGACAATGCGCAGCGCCGTGGCCGGCTCGCCGTAAAAGGCGGCCGCCGCGATGGCGGCGGCCGCGCGCGAATCCCGTACCACGAACGCCGGGAGCGTCGTTGCCGCGGCATCCTCGCAAATCACCAGCGTCGCCCCCGCACCGGCGGCCGGCGAAAGGAAGGCGTGGCCGTCCATCGCACTCCCGCGCACCGCAACAAAGCACGCTCCCGGCGCGACCTGCCGGCTGTCGTCGGTGAGTGCGGCCACGGTGGCCGGCAACTCGCCGCGCACGGCGACCAGTCCCCCGGCGGCCTCGAGCGCCGCGCGCAGGACCGTGGTCGCGACGCCGCCGCTCATCGCGCAGCCGTCAGGCGCACCACCGACCCGTTGCGCAGGATCGTCCCCGCGGCGGGCTGCGTACCGGCCGGCCCCTCGCCGCCGGTGACGAGCCGCACGCGGAACCCCGCGCGGTGCAGCTCGCGGACCGCGCGACGCGTGGGCATCCCGCGCACATCCGGCACCGCGCGGTCCCGCACGGCCACCCGGGCGCTCGGCATCGGCGCGCCGAGCTCAAAGACGAACGGCGTCGCTGCCACGGCATCCCGCTCGGCGGCGGCTTCGCGCACCCGCACGCTCTCGGGCGTCTCTGCCGTGGCGGCCGCGCGGCGACGCGGCGCCTCCGACAACCGCTGCCGGTCGAGCGCGGCGTCGCGGGCGGCAATGGCGGCCTCCAGCACCA
>CAYXQS010000126.1:4239-4878 GCA_964466515.1 uncultured Gemmatimonas sp. | reverse complement strand
CGGCGCCGCCGTGCGGCCGCCATAGTACGCGCCACTGGGGTTGTCGAGCTTCACCAGGATCACGTACTGCGGCCGATCGGCCGGGAAGAGCCCCACGAAGCTCGCGGTGTACGCGCCCGCCTCATAGCCGCGGCCATCGGCACTCGTGCGCCGCGCGGTGCCGGACTTCCCCGCGACCTCGAAGGTGACCAGGTCCGCCGACATCCCGCTGCCCTCGGAGACCACGTCGCGCAGCAGCCCGAGCATCACGGCCGCCGTCGCCTCGGACATCATCCGGCGCACCACGCGGCGCTCGGCGCGCCACACCACCTCGCCCGCGTTCGTGCGGACCTCCTGCACGAGCGTCGGCTCGAGGAGCTCGCCGCCATTGGCAAAGGCGGCATACGCTATGGCGAGTTGCACGGGGGTCACGGAGAGCTCATACCCCATTGCCAGCGACGCCTGCGAGACGGCCGACCACTGGTGCACGGGATACAGCCGCCCCGGCGACTCGCTGGGGTACGGCAGGCCCGTCGTCATCCCGAACCCGGCGTCGCGGAGCGCCTCGTACTGCTCGCGCGGCGTCAGCCGCTCGCTGAACTGCACCATTCCGATGTTCGACGAGTGGCGGATCACCTCGGCGAAACTGATCTCGTCGGG
>CAYXQS010000126.1:2534-4229 GCA_964466515.1 uncultured Gemmatimonas sp. | reverse complement strand
CGGCGAAACTCAGTGCGCGCGCGCGGTGCACGTCGTGGATGGTGCGCCACTTGAGACGCCACTCGCCGTTGTAGGTCGGCACCGAGTCGTTCACGCGTACGCGCCCGCGATCGAGGAGCGCCGCGGCCACAAACGGCTTGAGCGTGGAGCCCGGCTCGTACGGTTCGGTGAGCGCGGTCGCGCCCGAGGCGCGCGCATTGGCGCGGCGACTGGCGAGCGCACGAATCGCGCCGCTGTGCGGGTCGAGCACGACGATGTCCCCGCCGCTCGCGCCCATCTGCGAGACCGCATCCGCCAGCGCGCGCTCCACGATGTCCTGCAGCCCGTGATGCAGCGTGAGGACCACGGTGTGTCCGGTCACGGCGGGCGTGCGTTCCTCGTCCGGCGTGGAAAAACGGCGTCCCCCGCCGTCCCGCAGCAGCGCACTCCGCCCCGCCGTCCCGCGGAGGAGCGTGTCGAGCGCGGACTCGATGCCGTCCACGGCCGCCCCGTTCGCATCCACCACGCCGAGCAGGCGACGCAGGCCGTCGGTCGCGGGCGGCACGCGCGCGCTCGAGGCGCGCGGATGCACGCCGCGCATCGCGAGCAGGTCGGCCACCTCGGTGGTCAGGTAGCGGCCGGGAAGCTCCACCCAGGCGCGTGCGGGATCGGTGGCGCGCGCAATCATCTCGGGGGGCACGCCGACGCGGCGCAGCGCGGTGCGCAGGTGGTCGGGCTTCCGCACCTCGCGCGGCGCGACGTCGAGCCGGACCACCTCGCGGCTTTCGACGAGCACGGTGCCGGCGGCGTCGAGGATCGCGCCGCGCGCCGCCGGGAGTTCGGCCGAGGACACCTGCTGCCCGCGCGCCCGCGCACGCCACCGGTCCGTCTCGCCCAACTGCACCCACGCCGCGCGCCCAATGAGCGCCGCGGCGAAGAGCAGGAATCCCCCGTGCACGACGCCGACGCGGCTGACGCGAATCACTTGGGCTGTGGAGCCCGTTCTGGGCGCGGGAGGATGATCACGAGACTCTCTGGCGGGATGCGCATCCCGAGGCGGTCCTCGGCGATGCCGGCGAGTCGGGCCCGACTCGACGCGTCGCGGATCGCCCCGTCCAGGGCGGCCCGCTCGGCCTCGAGCGCGGTCCGACGTTCTTCAAGCGCGCGAAGTTCCCGGGCCTGCGCGATCCCGAGACTCCGCCTCCATATGACGCCTGTGGCCACCAGGAAGAAACCGAGCAGCGCGAGAAAGACCACCGTGCGGCCGCGCATCGCTCAGCCCCCTGCCGCCGCGCGGCGCCACACGCGCAGGTGTGCGCTCCGGGCACGCGGGTTGGCCGCGAGCTCCGCGTCGCCGGCAAGGATCGGTTTCCGCGTGACCGTCTCGCCCGCGGCCACGCCCCCGCAGGTGCAGATCGGCTGCCGCGGCGGGCAGTGGCACGCCGTGCTCCACTCGCGGAAGGCGTGCTTCACGGCGCGGTCCTCCCCCGAGTGGTAGGCAATCACCGCCAGCACCCCGCCCGGCACGAGCCGCTCGCGGAGCGAGCGAAGCCCGCGCGTGAGGCCGCCGATCTCATCGTTCACCGCGATCCGCACGGCCTGAAAGAGCCGGGCGAAGTCGCCCGGGCCGCTGCGGGGACCGAGCACCGCGCGGATGGCGCCCACCAGGTCGTCCACCGGCGCGACCATCGGCCCTTTGCGGTGAGCGACGACCTG
>CAYXQS010000126.1:0-2524 GCA_964466515.1 uncultured Gemmatimonas sp. | reverse complement strand
CACCGCAAAGGGCCGATGGTCGCGCCGGTGGACGACCTCCTTCGCCATCCGCCGCGCCTTCCGCTCATCCCCCGCCTCGCGCAGCACGCGTTCGATCTCGCGCTCGTCGGCGGTGTTGAGCCAGTCGGCCGCCGTGCGCTCCAGCGCCGGGTCCATCCGCATATCGAGCGCCACGCCGGGGCGGAATGAAAAGCCGCGCGCATCGTCGTCGAGCTGCCGCGACGAAACGCCGAGATCGAGGAGGATGCCGTCAAAGCGTTGGCCCGCCAGCGCCGCGACGTCGTCGATGGCGTCGTGGTTCCCCGCCACCGGCACGAAGGCGCCGGACGCCACGAATCGCGCGAGGCGCTCGCTCGCCGTGGCGAGCGCGGCAGGGTCGCGGTCGAGGCCGACGACCGCGTGCCCGCGTTCCAGCAACGCCTCGGCGTGGCCGCCGCCGCCGAGCGTGCCGTCGAGGATCCGCGGCGACGCGTCAAGCGCCGCGCACACCTCGGCGAGGAGGACGGGGGCGTGCCAGTCGCTGTCGTGGGCGCCGGCGGGCGGAATCGGCGGGATCAAGGGAGCGGTCACAGGCTGAAAGATGACACCCTGACGCCCAGAACGCAGACGCCCGCCGTCGCACGGGGCGACGGCGGGCGTCCGGTCCTGCCGAATCACTGGCCTACTTGCAGAACGACTTGACCAGGCTGGCCACGTACTCGCCGTACTGCGGGACCGACTCGAGCAGTTGGAGCGTCGAGCTCTGGTTGAACATCGCCCCGCCCGGGAGCGCGATCCGCGCCGTGATGAGGGCCTCTTCCGCCACCCGCGCCAGCTCGCAGCTCTTGGGAGCCACCGCACGGTTGGCCGCGGTCGACGCCAGCGTCACCGCCGTCGCGCCGAGGATGAACTTCACGCGCGAGCGCGTCTCCGGCGTGGCCTGCACCCGGGCGCGGCGCGCGTTCGGCGCACCCGCCGAGTCGCGGAGCATCGCCACGCTGTCCGACCACTGCAGGAGCGCCACGCCCTCCTGCAGCGTCACCACGTTGGAGTCCGCCGCGCCGGCGAGCCGCTTCTGGTTGCCGATGCCCGACGCGAGGGTCGCAATGAAGTCCGCGTTGTCGCCGGCCGCCGTGGCGTTTCGCAGCGCCGCCACCGCGCTGTCGGTCTCGGCCAGTTCCAGGTAGGCCTGCGCCACCTGGAGCCATCCGCTGGCGATGTCCGGGTTGATGGCCAACGCCCGCTTGGCCGCATCGATCGACTCGCGCACCTGCCCCGAGCCGCGGAGCGTCTGCGCATACAACTGCCAGAGGTCCGTGTTGTTGGGGAACTTGTCCGTGCCGCGCCGCGCCGCGTCGGCGGCCTTCGTCGGCTGGCTGTCCGCCGCATAGAGCGCGGTGAGACGCGTGAAGAACGGCACATCGGCCAGCGCCGTGTCGAGCTGGATCATCTCCTCGCCCGTCGCGATTGCCGGCTTGTAGTCGCCCGCCGCGCTGAGGATCAGGAACTGCAGGCGCACGAGGGCCACGTCGCCCGGGTTGTCCTGCACCGCCTGCACCACGATCTGCTTGGCCACGTCATACCGTCGGCTCGCGGCCAACTCGTCGACCACCTGCTGGGCGAGCGCCGTGTTGTTCGGCTCGGCGGCGAGGAGGCGGACGAGGAGCTCGTTGGCCTTGTCGACGTCACCGGCCGCCTTGTGGGCGTCGGCGGCGAGCGCCAGCGCGTTGCGGCTGTTGGGATCGATCGCGAGGATCTCGTCCGCGACCAGGAGGATCTCGCCCGGCGACGCCTGCTGGCGCACGAGCACGTTCAGCTTGCAGTACCGGACCAGCGTGGCGCTCGGATAGTCCGCGATGGCCTTGTTGGCCTCGGTGATTGCCTGCGCGTACCGGTCGGCGCGCGCGTGCTCCATACACCGCTTTTCCTCGGGCAACTGGCCGCGGGCCTGCTGCACCGCGCGCACCAGGCCGGTCGCGGCGCGCTCCGGCGTCCGGCCGCGCGACGGCGGCAGCGGCTGCGTGAGCGTCGCGTCGCGGGTGAGCACCAGTTGGGCGTCCACGCGGTACTGGCCGTCGGCCTCACGGGTCACCGACCCGCGGATGTATTCGTCGGCGCGCTGGAACTTGGCCAGGGAGTTCTCGTCCGTGCGGCCCAGCTGCTCATTGACCGGGTACCCCGACTGCTCGAGGAGCTCGACGAGACGCTCCTTCTCGATGACCCACAGGACCGGGCCCGGGAAGGTCTGGATGAGGCGCTCGCGGAGCGCATCCGATGCCGCTGGGCCGGCGATCTTGTCCGCAGAGCGGAAGACCTGCACGGTCATAAACGGCGTATCGGGACGCGGCGGACGCCGCACCGGCGCCTGGGCGCCGAGTTCGACGAATCCGGACGCGGACGCGATGACCGCGAGCGTTGCAAGAGAACGGGCAGAAAGCCGTGCCGGCACTGTCAACTCCTCCAAGACGTTAGACTATCTACCCCGGGGCATCGCGATGTAGTTCCGCAACTTCCGGGGATGGGCGAAGAGGGATTCGAACCCCCG
>CAYXQS010000125.1:0-6124 GCA_964466515.1 uncultured Gemmatimonas sp. | reverse complement strand
CACTGCTGCAGGCTCGTGATCGCGTCCCGGCCGACGGCCGCATAGTAGGCGCCGAGCGACACCCCGCTGGCCGGACGGATGAGCGCCAGGCCAAGGGAGATGATCCACGGCGCCGCCACGTGGAGCAGCACGAGCGTCGTCCAGCGCAGCGGGGACCCGCCCAGCACCGTCCAGCCGGCGATGAGCAACGCGAACTGTGCGATCTCCACCGTGCTGCGCCGCAGGTTGTCGAGGATCTTCCAGCGGCTGAGCCCGGAGAGCCGGTTGCGCTCGCGGCCGTCGACGCCCGGCACCGTGGCCCGCAGCCATCCGAGCAGCTGCCAGTCCCCGCGGATCCACCGGTGCTTGCGCCGCGAGTAGGTCAGGTAGCGCGCCGGATAGTCGTCGAAGACGGTGATGTCGGTGACGAGTCCGGCCCGCGCGTAGTTCCCCTCGATCAGGTCGTGGGAGAGCAGCGTGTTCTCGGGGAACCGCGACTGCGTCGCCGTCTCCAGCGCGTCGAGGTCGTAGATCCCCTTCCCGGTGAAGCTGCCTTCGCCGAACAGGTCCTGGTACACGTCGGAGACGGCGGTCGTGTACGGGTCCACCCCTGGGTGGCCGGAGAAGATGCGGGCAAAGCGCGAGCGGTGCGCGCTGGCGAACGAGACGCCCACGCGCGGCTGCAGGATGCCGAACCCCTGTACGACGCGCTGGCGCCGCGGATCGTAGACCGCGTGGTTGAGTGGGTGCGCGAGCGTGCCGATGAGTGCGACCGCGGCCTCCGGCGGGAGCACCGTGTCGGCGTCGAGCGTGATGACATAGCGTACGCGGCGAAGCAGCGTGATGTCGCCCTCGATCACCGAGAACGCGCCGACGGGTGCGCCACGCAGCGCGCGATTGAACTCGGCGAGCTTCCCCCGCTTGCGCTCCCACCCCATCCAGACGCCCTGCGAGGGATTCCAGCGTCGGGGGCGATGGAAGAGATGGAAGGCCGGCGCGCCATCGCCCGCATACCGGGCGTTCAGCGCGCGGATCCCGGCGACGGCCGCCGCGACGATGGCACCGTCCGTCTCGCGCGTCTCGGTCGGCGCGTCGGTGAAGTCGGTGAGGAGCGCGAAGTGCAGGTTGGGGCCACGGTTCGCGAGGTACTGCACTTCGAGGTTCGACAGGGCCTCCTCGGCCGTCTCCACGCTCGGCAGCAAGGTGGGAATGACGACGGCGGTCCGGCATTCCTCGGGCACGCCCGACGCGCGGAAGTCGAGCTTGGGCAGGATGCGCGGGGACAGCGTCGTGGAGACGAACTGGCTGAGACCCTGCACGGCGATGTCGAAGGCCGGCAGGATCGTCGCGAGCAGGACCGGCAGCCACGTCGTCCAGGCGCCGGGACCGGCGAGCGCGAACACGAGCGCAAGCGCGGCCGCCGTGCCGCCGGTGAGTCCGGTGGTGTACACGGCGAGCGGGTGTCGGAGCACCCAGCGTTGGAACCGAGTGCCCATTGGCGCGACGTACCCGGTGTCCCGCTCGAGGGCGGCGACGCCATCGTCCACCAGCCAGTGCCCGACGTGCGAGCGCCGCGGCGTGTCCCGGTCCGCCTCCGCGAGGGCGACGGCGCGCCGCGCGACGTCGCCTTCGTCCAGCGCCGCCCCACGGGCAATCCGCTCCACCGCGTGACGGTACGCGTCGCGCGTGGCAAAGGTCATCCGCGGGTAGATTCCCGCCGGGTCCTCGTGGAGGATCCGCTCCATCACGCTCTGGGCCTCGACGAACTGCTGCCAGTCGCGCTGCGCGATGCCGCGCAGGCTGGTGATGCTGTTGGCCATCACGAGCGCGGAGAGTGCGAGCCGCTCGGCGGCGCGCGTCGCGGCCTCGGTCGGCGCGAGCCCTTCCTCGGCGAACCATTGCTCGAGCCCCACCAGCGGCCGCACGGCGCCTGTCGCGGCGCGGAGGCGCTGCAGCAGGCGCGACACGAAGGCCGGCGTGATGGGCGGGCGCGCCGCCACGAACCCGGCGAATGCGGCGCGCATTGCGCCCGCGCTCCCCGTCGACTCGAGGAGGAGCCGTGCGGCCCACGTGTCGGCGGCCTCGATCTCGTCGAGGCGCTGGATCGTCCGCAGCGCCATCCGTCGCACGCTCTCGATGAGGCCGAGTCGCAGCATCGCCGGGATCGCCCAGAGTTCCCCGATGGTGAGCGGCTGCGATTCCTGGAATGCGCCGACGAACCGGTCGGCGTCCTCGATGTCGATCCGCCCTTCGGTGTGGGAGATCAGCGTGATCGCGATTTCATAGACGCGCGGGTACTCGGCGAGCGGCCCGTCAACGAGCAGCGGCAACTGGCGGAAGTAGTCGCTGGGCAGGCTCTCGTGGACCTGCCGCGTGTGCTCGCGGATCACGTGGATGTTGTCGAGCAGCCAGTCGCCGGCCGGCCCGACGTCGGTGCCCCGGGCGGTCGCGGCGGCCAGGCGGCCGTGGATCGTGTCGAGGAGCGCGCGCGTGTGCGAGAGGCGGACGAGGAGCCGTGCCGGTCGCTTGCGCAGGCGGGGACGGCGGCGTTCGGGCGCGGCGCGTTGCTCGTAGGCCAGCGTGCGCGCGCGCTCGGCCAGCTGCTCGGCCCCCAGCAGCTCGCCGCGGATCGGTCCGGCGTACACGTCCTCCGCCGTCGGCGGCGGACGGCGTGCGGTGTGCGGATTGGACGGGCGAAGGCGCATTTCGGCGAGTGGGGGCTGGTTGTCCTTCGAACTATAGCCCCCGGCCGAGCGGGAGGCGCTCACCCGCACTCGACGCGCAACGACTATTTTATGGGATGCCGAACCTCACGCGCCTCCTCGCCCTCGCCGCGAGCGCCGTTCTGCTCGCTGGCACGCCCCTCGCCGCCCAGGCGCCAACCGCCCCCGCGCCCACCGACGATCCCTTCGTCTGGCTCGAGGACGTCGAGTCCGAGCGCTCCCTCGCGTGGGTCCGCGAGCGCAACGCGCGATCGCTCGGCGTGCTGCAGGGCGACCCGCGCTACGCGCCGCTCCACGCCGCCGCGCTCGAGATCGTCAACGCCTCCGATCGCATTCCCTCGCCGGGGTTCCTCGGCGACGCGATCACCAACTTCTGGCAGGACGCCGAGCACGTCCGCGGGATCTGGCGCCGCACCACGCTCGCCAGCTATCGCTCCGCCGACCCGCAGTGGACGACGGTCCTCGACGTCGATGCGCTCGCGCGCGCGGAGAACGCCAACTGGGTGTATCGCGGCGCCAACTGCCTCCCGCCCGAGAACCGCTACTGCCTCGTCTCGCTGTCCGACGGCGGGAAGGACGCGGTCACCGTCCGTGAGTACGACGCGCAGGAACGCCGCTTCATCGCGGACGGCTTCACGCTCCCCGAGGGGAAGCAGTCCGCCTCCTGGGTGGACCGCAACACCTGGCTCGTGGCGCGCGAATGGACGCCGGGGGAGGTCACGGGTTCGGGCTACGCGTACGTGGTGAAGCGCGTGACGCGCGGGCAGCCGCTCGATCGTGCGCGCGAGGTCTTCCGCGGCCGGCCGGCCGATGTCTCCGCGGGTGGCTTCACGCTGCGCGACGCCGACGGGACGGTGCGCGCGGTGCTGATTACGAACGGCCGCACCTTCTGGGAAAGCGACGTCCATCTCCTGACGACCGCCGGCACGACGCCGCTGCCGTTCCCGGCGCGCTCCAACCTGCACGGGATCCTTGGCGACCGCGTGCTCTTTACCACCTACGAGGACTGGAACGGGTGGAGGTCCGGCGACGTGCTCGCGTACGAGTTGGCGACGCTGCTGGCGAGGCCGGCCGAGGCCAAGGCGGAACTCGTGCTGCGGCCGGGCCCGCGCGAGGCGGTGCAGGGCCTGACGCTCACGCGCACCCGGCTCGTCGTCGCGCTCTACGAGAATGTGCGCGGGGCGGTCTACGCCTACGCGCCGGGCGCGCAGGGATGGACCCGCACCCGGCTCGCGCTGCCGGAGAACGTCACGGTGGGGCTCGGGTCGGCGACGCGGCGCACCGATCAGGTCTTCGTGTGGGTCTCGGGCTTTACCACGCCCAACACCCTGCTGCTCGCGGACGCCTCCACCGGCGCCGTTGAGGAGGCGAAGGCATCCCCCGCGAAGTTCGACGCCACGGGGCTCGTCGTGGAGCAGTACGAGGCGACCTCGGCGGACGGGACGCAGATCCCGTACTTCATCGTGCGGAAGGTCGGCGCCCCACGCGACGGCTCCACCCCGACGCTCCTCTATGGCTACGGCGGATTCCAGTCGTCGCAGCTTCCGGGCTACTCGGCGCTGCGCGGCAAGCTGTGGCTCGAGCGCGGCGGATCGTACGCCGTGGCCAACACGCGCGGCGGCGGCGAGTTTGGGCCGGCGTGGCATCAGGCGGCCATCGGCGCCAACCGGCACAAGGCGCACGAGGACTTCATTGCCGTGGCCGAAGACATCATTGCGCGCGGGTTCTCGTCGCCGCGGCGGCTCGGCATTATGGGCGGCAGCCAGGGCGGGCTCTTCGTGGGCGTTGCGATGACCAAGCGGCCCGAGCTCTTCAGCGCCGTGGTGATCCAGGTGCCGCTGTTCGATATGCTGCGGTACCATCGGCTGCTCGCGGGGGCGTCGTGGATGGGGGAGTACGGCAACCCCGACATCCCCGCGGAGCGCGCGTGGATCGAGGAGTACTCGCCGTACCAGGCGATCCGCGCGGGGCGCAACTATCCGGAGCCGTTCATCCTGACGTCCACCAAGGACGACCGCGTGCATCCGGGCCACGCACGCAAGGCCGCGGCGAAGCTGGAGTCGCTCGGCTATCGGTATCTCTTCTACGAGAACACCGACGGCGGGCACGCCGCGGGCGCGAACCTGCTCGAGACCGCGCGCCGCTCGACACTGGAGTACGTGTACCTCACGCGCCAACTGATGGACACGCCGTGACGGGGGACGGCCGATGACCCCGTGGGTCACGCGGATCCTGGCGGTCACCGTCGGCGTCTATGCGTTGCAGCGGATCACGCCGATGGTGGAGGCGCTCTTCGTCTTCGTGCCGTCGGCGGTGCTGGTGCGCCCGTGGACGCTGGTGACGTATATGCTGCTGCACGGGAGCTTCACGCACATCCTGTTCAATATGCTGGTGCTTTTTTTCTTCGGCGGCCGCGTGGAATCGCGGCTGGGCGGCGCGCGCTTCATCACGCTGTACCTCGTGAGCGGCGTGAGCGGCGCGCTCTTCTCGCTCATCTTCTCGCCCGGGGCGGGGGTGATCGGCGCGTCGGCCGGGACGTACGGCGTGATGATGGCGTTCGCGATGTTCTGGCCGCGCGAGCGGATTTACATCTGGGGGATCCTCCCGATCGAGGCGCGCGTGCTCGTGGTGCTCACCACGGCGATGGCGCTGTTCTCCGGGTTCGGCGGGAGCGGCGGCGGCATCGCGCACTTCGCGCACCTCGGCGGCTATGTCGGCGCCTTTGCGTACCTCTGGTGGCTGCGCCGGAACTCCGGCGCCCACCGGTTCCGCCGGCGCGTGCAGGCCGTGCCGCCCACCGCGCGGCGCGCCGCCGGTCTCTCGCGCGACCAGCTCAATCTCCAGGGCGTCCACGAACTGACACGCGAGGAGGTCGACCGGATCCTCGACAAGATCAACCGCGAGGGAATGGCGGCGCTCACGCCACAGGAACTGCAGTTCCTGTCGAACTTCGCCCCGATGGACGACCGCGCATAGCCGCCCGCGTAGGCGGCTGCCGGGTCAGCGCGGCACGGGCTCCAGTCGCACGATGGCGGTGGGGCCGTTGGCGCGGTCGTCGATGGCGAGATAGATGAGCCCGTCGGTCCCCTGGCGCACGTCGCGGATCCGGCCGTGCCGCTGTACGAGGTCCTCGGCACCGACCACGCGCTGGCCGTCGAGTGTCAGGCGCACGAGCACCTCACCGGCCAGCCCGCCCGCGAAGACGCTCCCGCGCCACCCGGGGAACCGGTCGCCCGTGTAGTAGAGCAGTCCCGACGTCGCGATGGACGGCACCCAGACCTTCACCGGCTGTTCCATCCCGTCGCGCGTGGTGCCGCTGTGGATCGCGGTCCCCGTCCGGTAGTTCACGCCGAAGCCGATCACCGGCCAGCCGTAGTTGCGGCCCCGCTGGATCAGGTTGAGCTCGTCGCCGCCCTGTGGGC
>CAYXQS010000124.1:0-6250 GCA_964466515.1 uncultured Gemmatimonas sp. | reverse complement strand
GCCACGACAACCGGATGGACAAGATCTGGTGGAACGAGCAGTGGATGGGGTGGCCGATCGGCCCCGAGTACGCGGCGAGCTCAAACGTCGTCCACGCGCACAGGCTCCAGGGCGAGCTGTTGCTCGTGGTGCCCGAACTCGACACCAACGTGGACCCGGCGTCCACGATGCAGGTGGTGGACGCGCTGATCCGCGCGAACAAGGCGTTCGACCTGCTGGTGATGCCGGGCGAGGACCACGGCGGCGGACGGCGCGGCCCCAGCGCGGCGTACGGCGACCGGAAGATGTGGGACTTTTTCGTGGAGCACCTGCACGGCATTCGGCCGCCGGCGTGGAATCGCACGGCGGCGGCCGGCGTCACCCCAGGATATTGAGGAATGCCGTGATGATCAGGGCGTTGGTGAAGTCAATGAAGAACGCGCCGACCATTGGTGCCACGAGGAAGGCCCGGGGCGCAGGCCCGTAGCGCTCGACGAGCGCGCGCATCACGGCCATCGCGTTGGCGGTGGTGCCCAGCATAAAGCCGATGAAGCCGCCGCTCATCACGGCGGATTCATAATCGCGCCCCATCAGCCGGAAGATCGGCCACAGGCAGACCAGCGCCACGAGCGTCACCTGCGCGATCAGGATCACCACGAGCGGCAGCGCGAGGTTCGCCAGTTCCCACAGCCGCAGCGTCATCAGCGCGAGCACGAGGAAGAGCGAGAGCGCCACGGCGCCGAGGTCGTCAATCACGCGCTGCGAGAGCCTGAGCCAGCCGGTGACATCGTCGAGGTTCCGGATCAGGGCCGCCACCAGCATCGCGCCGATGTACGCGGGCAGCGTGATGCCCAGCGCGGTGAACCACGCGCTCACCCAGTGGCCCGCCCACATCGCCACGAGAATCACGACGATATTCTTGAGCAGCGCGTACGACTCGACATCCTCGCCTTCGGGCGTGGCCGTCGCGGGTTCGGCGAGCTGGTCTTCCACGAGGTTCTGGGCCACCGGCGTGCGCGTGGGCGACTGGCCGTGCTTGGGCTTGGCCAGGCGATACTTCTCGATCAGGTACGTGCCCACCGGCCCGCCGATGATGCCGCCGGCCACAATGCCTCCCATCGCCGCCGCCACCGCAATCGTGGCCGCCCCCGGCACGCCGGCCTGCTCGAAGAGCGGGGCGAACGCGAGGCCGGTGGCCGGCCCGCCCGTGAGCGTCACGGACCCGGCCAGCACGCCAAAGAGCGGGTCCAGGCCAAACGGAATCGCAATCAGCGCGCCGACCACGTTCTGGAGGATGGCAAAGACCGTGGCGAGCCCAAAGAAGAGCAGGACCTGCGGCCCGCCGACCTTCAGGAGCGAGAGGCTCGCGCCAAAGCCGATCGTCGTGAAGAACGCGATCATCAGCGGCGCCTGGAGCGTCGTGTCGAACTGCGGGGGCGCGATGTCGTACTGCCGGAAGACCAGCACGGCGACCGCGACCAGCAGCCCGCCGATCACGGGTGCCGGGATGTTGTAGCGTGCGAGGGGCGGAACCACCCTGCGCAGGCCGTAGCCGGCAAACAGCGTCACGCCGCCAAACGCGAGCGTATGGATGAGGTCGAGTTCGAGCACGCCGATTCACGCTCCGTTTGTGATTTCCGCCCCGCGCCGCGGCCGCCAGAGGATGGCGACGCCGACGAGCGCTGCCACAAACGACGCGCCGAACACCGCGATCTTCGCGGCCGCAAAGCTTTCCGCGTCCGTGAAGGCCTGTCCCGCGATGAAGAGCGACATCGTGAAGCCAATGCCGGAGAGCGCGCCGGCGCCGAGGAGCTGCCGCCAGGAGTACTCGGCGGGCTTGGTGGCGAGGCCCGTGGCGACGGCCAGCCACGAGAACCCGATGATGCCGATGGGCTTGCCGAGGACGAGGCCGGTGATGATGGCGAGCATCAACGGCTCGTGGCCATTGACCACGTCCATACTGATGAGCACGCCGGCATTGGCGAACGCGAACACCGGGAGCACGACGTAGTTCGACCGCACGGAGACGCGGCGGAGCAGGCGGTCGGCGGGGGACTCGAGCCGGTCGTGGATCGCGTCGAGCGCGCGCAGCGCGTGCGTCGATGGGCCCGTGCGCAGGATCTCGCTCTGGTGCCGCGCCTCGGCGCTGAGAATCGCGTCGGCCTGGTTCATCAGGGCGTTGAGGTTGGGCGCGGGCCGCGTGGGAATGAACAGCGCGAGGATCACGCCGGCGAGCGTGGCGTGCAGCCCCGCCTCGTGGACCGCAAACCAGAGCCCGATGCCAATCACCAGGTACGGGGCGAGGCGATACACCGACATCCGGTTGAGCAGCCACAGGCCGAACGTGAGGGCCCCGGCAAATGCGAGGTACGCGAGACTCAGCTTGGAGGAGTAGAAGAACGCGACGACGAGGATCGCGCCGATGTCGTCGATGATGGTCGCGGCCGTGAGGAAGACGCGCAGCTCGATCGGCACGCGGCGGCCGAGCATCACGATCAGCGCGACCGCAAACGCGGTGTCCGTTGCCATCGGGACGCCCCAGCCGTGCGTCCAGTCCCCGCCCGGGATGACGGCGAGGTATGCGAGAATGGGGCCGACCATTCCTCCGAGCGCGGCCGCCAGCGGGAGCGCGGCCGAGCGCCGCGATGAGAGATGCCCGATGGTGAACTCCCGCTTGATCTCCAGTCCCACGACAAGGAAGAAGATCGAGAGCAGTCCGTCGTTCACCCACTGGAGCAGCGACAGTTGGAAGGTGCGGTGGCCGATGGAGAGGGCGAGCGGCTGCTCCCAGAAGGCCAGAAAGGCGCTGCCGAGCGCCGTGTTGGTGATGAGGAGGGCGAGGAAGGTGGCGAAGACGAGCAGGATGCCGGCGGCCGGCGCCCAGCGCGCAAAGTCGAGCGCCGCGGCAATCACGCGGTGGCCGAGGGAGCCGAGCATCGCGTCCGCGAACCCGCTCTCCTCCCAGACGCCCTCGTAGCGCCGCCCATTGATGAAGAACGTGGGCGTAATCCGCACGCCGCTTGCGTGGGCACTGGCCTCGTCGGACGCGATGCGCGCGTGCGTGGCGTCCCGCTCGGCGGCGGTTGGCGGCCCGCCCCGGTGCAGCTGCGCCTCCACCGCATCGACATCCTCGGCGGTGAGGACCTCCGAGCGCGTCATCAGCGTGAGGTGGGCGCGCCAGAAGTCCTCCGGCGTGCGCGCCGACTCTACGAGCTCCGCCGCGCGGCGCGCGAGGTCGCTGCCCGGCACCGGCCGGTGGCGGAACACATACCGCATTCGGTCGCCGAACTCGTCGCGCAGCCTCGTGATGCGCGCATTGGCGGCGCGGCAGAACTGGCAGGCGTAGCTGCCATACTCCACGAGGGTGATCTCTGCATCGCTGGGACCAAGAATGTGGTCCGTGGCATCATCGACGGGACGGTCGAGCCGAATGGGGTCGCCAAAAGCCAAAAGGGGATCTCCGGTGGATGACGTTGGTCAGCGGACGGTGGGCCGCCGCTACTTCTCCCCCAAAATAGCGCCGGGTCACGCGTGGCGTGCGACCGATCCCGAAGATTGTGGCGCGGGCCTTACGCCTCCAGCGCCCGCGCAATTGCCCCGCGGAACACCTCGACCGGCTGCGCGCCGGAGAACGCGAGCTTCTCATTGATGATGAAGAACGGCACCCCGCGGACGCCGCGCGTGGTGGCCGCCGCCTCCACGCGCGCGAACATCGTGCGGGGGTCCGCGCGGTACCGCTCACGCAGCATCGCCTCGAGCCGACGCGTGCCGATGAAGCACCACGGGCACGAGATGTCCGAGTAGACGTCGACGGTCCCGATCATCATTGGGTGACCGGCTCGATCACGCGCGTGACGGCGACTTCGTCGCCGATGCCCGACGCGCGGCAATCCGCGCGTCCACCGACCAGGTGCCGGCGCCGGTCAGCGTGAACATCGCGGCGATGGCGGCCAGCAAGAGCGTGAACTCGTAGCCGGTGGGCAGGAAGAAGCCGTTGCCAAGGTGCACGAGCAGGGTCGCGCCGAGCATCACGACCACGAGGCCGGCGCTGGCGACGCGCGTCAGGAGGCCGAGTCCGAGGGCGAGGCCGCCGAGGATCTCGACAAAAACGACTGCGGGGGCCGCGAGGCCGGGCATCAGGATGCCCACCTGGCCAAAGCCCGCCGTCACGGCCTCGAGGCCGTAGCCAAAGAGCTTCTGCGAGCCGTGGGCGACGAAGATCAGGCCGGTGACGATGCGGGCAATGAAGAGCCCGGAGTTGAGCTGCTGTGTGGAGGCGGGGCGAAAGATTGGCATTGGATCCAGTGGTGCAGGTGGGGGTTTCCGGCGGGAGGACCGATTAGGTCGGTGTGGCAACACACGTATACCTATTCACTAACGGCAGTTCCCTGCGGTGGGGTCAGGCGCCTTCGCGGGCCAGGGCCAGGAGGTCGATCAGCGACTGCAACTGGCGGTCCGAGAGGTGGCCGAGTCGGCGGGAATGCTCGGCGGCGACCTCCCCGTCGAGGTCCGCGACCAGGTGTCGCCCCTTCTTGGTCAGGCGGGTCGAGACCAGTCGCCGATCCTCGGTCCCGCGGAGTCGCGTGATGAGGCCGGCGTCCTCAAGGCGGTCGAGCAGGCGCGTCACGTCCGGCATTCGCGTGACCATCCGCTCGCGGACTTCGTAACGACACAGCCCTTCGTCGCCAGCCCCCCGGAGGATCCGCAGGACGTTGTACTGCGCCGCGCTCAGCCCGTGGGGCTTGAGGATCCGCTCAAAGGCGTCGTGCAGCACGGCGGCCGTCCGCGCGACGCTGACGTGCGCCTCCTCCCGGAGATTCCCGAAGGGCTTGGCCTGCTTGAGTTCGGCGCGGAGGTCGAGGGACATTCCGTAATATAGGTGTTTCAACACGTATGTACAAGCGCCGTCTTGGCGAAGCGGTGCGCGGCGTGTGAAGTTCGCACCAATGACACACGACCCCAGGGTACCCAGTCGCCGCGACTTCGTGCGCACCTCCGTGGGGCTCGCGGCGGGCGCCGGGCTGTCGCTCGGGTTTCCGGCCCGCGCGCACGCAGCCGCCCCACGCCCCGCGGTGCTCGCGATCCGCGACACGACGGTCTTCGACGCGCGGACCCAGCGCCACCGCCCGGACCAGACGATTGTCATCTCCGACGATCGGATCGTCCGCGTGGGCCCCGCCACCGACGTCGCGGTTCCCGCCGACGCGACGGTCATTGAAGGCCGCGGCCGGTTTGTCATCCCGGGGCTCATCGATGCGCACGTGCATCTCACGCACATCCTGTTTCAGGCGGGGATGACCGGCGACGAGATCCTCCCGCTCTTCCTGGGCCACGGCGTCACGACCGTGCGCAGCACGGGCGACAACGTGCCCGCGCAGGTGCTGTTGCGGCGCTATGCCGATGCGAACCCGACGATCGCCCCGCGCATCTTTGCCGGGAGCGGACTGATCGACGGCACGCCGCCCTGGCATCAGGACGTAGGGTGGAGCATCACCGATCCCGCGCTGGTGACGCCGTACGTGGAGCGGATGGCGGCCTTTGGCGTGACGACGCTGAAGCTGTATGTGGGCACGGAGCGCGCGGTGGGGCAGCGCGTGATCGTCGAGGGACATCGGCACGGGCTCGTCGTTGCGGGGCATCTCGGGCAGTACCGGACGCCCGACGCGGTGGACGACGGGATCGACTCGCTCGAGCACATCTATACGGTGGCCGACTTTGCGCGCGAGGTGCCGGACGACCGCCACTCGTTCGACCCGGCGTCGGACGCAACCCAGCGCCTGGTTGACCGCATCGCGGCCAAGGGGACGTCGGTGGATCCCACGCTGATGGTCTTCTGGGGGACGCTCTTTTTTGTCGATCGCCCCGAGGTGATTGACCATCCCGACAACCTGCTCGTGCCGCCGCGGTTGCGCGCGTATTGGCTGGCGGACAACCCGCGTCGGCTGCAGGGCTCGGCCGCGGGGCCGCTCGCGATCCGTGAACGCACCTTTGCGCGCTATCAGGAACTGGTGGGGATGCTGCACCGCGCCGGCGTGCCGATTCTCGTGGGCACCGACGCGGCGGAGCCGCAAGTCACGCCCGGGGCGTCGCTGCATCACGAGATGGAACTGCTCGCGTCGTCGGGGATGGGCGCGGGCGAGGTGCTTGCCGCCGCGACGCTGGGCAACGCGCGCATCCTCAGGCAGGAGGCGCATCTCGGGAGCGTGGAGCCGGGCAAGCTCGCCGACCTGGTGCTCCTCGATGCGGACCCGCTGGCGGCGATCACCAACAC
>CAYXQS010000123.1:2271-6266 GCA_964466515.1 uncultured Gemmatimonas sp. | reverse complement strand
TCGATGTCGCGGGACGGCTCTACCTCTCGGACCGCGACATCGACGCCGTTCTTCACGAGCGCGTCGACCTCCTCGAACATCGACTCGGGGTCGAGCACGACCCCGTTGCCGATGGCGCAGCGCACGCCCCGGTGCAGGATCCCGCTGGGCACCTGGTGCAGCACGGTGGACTCGTCGCCGACGTGTACCGTATGGCCCGCGTTCGCCCCGCCCTGGTAGCGCACCACCCAGTCCGCACGCTCGGCGAGTACGTCGACGAGCTTCCCCTTGCCCTCATCGCCCCACTGGGCGCCGACGATGACGATGGTGCGGGTCTTGGTGTCGAACATCGGCGCTCCGGCGGGGGAAGGACACAAAAAAACGCCCCGGCGGACAACTCGCGGGGCGTGGAAGGAATCTAGGGGGTGGGTCCTGGAGTGGCAACATCGATAATGGTAGCTTGGCCGGTACTGCTGTTCACCACGAAGGGCGCGAAGGGCTCCGTGCGGCAAGTAAGGTTCGGCGGGCGCAGGGCCGGTTTCGTGCGCCGAGTTGTTGGGGGAACGGCACCGAACTATCGGTGTTGTTCCCCCCAGCCGTTTCCTATCGAGGTAGGGTTCCTCTTCCAGGTAACCGGAACCCTGCTTTAGCCACGGAGCCCTTCGTGCCCTTCGTGCCTTCGTGGCACAGCGCAGTTACCGGCCAAGCGCCAAAACAACCTCGGCGCGCTCCTCATCCGTGAGCGGGAGTAACGGAGCGCGCGGCAACCCACCGACCCTCCCCACCACATCGAGCGCCGCCTTCACCCCAGCCACGCCGAGCTTCGCCACGATCACGTTCGCCATCGGGAGGAGGCGGGCCTGGGCCTTGGCGGCCGCGGCCTCTTCGCCCAGCCCGTGCTGCTTGAACACCTCGAGCGTGAACCCCGCCGCAAAGAGCGACGCCGCGAGGATGCCGCCGCGCGCGCCGGCCTTGAGCGCGTCGTGCAGCCCGGACGCGCTCCCGGTCAGCACGGTGAACTCCGCGCCCTGCGCACGCAGATACCCCTTGAGCATCTCGGGCACGCCCGAGCTGTCCTTGATCCCAATGACGTTCTGGTGCCTGGCGAGCTCGGCCACGAGCGGCTCCGAGAGCGCGAAGTGCGCGTACTTGGGGATGTTGTAGAGAATCACCGGCAGCGGCGATTCGTCCGCGACGCGCGCATAGTGCGCGCGCAGCGCGCCCTCGGTCATCGCGTTGGAATAGTAGTGCGGGGCGACCACGAGCACCGCACTGGCGCCGAGTTCCTTGGCCGCCTTGCAGCGGGCCACGCACTGCCGCGTGGACTCGGCCCCCGTGCCGACGATCAGCCAACGGTCCGCCGGCACCTCGTCGCGCGCGGCACTGACGAGCGCGGCGCGCTCCGCCTCGGTGAGCAGCGCGGCCTCGCCCGTCGACCCGGCAAGCACCACCCCGGCGAGTCCGTCCGAGAGATGCGCGCGCACGTTGGCGCGGAACCCGTCGAGATCAAGCTCCTCCGTCGCGCCGATGAAGGGCGTGACGACGGGACCGAGGATGCCGGCGAGCTTGCGAATCATTTCCCCTTCCTCGACTTGACCTGGAACTCCGTGGGACGGCCGGCGGCGGCCTTGCCCACGCCGGCCTCGATGGCCCCCGACGCGACAAGCTCCTCAAGATGCTGCTCGAAGGTCTGCATCCCGTACTCCTCGCGTCCGGCGGCGATCTGCGCGCGGATCTCCCCGATCCTGTTCTCGACGACCAGGGTGCGGATCGTCGGCGTCATCACCATCACCTCGAGAGCCGCCACGCGGCCCTCGGCGTTCTTCTTGGGCAGCAGCCGCTGCGAGACCACGGCGTGCAGCGATTCCGCGAGCCGGATCCGCACCACGTCCTGCTCCTCGGGCGGGAACATCCCGACGATGCGCATCACGGTGCCCTGCGCGTCGGAGGTGTGGAGCGCCGAGATCAGGAGATGCCCCGTCTCCGCCGCCTTCATCGCCGTGTCCATCGTCTCGGGGTCGCGCATCTCGCCAATCAGCACCACGTCGGGGTCCTGACGCAGTGCGGCGCGGAGGCCCATCCGGAAGCTCTCCGTATCGACGCCGATCTCGCGCTGCGTCACCGAGCTCTGCAGGTCACGGTGCAGGAACTCAATGGGGTTCTCGAGCGTGACGATGTGCTTGTTGCGGTGCTGGTTGATGTGGTTCACCATCGCGGCCATCGTCGTGCTCTTGCCCGAGCCCGTCACGCCGGTGACGAGCACCATCCCCTGCTCCGCCTCGGCGATCCGCTTGAGCACCGCCGGGAGGCCGAGGCGGTCGAAGCTCGGCACCTCGAAGGGGATCACGCGCATCACGACCATAAAGCTCGACCGCTGCCGCAGGATGTTCACGCGGAATCGGCCGATCCCGGGCGCGCCCCAGGAGCAGTCGTAGTCGTTGAGCTTGTCGATGCGGAGCCGGTCGTCCTCGTTGGCAATCAGCTTGAGGGCGATGGAGCGGGTCTGGTCCGGCGTCAGCGCCTGCTTGGTGAGCGGGACGAGCTTGCCGTCGATGCGCGCACGGAAGACGTCGCCGGCCTTGATGTGCAGGTCGGACGCCCCCCGTTCCACCGCCGCCTTGATGATCTTTTCCATAGGAGAGCTGTCTCAGTAGCCGGCGCGCTTGTCCACGACGTTCCGCAACGGCGTTCCCGCCCGATAGCGCGCCCAATTGTCGAGCACCAGGTCCTGCAATCGGTCCCAAAACCGTCGCGGCGACACGCCCGAGACGTGCGGGGTCTGCAGGACGCGTGGAAGGTGCCACAGCGGACTCTCGGACGCCAGCGGCTCGCGCGCAAACACGTCGAGCACGGCGCCCCGGATCCGCCCTGCCCCAAGGGCGGCGATGAGCGCCGGTTCGTCAATCAGCGCGCCGCGCGCGATGTTGCAGACGATGGTCCCGGGACGCAGCGCCGCAATGCGGTCGGCGCTGAGCACGGCGCGGGTGTCGGCCGTCAGGGGCGTCGCCAGGACGACCACGTCCGCCGCCGGGAGGAGCCGGTCGACGGCGTCGGGGCCGTGGACCTCGGCAAAGCCGGCCGGTAGGCCGCGGTCGGGCCGACGCCGTATCCCCGTGACGCGCGCGCCGAGTGCCGTGAAGCGCGTGGCGATCTCGCTGCCGATCCCGCCGGCGCCGATCACCAGCACCGCGCACTCATCGACCTCACGCACCATCGCCCGGTCCGTGGCAAAGATGCTCTGGTCCCATTGCGTGGCCGCGCGGAGTTCCGCGGCCACGTCGAGGGCGCGCAGGAAGTGGAGCACGCCGGCCACGACGTACTCCGCGATCGCGGGGCCGTAGATCCCTGCCGAGTTGGTCAGGATCACGTCGCCCGCCCGCATCTCGTCGAAAAGCAGCGACGCGACGCCGGCGGTGCCGGTCTGCACCCAACGGAGCCGCGGACCGGCAAGGAACAGCGCGCGCGGCATCCCAAACCCCACATAGACCTCGGCCTCGCGGATCATCCGCAGGGCCTCGTCGCTCGGCGCCTGGGCGCCGTCGCCGAAGGAGTCGGTGGGCGTGTCGACGATGTGTACGCGCCAATCCGGGGGCGTCGCCGCGCGCAAGGCCTCCGCCACCCGGTCCGGGAGCGCAAATGCATCGGCCGTGGACCGGAGGTCCACAACCATCAACCGCTCCGGCGCGGTCATTGGTCCCGGTCGCCCGGGGGCGACTCGAAGCGCGAGCCCTCGCCCTGGTCGGCCGCGCGCCGGCCTTCCGCGCGGCGCTGCCACTCCCCCTCGGGCACGCCGTTGCGCTGGTCGGCGTCTGGCGCGATGAAGCGGCCTTCGAGCCACCCGAGACCGCGGAGCACGGCCATCACCGTGATCGTCGCCGCGAGCGCCTCGAAGTGAAAGCCGGCGCCGACGGTCAGGCCGATGGCCGCGACGACCCAGATCGTCGCCGCCGACGTGAGCCCGGTGATCGTGCCGCGCGTGTGGAGGATCGTCCCCGCCCGCAGGAAGTCGTTCGCCG
>CAYXQS010000123.1:0-2261 GCA_964466515.1 uncultured Gemmatimonas sp. | reverse complement strand
CCCGGGTCGCCGCCGTGCGCCTCGGCCAATCCCATCGAGAGATCCATCAGGAGCGTGGAGCCGAGGCAGATGAGGATGTTGGTGCGAAGGCCGGCGGGCTTCCCGCGCAGCTCGCGCTCCAGGCCGATGCCGCCGCCCGCGAGGATCGCGATGAGGAGCTTGGCGCCGAGATCGAGGCGCAGGACCTCGATGAACTGCTGGAGTTCATTCACTGGCGTCGAGCCCCATACGCGTCCGCACCTCACGCATCGTGTCGCGCGCCACGGCGCGCGCCCGTGCACCGCCCTCGGCCAGGAGCGCATCCACGCGCCGGGGGGCGGCCTGCAACGCCTCCGCCCGCTCACGGACCGGCGCGAGCGCGGCGGTCATCTGCTGGTGCAGCGACTTCTTGCAGTCGATGCATCCCCACTTGGCGCCGCGGCAGTTCACCTCGACCTCGGCCACCGTCACGGCCGGCGAGAATGCCTTATGCAGCGGGTAGATCACCGGGCAGTCGTTGGGCTCGCCCGGATCGGCCTTGGTGACGCGCTTGGGGTCGGTGACCGCGCCGCGCAGCTTCAGCCACACCACGTCCGGCGCGTCGAGCAGCCCGATGGTATTGCCCAGCGACTTCGACATCTTGGCCTGGCCATCGAGGCCGGCGATGCGGCGCGTCGGCGTGAGCTTGGGCTGCGGTTCCGGGAAGTACGGCGCGTCCGGCGCGAAGCGCGCGTTCCAGTTGCGCGCCACCACGCGCGAGAGCTCGAGGTGCTGCACCTGGTCCTCGCCCACCGGGACCGTGTCCGCCCGGTAGAGCAGGATGTCGGCGGCCTGCAGCACCGGATAGTTGAGGAGCCCCGCCATCACCTGCTCCTGGCGGGCGGCCTTCTCCTTGAACGCCACCTGGCGCTCGAGCTCACCGAGCGGGGTGACCGTGTTGAGGACCCACTGCAGCTCGGTGTGCTCCGGGACGTCCGACTGCACGAAGAGCGTCGCGCGCGCGGGGTCCACGCCCGCGGCGAGGAGTGAGATTGCCATCTCGCGCGTGCGGCGGCGGAGATCGGCGGGCGCATACGCAACGGTGATGGCGTGGTAGTTGACGATGCAGAAGAACGCCTCGTGCTCGGCCTGCAGCGCGACCCAGTTCTTGACCGCCCCGAGGTAGTTGCCGATGTGGAGTTCCCCGGAGGGCTGGATGCCGCTGAAGATGCGAGTCATCACTCGAAGTTAGGGAGCGCCGGGGAGGGTATCAACCGGCCGACGCGGCGCGGGCTGGTGCACTGGTAGGCGGCATTCTGGTGCTTCGCCCACGCCGACCTATATTTACGCTGTCCGGCGACGGGCCCGCCCGCCCTCACCGTGACCCCGTCAGGGAGCAATTTCGTGCCCGAGTCGGCCTTGCTGGAACGTGTCGCCAGACTGGAAGGCCAAGTGACTGGTTTTGAAGGACGCTTTGACGCCCTGGACCAAGGGATTGTCGCCCTGCACCGCCGATTCGAAGCCGTGGATCGGCGGTTTGAGAGCATTGACCAACGGTTCGTGAGCATCGACCAGCGGTTCGCGAGCATTGACCGCCGGTTTGAGAACATCGATCGGCGGTTTGAGGACATTGAACGGCGCCTCGACGTCCTCGACCAGAAACTGTCTCGGCAGTTTGTCTGGACGGTCGGGATCCAGATCTCCGTGCTGCTGGCAGTCGTGGCAACCCTCGCGGGCCGCTGACCCCTGCGGGTTCCCGGGCGGGGAGAGCACCGGATGGGGTGACAGCGGCGTTAGATTCCGAAGGTTCCACGAATCTCGCCGCCCCCAACCCTCCCATCAGCCCAGTCGCCAGGTGTCACTCGTCGAGTGTGTCCCTAATTTCAGCGAAGGCCGTCGTCCCGAGGTCGTCGCGCAGATCCGTGATGCCATTGCCGCGGTGGAAGGCGTCGTCATCCTCGACGTCTCGAGCGACCCCTCGCACAACCGCACCGTCGTCACCTTCGTCGCCCCGGTAAATGCGGCCGCCACCGCCGCCTTTGCCGGCATCGCCAAGGCCGCCGAGCTGATTGACCTCACCACACACACCGGCGAGCACCCGCGCCTGGGCGCCACGGACGTCTGCCCCTTCATCCCCCTCGAAGGGGCCTCGATGGAGGACTGCATCGTCCTCGCGCGCACGCTGGGCGAGCGTGTCGGGAAGGAGCTCCGGATTCCTGTTTTCCTCTACGAACGCGCCGCCTCGCGGCCCGAGCGCACCAACCTCGCCGACATCCGCCGCGGGGAGTTCGAGCTCGCACGCA
>CAYXQS010000122.1:0-6272 GCA_964466515.1 uncultured Gemmatimonas sp. | reverse complement strand
ATGCGCGGCAAGCATCGCTCGTTTGCGCTCGACGAGATCGTGCGCGAGGCGCAACTGCTCGAGCTGCAGGGGGCGCGCGAGATCAACCTCGTGGCCCAGGACCTGGCACACTACGGCCGCGACCGCCGCGACGGGATCCGCCTGCCCGAGGTGCTTGAGGCGCTCGTGGCCGAAACCTCGATCCCGTGGATCCGGAATATGTATCTCTATTCCGCCGGGATCACGCCGCGCCTCCTCGAGGTGATCGCCAACGCGCCGCGGATCCTGCGCTACCTCGATATGCCGATCCAGCACGCGTCCGACACGGTGCTCGAACGGATGCGCCGGCCCGAACGCGAACGCACCATCCGCGAGAAGGTCGCGCGCTTCCGGGAGGCCGTGCCGGGCGTCGCCATCCGGACCACCTGCATTGTCGGGTTCCCGGGCGAGACCGAGGACGATGTCGCGCGCCTCGTGGACTTCCTGCAGGACATCCAGTTTGAGCGCGTGGGCGTCTTTACCTACTCGCCGCAGGAGGGCACGCGCGGCGCGGCGATGGTCGACGACGTGCCCGACACCATCAAGCGCGAGCGGCTGGAGCGCGTGCAGGAGGCGCAGCGCCACATCACGGCGGAACGCTACGAGTCGCGGCTCGGGACCACGGCGCCGGCGCTGATCGAGGTGGCGGCGGGTGCCGACGGCCTCGCGTGCGCGCGCCTCGCCTGGCAGGCCGACGACATCGACGGCATCACGTCCATCCGCACCGACGCGCCGGCGGGAAGCCTTGTCGAGGTCGTGGTGCGCGAGGTGGTGGACGACTACGACTTCGTCGCGGACTTCGTGCGACTGGTGTCGACGGCGCCCGTGCCCGAGGCCGTGCCGCGGCTGGGCCGCGCGCTCCCGGTGGCCGCCGTGACCGTGGGGAGCTTCGGCCGGTGAGGTGGCGCGTCGCGCTCCTCGGCGCGGCGGCGATGGTCGCGTGCAGCCCGCGCGCCCGCGACGACCTCGGGCCCGCGCGCGGCTCGCCCACGGTGCGCATCGCGCTCGGCGGCCCACAGCCCACGGTCCCGCTCGCCGCCACCGGCGACTGGACGCTGACCGATGCGCGCGGCGCGACGCTCGCGCACGGCCGCGCCGGCGACCAGTGGGAAGTGCAGCGGCGCGGTACCGAGATCCGCGCCATCCGCGAGATCGGCACCGCGACGCCCTGGATCTCGGGCACCCTCACCCAGCGTCCCGGGCGCGGCGCGTACGTGCGGCACGACGGCAAGCGGTATCGCGGGGTGCTGCGCTTCGTGCCGGAGGGGAGCGGGGTCCGCGTCGTGAACGACCTCTCGCTCGAGGAGTATCTGCGGGGCGTGGTCCCGCTCGAGCTGGGCGAACGGCCGCGCGCCGAGCGGGCCGCAATGGAAGCCCAGGCGGTCGCGGCGCGCTCCTTCACCGTGGTGCGGCTCGCGGCGCGTGGCGCGCGCGCCGCCGCGTTCGATCTCCAGTCCTCCGTGGCGGACCAGGTCTATGGCGGGATGGACGCCGAGCGGCCGCACAGCGACGCGGCCGTTGCCGCCACGGCGGGGCGGATTCTCCTCTACGGCGCCCGCCCGGTCACCGCGCCCTTCCACTCCACCTGCGGCGGCGAGACCGCGGCGGCCGAGGAGGTGTGGCGCTCCACTGGCGAACCGCACCTCAAGCGGGTGAGCGACAAGATCCCCGGGAGCGACCGCTACTACTGCGACATCGCGCCGCGCTTTGCCTGGCGGCGCGAGATATCCGCCGCCTCGCTCGACGCGGTGGTGGCGCGTTACCTCGCGACCTACGTGACGGTGCCCGTGGGCGGCCCCGGCGCCGTGGAAGCCGTGACGGTCGCCGGACGCACGCCGAGCGGCCGCGTGGACGAGCTGCGCATTCGCGCGGTGCGGGGCACCTATGCCGTGCGCGGGAACGACGCCCGCTCCGTGCTCCGCACCGACGCTGGCGAGCTGTTGCCCAGCGCCTATTTTTCCGTGACCACCGAACGGGCGGCCACTGGCGGCATCGGACGGCTCGTGATCCGCGGGAATGGCTTCGGACACGGCGTCGGAATGTGCCAGTGGGGCGCGATCGGGCGGGCCCGCGCCGGACAGTCGGCACGGGCAATCCTGCGAGTGTACTATCCCGGCACGACCCTCGGCCCGATCCCTGCCGCTCTTCTCACCCCGTAAGCGAGCCGCCTCCGTGCCATCCACTCCCCCCAGCGGAACGCCGCGCCCTCCCATCCGCGTCGGCGTCCTCGGGCTCGGCGCCATCGCGCAGACCGCACACCTCCCCGTCCTCGCCAAGACGCGCGGCGTGCAGATTGCCGCGCTCTGCGACAACGACGAGCCCAAGGCGCGCTCGCTGGCCCAGCGCTTCGGCGTGGCCGACACCTGCTCGGACATCGACGAGCTCCTCGAGACGGACGGCCTCGACGCGGTGATCATCGCCACGCCGAATCACCTGCACGAGGTCCACGCGCTCTCCGCGCTCCGTGCGGGGATGCACGTCCTCTGCGAGCGCCCGCTGGCCCTCAACGCGCGCGGCGTGGAGCGGCTCGTCGCCGCCGCGGACAAGGCCGACCGCGTGATGATGGTGGCCAACAACCACCGCTTCCGGCACGACGCGCAGACGCTCGACGCGTTCCTGCGGGGCGGGGAACTCGGGAAGGTCGGGGCCGTGCGGGCGGGCGCGTACCGGCGCCGCGCGGCGGTTGCGCCGTGGCGGCTGCGTCGCGCCGAGGCGGGCGGCGGCGCCTTTCTCGAACTCGGCCTGCCGCTCCTCGATCTCGCGGGGTGGCTCACCGACTTCCCGCGCGTCATCCGCGTGAGCGCGACGATGGAACGCGCGCGCGGCGCCAACGCCGTCGAGGAGGCCGCGATCGTCTTCATCGAGTGCCAGGGCGGATTCACCGTCACGGTGGATGTCCGCTGGAACTACGTGGGCGACGACGAGCGCTGGTGGTTCGAGGTGATCGGCTCACAGGGCTCGGCGCGGCTCTCGCCGTTGCGCATCACCAAGGAACTGCACGGGAATGCCGTGGACGTCTCGCCCAGCGGTGCCGCGCAGCGCGATACCGTGATGATCCAATCCTATCGCTCGGAGATGGCGCACTTCCTCGCCACGGTGCGCGGGGAGATGAAGTACGAGCCGCCCAAGGACCAGATCCGCGTCTACAAGCTGCTGGACCTCATCTACAAGGCCGCGGACGAAGCCAAGGAACTGCGGCTGTGACGCGGCGCGGCGCGGCGCTCTGCGCGCTTCTCGCCCTCGCGGCGGCGCCGGCCGGTGCGCAGCCCGCAGGGACCTCCGTCCGCGTCTCGGTCCTCACGTTTGGGCAGGGCAACCTCGTCTTCGAGCGCTTCGGCCACAACGCCCTCCGCATCCAGGACCCCTCGGCGGGGATCGACCTCGCATACAACTGGGGGATGTTCGACTTCTCGGAGCCCAACTTCCTCGGCCGCTTTCTCTCCGGCGACACGCGCTACTGGGTGCAGGCAATCCCCACGGAATGGCTGCTGGACGCGTATGCCGCCGCGGATCGCGAGACGCACGAGCAGGAACTCGCGCTCACGCCGGCCCAGCGCGCCGAGATCGCCGCGCTCGCCGCGGAGAACGCGCTCGACGAGAACAAGTACTACCGCTACGACTACTTCCGCGACAACTGCTCCACGCGGCTACGCGACATCCTCGACCGGGTGCTGGGTGGCGGGCTGCGCTCGCGCTTCACGCCGCTGCACACCCCCTGGACCTACCGCAGCGAGTCGGTGCGGCTGACCGCGGGGAGCGCGTTTGCCCAGGCGGGGATCGACATCGCCCTCGGCCCTCGTGCCGACGTGCCGCTCACCGCGTGGGAGTCGATGTTCATCCCGATGCGGCTACGCGACTACCTGCGCGACGTCACCGTCGCCGGGCCCGAGGGCCGCACGATGCCGCTGGTGCTTGACGAGCGCGTGCTGTACCGCGCGCGACGCGCGCCCGAGCTCCCCGAACGCCGCGGTCTCACGCTCGGCGCGTGGGGGCCGGTCCTCGGCGCCTGGATGCTGATCCTCGCGCCGGTGAGCGCCGCATCGCGCCGCCGCACGCGAATCCCCGCGGCGATAATGGTCGCGCTCTGGTACGGCGTGGTCGGCATCATCGGACTGCTCGTCGCGCTGATGTGGGCTTTTTCGGCGCACGTCTTCTGGTACGACAACTGGGTGCTCCTCCTGCTCTCGCCCCTGGCGCTGGCGGCGGCGTATCCCGTGGCGCGTGCGGTGGTGCGACAGCGGCTCGACCGGTTGGCGCTCGTGCTGCTCGCCGCGGTGACGGCACTGGCGGCCCTCGCCTGGATCATCACGCCCTTCACGGGTCAGCGGCTGGGCGGACCGCTCCTGCTCTTCCTCCCGGCGCAGCTCGGGCTCGCGGTCGCGGTCTGGCGGCACACGCGAGCGGCGGCGCCCTGAGCGCGCGGGCCCTTGCCGCCGGCGTCGACGTCGGCGGCACCTTCACCGACTGCGCGGCCATCGCCGCCGACGGGACGGTGCGCACGCGAAAGGTGCTCTCCACCCCTGCGGACCAGGGCGAAGGGGTGGTCGCGTCACTCGACGGCCTCGCCGCGCTCGACCGCCTCGTCCACGGGACGACGGTCGTCACCAACCTGCTCCTCGAGCGCACCGGTGCGCGCGTGGCGCTCTGCGCCACGGAGGGCGCGACGGACCTGCTCGAACTGCGCCGTCAGGAGCGGGCCTCGTTGTACGATCTCACGGCCCAGCATCCGGCGCCGCTCCTTCCGCCCGAGCGCGTGATTGCCGTGCGCGAGCGGCGCACGCCGGCCGGCGTCGAGACGGCGCTCACCCGGGACGAGATGGCGCGCGTGGTGCGCGCGGCGCTTGCCGTCGAGCCCGAGGTCGTGGTGGTGGCGCTGCTGCACGCGTACGAGGACGCGTCGCACGAGCAGGCCCTCGCGCAGGCGCTCCGCGCCGCGCGCCCGGGGCTCGCGGTGGTCGCCGCGGCCGACGTCCTCCCCGAGATCCGCGAGTACGAGCGCACCGCGACGGCCGTGGCCGAGGGGTACGCGCGGCCGGCGGTGCGGCGCTACCTCGAGAGGCTCGCGGCGCGGCTCCACGCGGCGGGCCACCCCGCGCCCGCGGTGATGACCTCGGGGGGCGGGATGCGCGCCGCCGAGGACGCGGCGCGGCACGCGGCCTCGCTGGCGCTCTCCGGGCCCGCCGGCGGCGTGGTCGGCGCGGCCGCGGTGCTGCGCGCGGCCGGCTACCGCGATGCGCTCGCCATCGACATCGGCGGCACCAGCGCCGACGCGGGCCTCGTCCTCGGTGGCGAGCCGCTGGTTGAGTCGGGGGGTGCCGTGGCCGGTGTGCCGATCACGCTGCCGCGCGTGCTGGTTGAGACGGTCTCTGCGGGCGGGGGCAGCGTGGCCTGGGTGGACGATGGCGGCGCGCTCCGCGTGGGTCCGCGGAGCGCCGGCGCGCATCCGGGACCGATGGCGTTCGGCCGCGGCGGCACAGAGGTCACGGTCACCGATGCGCACCTGGCGCTGGGGCGGATCGGCGCCGGCACGATGAGCGGCGGCATCGCGCTCGACCACGCGGGGCCGAAGCGTGCGGTGGGTGCCCTCGCGGCGCGCCTGCACGCCACGGGCGAGCGCACGGCGCAGGCCATCGTGGATATTGCCGATGCCGGGATGGCGCGTGCGCTGCGGCGCGTCAGCGTGGAACGCGGCGTCGATCCGCGGGGCTGCGTGCTCGTGGCGTTTGGCGGCGGTGGCCCGCTCCACGCCTGCGCCCTCGCCGACGCGCTGGCGATGCCCACCGTCCTCGTGCCGCCGCACGCGGGCGTGCTCAGCGCCGTGGGCCTCGCGCTGGCCCCCGAGCGCCGCGAGGCGTCGATGAGTCTCCTGGTGCGCACGGAGACGCTCACGGCCGCGCAGCTCGCCGCGCACTGTCGGGCGCTGGCCGAGCGCGCCGCTGGCACGCAGCGCGAGTGGATGGCGCGGATGCGCTTTGTGGGACAGGGGCACGAGCTCGATGTGTCCGCCACGCCATCCGACGACGGCGCGGCGCTGCGCGCACGGTTTGTCGCGCTGCACGAGGCGCGCTACGGCTTCACGCTCGACCGGCCCGCCGAAGTGGTGGCGCTGCGCCACGTGGCGAGCGAGCCGGGCGCCGCGGCCGCCTTTGGGCGCGATCCGCACGCGGCCGCGTGGGACGCGCACACGCGCACCGACACCGGCGGCCCCGCCAACGGGGCGGTGGTGCAGGGGCCGGCGTCCATCGTGCTTCCCG
>CAYXQS010000121.1:0-6385 GCA_964466515.1 uncultured Gemmatimonas sp. | reverse complement strand
GGAGGAGCTCTATGCTGCGTGACGCTCAGTGTTGCACTTCACACTTGACCTCAGACTTCCTCGATCCGCGCGCACGCAACGTGCGCTCCCGATTCGTCTGCGGCGCGCCTGCCCACGTTGTGGTATACTTCACCTATGACGACACGCGCGACAGCGGAGCAGGCGCAGGCGTGGATGGGCCAGTGGCGCTCGGCCGCGGCGGCGCTGGCCCGCGTTCGCGCCGCTGAGTTGTATGCCGTGGACTTGCTTGCGGTCGCGGACGAACTGGATGAGGCCCTGTGGGCGCGCCGGCGCGCGGAACCGCCCTCGCGCACGTCGGGCCTCGTCGAACAGCAGCGTGTGTTTGCCCGCGCGGTGCGGCGGTGAGGTCCCTGCTCCAGGCCGGCGCGCGGGTGCAGGCGCGGCTGCTGGAGCGCGGGTGGCCATTCTGCTTCATCGGCGGCATCGCGAACTTCCGCTGGGGCACCCCGCGCCTGACCAACGACCTCGACCTCACGGTCCTCACAGGATTCGGGGGGGAAGGTCCAATCATCACGGGACTGCTCGAGGAGTTCGCCCCGCGGATCGAGGGTGCGGCCGAGTTCGCTGGGCATCACCGGGTTCTCCTGCTGCAGACGGCGGACGGGTTCGCGATCGATATCGCACTCGGGGCGATGCCGTTTGAGGCCGCGACGATCGCCCGGGCGACCGACGCCGAGCTGGCGGCGGGCGCGGTGCTGCGGACCTGTTCCGCAACGGATCTTGTCGTCCATAAAGCGTTCGCCGCTCGGCCGCAGGACTGGGTGGACATCGAGGGCGTGCTGGTGCGCCAGCGCGGCCGCCTCGACTGGCCCCAACTGTGGACGGACCTCACCGAGCTCGCGGCACTGAAGGAGGCCCCGGAACTGACAGACGAGCTTGAGCGGGTGGCGCAGCGCGCAGAAGCGGTCATCGGTGCCTTTGAACGGGCGCGATAGTATCCGCAGGATTGATGGTATGAGTCCTCGAGCGGTCCGTTCACGCAGGAGGACCCGATCGGGCTCGCCGGGGGGATGAACCTCTACGGCTACGCGAACGGTGATCCCATTAATCACGAAGACCCTGATGATCCTGATAAGCGTCAGAAAATGGAAGACGCGTACGACAGCGCGCCGCTCGACGATGAGGGATATCCGAGAGAAAGGGGCGGTGCGTGCAACACTAAGGGCCAATGCACTGAAGCCACCGGGACTCGCGATGGAGTAGATATCAGATACCCACCGAACGACTCCGAGACCCCGATTGATTTTGATTACCACACGCACGGTGCCGGCGGGATGCCCGTACCCGGCCAACCGGGGAGCCAGTATGCTTCAGGCCCGAGCCGCAAGGACCTGAACGCCGCTCGAGACGACTACCGACAGGGAGCAAAACACCCATCGTACGTCATCGGGAATAACTCGATCTGGCGAATAACGCCGAGCTCGCGAGGGCGCCCAATCGTTCAGAAGTTTGATCGTTTCGAGAAATAAGCACGTCAAACTGAGCGAATCCAAACGGAGAGAATCTATGTGCCGGCCAGTGCCTATCGGAGTATTGGTGGTGTGCGCTGCGTGCGCGGTTGCGCGCAATCAGGCGCCTGTTCCAAGCCCGAGACTGCAGATCGGTGAGCACGCAGCACGCGTTCTAGAGGTAGAACGTAAACGCACAGCGCTGCTGATTCCGGATGCTGAGGTGCCGGCTCTAGTTCATACTCGCGCAGATAGCTTGGCGGCAGCCAAGGAAAAATCGAAGGGGTGCACGCGCTTTTATTCCCTCGATACAGACTATCTCGTTGTGCTTCACGCCTTTTGTCCCGCTGGGCCGAGTGGCCGAGAGTACTCCGCCCGATGAGTTTTTCGAATTGACAGAGTTGGTGCCATTCGCGGAAGTGCCTATGCCTGGAATTCCCCGGGGGACTTGCAGCTACCTTAACTGCGTTGCGTCGATTTTTGTGAACGCCGGGCGGTGCCACTGCCGCTGCGTACTCGAACGCGACTAGGCTCAGGTCACCAAGGGTGGAGTACCTCCGCGTGGAATTGTAGAACGCTTGATGTAGTCGAAGATGTCGGCGTGGGCGATACCTGAATCAGTCCGGGTTTTCCGGAGACTCGATTGGTTGAGTACTCCGCCCGCTGAGTTGACCTGGCGATGATGGGACTGCTCCTCCAGTTCCATCCAGCGACGCTACAGGCCATTCCGCAATTCGATTAACTTGTCCGGTATGACCACTGGACTGGCCTTCGAAATCCGCACGTCTGTCATTGCCGGCAAGGGCGCCTTCGCCATCCGCGACATCGCCCAGGGCGAGCGCCTCATCGAGTACGTGGGGGAGCGCATCACCCACGACGAGGCCGACCGTCGCTACGACGACGACTCAATGGATGAGCACCACACCTTCCTCTTCACCGTCTCCAGCCGCACGGTGATCGACGCCACGCGCGACGGGAACGAGGCACGGTTCATCAACCACTCCTGCGACCCCAACTGCGAGTCCGAGGTCGTCCGCGGGCGTGTCTACATCTACGCCCTCCGCGACATCCCCGCGGGCGAAGAGCTACACTACGACTACGCCTACGAGCGCAGCGGCCACGAGACCGAGGCGGACGAGCGCCGCTACCGCTGCCTCTGCGGCACGGCCAGGTGCCGCGGCTCCATTATGGAATCCGTCGAGAGCTTCAGGAAGCGGACGTCCGCAGCCAAGCGCGGGCGGCGTCAACGTCTTCCCGCGTGAGCTGATGCCCCACGGGGCTCCAGCGCAGGTCCACCGCCGCGCCGGCCTCCGCTAGCATCGCCGCGAGGCGCCCGCTGTTGGCGGGCGGGATGACCGGGTCGCGCTCCCCGGCCGAGAGATGCACCGCCGTCCCGCGCAGGTCGGGGAGCGGCTCGGGCTCGAGCGGGACCATCGCGCGCAGCAGGATGGCGCGGCGAATGGTCCCCGGCCGCAGCAAGAGCATTGACGCCGCGATGTTCGCGCCGTTGGAGAAACCGACCGCGGTCACGCCCGCCGGATCGAAGCCGTACGCCTGGGCCGCGGCGTGCACGAAATCGGCGAGCTGATGTGTCCGGGCCTTGAGGTCCTCGACGTCGAACACGCCTTCGGCGAGGCGGCGGAAGAAGCGCGGCATCCCGTGCTCGAGCACGGGGCCGCGCGGACTCAGCAGGTTCGCCCCGCGGTCGAGCTCGTCGCCGAGCGGGATGAGGTCATCCTCGGTGGCGCCGGTGCCGTGGAGGAGCAGGAGCGTGTGCGTGCTGCCCGGCCGCGGGTCCCAGCGGTGCGCAAAGGTCAGCGTCTCGTCGGCCGACCGCGTCGAGGCGCCCATTTCAGGTGGCCGGCACCCACGCCCGGATCACGCGCGTGCCCAGGATCCTGTCGAGCCGCGGGAACTCGGCGGCGAGGTACGCCTCGCCTTCGCGCCCCAGGCGCGCCTGGTCCGGACTCGAGCCCGGCGGGCCGCCGTCGCCATAGCCGGTGTAGATCGCATCCACGGCATCGATCCCGCGGAGCACCTCGCCCACCGGCGCGAAGCCCAGCGCGTCGAGCCGCGCATTGCTGCGGAGATTGATGAAGAGCTGGATCGTCCGCGTCCCGGGCCCGCCCGTGGCGAAGACCACCGTGCCGCGCGAGTTGCTCTGCGTGACGGAATCGTCCGCGATGCGCCGCTCGTTCCACGCGGCGCCCACCGCGGGGTCGGCCGGGATCCCGAACTGCACGACGAAGCCGCGGATGGCGCGGAAGAAGCGCGCGCCGTCGTACACGCCGGTGGAGAAGGCCTCGTACGCGCGCGCGGCGCCGAGCGGCGCCCACGACGCGCGGAAGATGAGGTCGACGTCGCCCTGCGTGGTGGTCAGCCGGACCACGAACGAGTCGGGGACCACGCCGGGCCGATAGGCTACCGGGGCATCACCCTGCGGCGCGGGGGCGGCGGCAGTGCCGGCACACCCGGTGATCACGGCGGCGGCAGCGAGCGTGGCGGCGCGCACGGCGCCACGCGCAATGGACGACATCATCAGAACACATTCTCCTGGCGACGCATCACGAGCGTGCGGTTCCGCTCCTGCGTGCCGTTCCGGTAGTGGAAGGGGATGCTCAGCTCACGGGGGTTGGTGATTGTCCCCGCGAGCATCCTCACGCTGCCCGTCTGCGACGACGGGTCGGGGACGAAGTGGATCTCGTTGAGCGCAATCATAAACCTGCCGGTGAACGTGGCCGACTGCAGTGGCGTCGGCCGCGCGCGCCCGCGCGGGTCGCTCGAGAAGAGCGTCCGGCGGTAGCGCACCGAGGCGCGGAAGGTGTAGTCGGCGCCGATGGTGAGCACGAGCCGGTCGAACTCAATCAGGTAGAGCGTCCCGTCGTCGTCCACCACGCGGTCGGTCACGGGGAGTGTCTCGCGGTCGATCTGCTGCGCCACGAACGTGCCCACCGGGACGGGGGCGGGCTCACGCCGCCGGTCCCCTACAGGCGGGCGCTCCTGTGCGTGGGCCGGCCGTCCGGCCGCCGCGGTGAGCGCGAGGGCAACGAGAACGAGCAGAAGGGGCGTGCGAGGCATTGGGGGAAGTTACCCCGCTGGCCGCACGGCGGGGAACGGCCACGGTCCGGAACGCGCCGATGGCGCCCCCGACGCGGCCCCACGCCATCGTCCCGCCGTGCTCGCCGCCATCCGCTCCGCCAGCGTCCTCGGGATCGAGGCCTTCACGGTCACCGTCGAGGTCGATGCCGCCCCCGGGCTCCCCGGGTGGACGATGGTCGGCCTCCCCTCGGGGAGCGTGAAGGAGGCGCGTGAGCGCGTGGGCGCGGCGCTCGTCAACGCCGGCTTCGTCCTCCCGCCGCGGCGATGGACCATCAACCTCTCGCCCGCCGACATCCGCAAGGACGGCACCGCGTTCGACCTCCCGGTGGCGCTCGGCGTGCTCGTGGCCAGCGGGCAACTCGACCCTGCGGCCGTCGATGGGCTGCTCTGCGTGGGCGAGCTCGGACTCGATGGCACGATCCGCCCGATCCGCGGCGCACTCCCGCTCGCGCGCTGTGCGCGGGACGTCGGCGTCCGCGCGCTCGTGCTTCCCGCCGCCAACGCGGCCGAGGCGGGGCTGCTCCGCGAGGTACGCCTCGCCCCCTGCGAATCGCTCGGGGCACTGGTGGCGCTGCTGCGCGCCGGCACGCTCCCGGCGGCGCCATTGCCCACTGCGGCGCTCGTCACCGCGCCGCAGAGCTGCTTCAGCGAGGTCGCCGGCCAGCCGATCGCCAAGCGCGCGCTGGAGATCGCGGCGGCGGGTGGCCACAACGCCTTCCTTGTCGGGCCGCCCGGGGCGGGGAAGACGATGCTCGCGCGCCGCCTCCCGTCGATCCTCCCGCCGCTCGCCGACGACGCCCTCCTCGATGTCGTCGCGATCCATTCGGTGGGCGGCGTGCTCCCCGCCGACCGCGTGCCGACGCGCACGCCCCCGTTCCGCGCGCCGCACCACACCATCAGTCTCCCCGGGCTCATCGGGGGCGGGCCGGGCCCGCGTCCGGGCGAGGTCTCCCTCGCGCACCGCGGCGTGCTCTTCCTCGACGAACTGCTCGAGCTGCCGCGCTACATCCTCGACGCAATGCGGCAGCCGCTGGAGGATGCGCGGGTGGTGATTGCGCGCGCCGCGCAGTCGGTGGCGTTCCCGGCGCGCGTGCTGCTGGTCGGCGCGGCGAACCCCTGTCCCTGCGGGCACGACGGTGAGCCCTCGGGGCGCTGCCGCTGCTCCGCCGCCGACATCGCGCGCTACCGGGCGCGGCTCTCGGGGCCGCTCGCCGACCGTATCGACCTCCACGTGCGCGTGGGTGCCGTGGCGCTGGCGGCACTCGGCGAGATGGCGCGCGAGGAGACGAGCGCCGCGATCCGGGTGCGCGTGAACGCCGCACGCGAGTGCCAGCGCCTCCGCTACCGCGTCCTCCCCGGGATCCACCTCAACGCGGAGGCGCCGGGGCGCTGGCTGCAACTGCACGGCGGGCTCACCACCGAGGCGCGCGCCCTGCTCGGCACCGCCGCCGAGCGGCTGCGGCTCTCGGCGCGGGCCTTTCATCGCACGCTGCGCGTGGCGCGCACGGTCGCGGACCTCGAGCGGAGCGAGCGCATCGCCCCCGCCGCCATCGCCGAGGCATTGATGTTCCGCCCGGCGGAGCCGTCGGAGTCGACGGCACCGGGGTGATTCCCTAACTTGCGGGGAACACACCTCCCGAGGCGCGCGGATGCTGCGGTCCCTTCGTTCGTTGGTCGTCCTGCCCGTGGTCGCGTCCGTCCTCGCGATCCCCACACTCCAGGCGCAGTCGGCCGACGCCCCGTACGACCTGCTGATTCGCGGCGGTCGCATCATCGACGGGAGCGGTGCCGCCTGGTTCTACGGCGATGTCGCCGTA
>CAYXQS010000120.1:0-6417 GCA_964466515.1 uncultured Gemmatimonas sp. | reverse complement strand
CGCGCCTGCTTTGGGAGCAGGCGCGATACCGGGCTACGCTACGCCCCGCGAATCGAGACGAAGAGTAGTGGCCTCCGCCGCGCAGGTCAACATCACGGCGCGGAAATCCGCGCACGCAACGCGACGCCGCCCGCCGCGACGCACGCCGCGAGCGCGCGCGCGCGATGGCTCACGCGCGCCTTCTCCGCGTCGCTCGCCACGCCAAAGCTCACGCCCAGCTCGTCGCTGACGAACCACGGGTCGTAGCCAAAGCCGCGATCTCCCTCCGGCGCGCGCGCGATCCGTCCCTCGACGCGGCCCTCGCCGCGCCACGCGCGGTCGCCGTCGACGATGAGTGCCGCGCAGCGGTAGCGCGCCGTGCGCGCCGCCGTGCCGGCGAGTTCGAGCGCGAGCCGCGCGTTGTTGGCCGCGTCGAGCGCGTGGCCGAGCGCGGCGCTCCCCGACCAGCGCTTGCTGCGCACGCCGGGCGCGCCGCCCAGCGCGTCCACCTCGAGCCCCGAATCCTCGGCGAGCACCACGCGCCCCGGGAGCCGCGTCGCAAACCAGCGCGCCTTCGCCTCGGCGTTCCCGTCGAAGGTGTCGTGGATCTCGATGCCGTCCTCGGCGGGATCGGGCGCGAGCCCGAGCTGGTCGAGCGACTCCGCCGCGAATCCATACGACGCCGCCAGCGCGATCAGCTCGCGGATCTTCCCGGCGCTGCGCGTGGCGAGGACGAGGGGCGCGCGCTCAGCCAAGGCCGAGCGCGGCGCGCTGCGCGGCGTCCAGCGCACGGATCCCCGCCGACGCCAGGTCGAGCAGGCGATCGAGTTCCGCGCGCGCGAAGGTGCCGTGCTCCCCGGTGCCCTGCACCTCGACGAAGCGCCCCTCGCTGCTCATCACCACGTTGGCATCGACGTCCGCCCGCACGTCCTCGGTGTACTCGAGGTCGAGCACCGGCGCGCCGACCACGACGCCCACGCTCACCGCCGCGACGCGACGGCGCACCGGCGACGCCTGGAGCCGCCCGGTACGCACCATCCAGTCGAAGGCGTCCACCACCGCAACCGACGCGCCGGTGATGGCCGCCGTGCGCGTGCCGCCGTCGGCCTGCAGCACGTCGCAATCCACCTTGAGCGTGTATTCGCCCCAGGCGAAGTCGTCGAGCATTGCGCGCAGGCTGCGGCCGATGAGCCGCTGGATCTCCTGCGTGCGACCGCCCACCTGCCCGCGCTCGCGCGCGGTGCGGGTGTGCGTGGCGCGCGGGAGCATCGCGTACTCCGCCGTGAGCCATCCTTCGCCCCTGCCCTTTTTCCATCCGGGCACGCCATCCTCCACGGAGACGGCGCAGAGGACGCGCGTGTTGCCGAACGCGATGAGGCAGGAGCCCTCGGCGTTGGCGGCGGCGCCACGCTCAATGGCGACGGGGCGCAGCGCGTCGGCGGCGCGGCCCCCGGGACGGGGATCGGTCATTGCTGGCCCGCACGCAATCGTGCGATGGTGCCCGTCGTGGAGTGACCGGCGGTGAGTGGGATGATGACGACGCGGCCGCCGCGTGCCTGCACGCCCTGCGCGCCGACGACGGTCGCGACGGTATAGTCGCCGCCCTTCACGAGCACGTCGGGCGCGAGGGCCGCCAGGAGCTCGGCGGGCGTGGGCTCGTCGAAGATCACGACGGCGTCGACGGCGGCGAGCGCGGCGAGCAGGTACGCGCGGTCCGCCTCGCCGCGGACGGGACGATCGTCGCCCTTGCCGAGGGCGCGCACCGAGGCGTCGGAGTTCACGCCGACGATGAGGTGCGCGCCCTCGGCGCGCGCGGCCGTGAGGAGGTCCACGTGCCCGCGGTGCAGCAGGTCGAAGACGCCGTTGGTGAAGACGACCTCCCCGGCGCGGCCCGCCCGCCAGCGGCGGGCCTGCTCGCACGTCAGCACCTTGTCGCGCGGCGCGATCGGCGTGCTCAGAACGTCCCCACCGCGTGCGGGGAGAAGTAGAGCTCGCGCACGACGCCCGGGAACTCGATGATCTCGTAGTAGTCGGCCCAGATCTCGATGGCGCCCGACCGGCGGCGGATGCCGATGCGGTGCGCCGCCTCGGGGAGCCCGAGCGAGTCGGCATACTCGCGCAGCCGACGCTGGATGGTGAGGTCGCTGCGCTTGGATGCGAAACGCGCCTCCTGGCGCATCCGGTCCTGGAAGCGGTAGGCGTTCCAGAACGGCCTGCCGATGTTCAGCCCGAAGTACCCGATCGCGATGACCAGGGTGAGGCTGAAGAGACAGCCGAGCGTGCCCTTCCCCGCGCGCGCCTTCACCATTGCGATTGTGCCCCCTCGATCACGTCGTTGACGATGCGCTCGATGGCCTGCCGACGGCCCTGTGCCTCGCCGCGTTCGGCGTACTCGCCCTCGGCCTGGAGGCCGGACTTCGACCACAGGATTGCCCCCGTCACCTGATCGACGATCTGGATGTCGACGTGGACACGCAACCGGCGGCGTGCGGAGGTCGCCTGCCTCGGGTCGGCGCTGAACGCCACGGGGATATCGACCTCGTAGCGGGTGACCTTGCCGCGGACGACGGCGTTGGCGCGGTCCTCCGGCGCATCGCGGAGCCCGAGGCGCGACTGCAGCCCCTCGCGGAGCGCTTCCTGCAGCTCGCGCGGGAGCTCGGGCGTGGCGGTCTCGTTGTCGAAGGGCAGCACCGCCACCGTGCGCACGTGCGCGGGGAGCCCGCCGCCGGCAAAGCGATAGCAGCCGCCGAGCGTGAGCGCCAGGACAGCGAGCGCCGCGGCGAGCGACGGCAGGGCGCGGCGGTTCACGCGCGCTCCGACGACACGCCGCCCAGCAGCGCGCGGAAGTCCGCGGGCAGCGCGGCGGGGCGCCCCTCGGCGTCAATCGCGACGAGCGCGGTGCTCGCCGAGGCCAGCCGCTCGAGGGCGCCGTCCTCGCGCACGCGGGAGAGCTCGTAGGCGAAGGTCACCATCCGCGACCGTACCCCCGCGAGCGTGGTGACGATCCGGACGCGGTCGTCATAGCGGGCGCTGGCGTGGAAGCGGACGCGCGCGTCGACGACGGCGAGGCGCACGCCCCGGCGCTCCATCTCGGCGTAGGGCACGCCGAGCGCGCGGATGAAGTCGGTGCGCCCGACCTCGCACCAGACGAGGTAGTTCGCGTGGTAGGCGACGCCCATCTGATCCGTCTCGGCGTACCGTACGCGCACCTCGGCCGTGTGCTCCATACGGGGCGAGTCTACCCGGTGGCGGCCGCGTTTGTAAAGGGCGCGGCCACGCGGTAGGATTCGCGGATGCTTCCGGCCCCCTGCTACCTGTTCTCCGACGTACACCTCGGCGTGGCATCGCCGGACGCGGAACGCCAGTTGCTGCGCTTCCTCCGCCGGCTCCCCAATGACGCCAAGTCGGTGGCGATCAACGGGGACCTCTTTGACTTCTGGTTCGAGTGGAAGCACGTGGTCCCGCGCGCCGGGGTGCGGGTGCTCGGCGAGCTGAGTCGGCTGGTGGACGCGGGGATCCCGGTGCTCTGGATTGCCGGCAACCACGACTGCTGGGGCGGCGACGTGCTCCGGCAGGACCTGGGGGTGGACTACCACGTGGGTCCGTGGCGCGGGATGCTGGGCGGGTGGGACACGCTGCTCGAGCACGGGGATGGCCTGCGCGAGCGCGAGGATGCCCCGTACCGGCGCCTGCGGAGCGTGCTGCGGCATCCCCTCTGCATCCGGCTGTTCCGCTGGCTGCACCCCGACTGGGGCCCCGCGCTGGCCAAGGCGAGCTCGCACACGAGCCGGAACCACCGCCCGAGCGACGGCGGCGAGGGACTCCGGATGGTGGCGCACCAACGGCTCGCCGCGCCCGACGCGCCGTCGCTGGTGGTGTTCGGGCACTCGCACGTGGCCGCGATGGAGCGCGTGGGCGAGCGCGTCTTTGCCAACCCGGGCCCCTGGCTCGACGCACCGCGCTTCCTGCGGATCACGCCCGAGCGCGTGGAGGCCTGCCAGTGGGTGGGCGAGGGCTACACCGTCGAGCAGAGCGTCGCCCGCGACGCGGCGCGCTGATCAGCGGAAGGCCAGGGAGTAGCGGATCATCGCGCCGTCGGGCGTGGCCCGGACGGCGAGCTTGCCCGGGAGGTCCCAGAGCTGCGCCGCCACAAAGGCGTCCGCGCCCGCAAAGAGGTGGTTGAACACCAGCAGCGCCACCCAGTCCTCGCGGTGCAACCGGCGCGTACGGATCCACGCGTCGGTGTAGCGCGCGCGCTCCCACTCCGCGACGATCGGCGCGCCGAGGGTGTCGCGCGCGACGAGGCCCGTGACCGGGTCGGTCTGGTAGCGCCGCGGCATCGAGTCGCTGCGGAACGCGCGCGCAATGCGCAGGTCCTCGCTGGCGCGATGTACGAGGGCGAGCGCCGTGACCTCGACAAAGACAAAGAGCCCACCGGTGTAGGCGCGGTCGAGCTGTGCCTGGCCGGCGCCGGGAAGCACCAGCGAATAGAGGAAGGCGCGGCGCGGGCTGATCGGCGGGCGATCCACCGCCAGGGCCGGCGGAGCCACCGCCTCCGGGGCATTCACCGGCGCGGGGCGCGTGACGCCGACGCGCAGGCTGTCCACCTCCTGCGCGGCGAGCGGTACGGCCAGCGACAGCGCGAGCGCGACGGCCGGCGCGGAGGCACCGCCAAGGAGCCGGCGCCACGGGGTCATCGCGTCTTGGCGACCAGCTCGACCTCGACGTTCACGCCGCGCGGGAGCGCCGCCACCTGCACCGTCGAGCGCGCCGGCCGCGCCCCGCCGAGGGCGGCCGCATAGACCTCGTTGAAGCGCGGGAAGTCGGCCAGGTCCGTGAGGAAGACGGTCGTCTTCACGACGTCGTTCCAGTCGAGCCCCGCCTCGGCGAGCACCGCGCCGAGGTTCGTGAGCACCTGTGCCGTCTGCGCAGCGATGTCGCCACCAACGGGCGCGCCCTGCGCGTCGAGCGGGATCTGGCCGGCGGTAAAGAGGAACCCGCCGGCAATGGTCGCCTGGCTGTACGGGCCAATCGCCGCCGGAGCGGCGGCGGCCTGCAGCAGGCGAACGCCGGATGTCGTCATCGCCACGGCCTCAGGACAGTCCGGAGATGGAACCGTCGGGATGGATGGCCATCCCTTCGGCGGCGGGGACCTTGGGCAGTCCCGGCATCGTCATAATCTCGCCGCACTGGGCGACGATGAAGCCCGCGCCCGCGACGGGATAGACGTCGTTGACCGTCAGGCGGAAGCCGGTGGGGCGGCCCAGCCGGGTGGCGTCGTCGGAAAGGGAGTACTGCGTCTTGGCCATACAGACCGGCGTCTCGGTGAGCCCGATGGATTCGAGGTACTTGATGGCGCGGTCCGCCTTGGCGCTGTATTCGGCGCCGACGCCGCCGTAGACCTTCTGCACGATGAGATCGATCTTCTGCTTGATCGGGAGCTTGGCATCGTACAGCGGCGCGAACGTCGCGGTTCCCTCCTTGAGGAGCGCGAGGACCTCGCGTGCGAGCGTCTCGCCCCCCGCCCCGCCCTTGGCGAAGACCTCGCACAGCGCCACGCGCGCACCGGCCTGCTCGGCCGCGGCGCGGACCATCTCGAGTTCCCGGTCCGTGTCGGAGCCGAACCGATTGATGGCCACGACGAGCGGCACCCCGAACTGCCGGACGTTCTGGATGTGGTGCAGGAGATTCGGGAGCCCGCGCTCGAGCGCGCCGAGGTCCTCGCGATTGAGCGCGGTCTTGAGCGCGCCGCCGTTCATCTTGAGCGCACGGATGGTCGCGACGAGCACCGCGGCCTCGGGCTTCAGCCCGCCGAAGCGGCACTTGATGTCGAAGAACTTCTCCGCCCCGAGGTCCGAGCCGAAGCCGGCCTCGGTGACGACGACATCGCCGACGGCGAGCGCCGCGCGCGTGGCGAGGATGGAGTTGCAGCCGTGCGCGATGTTGCCGAAGGGACCGGCGTGTACGAACGCGGGGCCGCCTTCGAGCGTCTGCACGAGGTTGGGCCGGATGGCGTCCTTGAGGAGCATCGCCATCGCGCCCTGCGCCTTGAGGTCGCGCGCGTAGATCGGTCGACGGTCGGCGCCGGCGGTGGAGGCGACGACGATGTTGCCGAGGCGCTGCTCGAGGTCGGCCGCGCTCGTGGCGAGCGCCACGATGGCCATCACCTCGGAGGCGGGGATGATCACGAAGCGTTCCTCGCGCACGACGCCCTCGGCGGGCCCGCCGAGCCCGATGATCACCTTGCGGAGCGCGCGGTCGTTCATATCGATCGTGCGCGGCCAGGTGATGCGGCGCGGATCGATATGGAGCGCGTTCCCCTGCTGGAGGTGGTTGTCGAGCAGGGCGCTGAGGAGCGCGTGCGCGGTGGAGATCGCGTGGAAGTCGCCGGTGAAGTGGAGGTTGATGTCCTCCATCGGCACGACCTGCGCATAGCCC
>CAYXQS010000119.1:0-6460 GCA_964466515.1 uncultured Gemmatimonas sp. | reverse complement strand
TTGACCTCCTCGAACGGCAGCGGCTCGCGAGCCGCTGCCGTTCGAGGAGGTCAAGCACGCTCTGCCGCAGCGCCTCCGGACTCACCGGCTTGGGGAGGACATCCGCGAAGCCCATCGTCTTGAGCCGCTCCTCCAACTGCGCATCGCCGACGTCGGAGAGGCCAATCACCGACGCGCCGCCCCAGAGCTGGTCGCGCACCAGCGAGAGCGTCTGCGTGTCGAGGAGGTTGCCGGTGAAGACGATCACGTCCGGCCGCGCCCGACGGATCTCCGAGGGGAGGTCGTCGAGCGGCGAGACCATCGTGGTCTTGATCCCGTCGGCCTCGAGGAGGGCGTTGAGACGGACCGCGGGCTCGACGTCGGCCAGCGTGATCAGGACGCTCACTAGCGCTTCACCGTGCCGTGCTTCCAGAACGGGAAGGGCACGAGGGTGCCTTCCACGCGCTTGCCGCGGATCTCCACCTCGATGGTGTTGCCATCCTTGGCGTGCGCGGTGGGCACATACGCCGTGCCGAGGCCCACGCCCACCGACGGGCTCATAATGCCGCTCATCACCGTGCCGCTCGGCTGGCCGTTCACGAAGACCGGATACCCGTGCCGCGGAATCGCCTTCTCGACGAAGGTGAAGCCGACGAGCCTGCGCGCGACCCCCGCGGCCTTCTGCCGCTCCAGCGCGGCGCGGCCCACGAAATCGCCCTTCTTCATCTTCACGAGCCAGCCGAGCCCCGCTTCGAGCGGCGTGATGGTGTCGTCAATGTCGTTGCCGTAGAGCGCCATCCCCATCTCGAGGCGAAGCGAGTCGCGGCAGCCGAGTCCGGTGGGAGTGATCTTCCCCGTCTGCATCAGGACGTCCCAGAGCTTCGGGGAGTCCTTGGCGTCGTGATAGAGCTCAAAGCCGTCCTCGCCCGTGTAGCCGGTGCGCGAGACGGTCATTCGCATCCCCGCGACGGTGGCCTCGGTGAACCAGTAGTACTTGATCTCACCCAGCGGCTGGTCGACCAGCGGCTGCAGGATCGCCTCGGCATTCGGCCCCTGCACCGCGAGCAGGCCGATGTCGTCGCTCACGTCGGCGAGGGTGGCGTCGAACCTGGAGAGGTATTGCGAGATATGGGCGAAGTCCTTGTCCTTGTTCGAACCGTTCACGACCATCATCAGGTGGTCGGCGTAGCGATAGACGAGGCAGTCGTCGACGAAGGTGCCCTGCTCCGTGAGGATGGCCGAGTAGTGGACCTGGCCGATCCCGAGCGCGGCGACATCGTTGGTGGTCACGTAGGTGACGAAGTCGATGGCCTGCGGGCCGCGGACGATGAACTCGCCCATATGGCTCACGTCGAACACGCCGCAGCTCTTCCGGACCGAGTTGTGCTCGGCCGTGATGCCGCCCGGATACTGGATTGGCATCTCGAAGCCGGCAAACGAGACCATCTTGGCCCCGGCCGCAACGTGGATGGCGTGGAAGGGGGTGCGCTGGAGGGCAGTGCTATCGGTCATTGGTCAGGGAACTCGGTGGGTGTGCATACGCGTGCTACGGGAACTTTCTCTCTGGGCAATATGCCGAAACGGCAGAGCGAGAGCTACCTCTAGGCTCGCTCATAAACCCTCGCACCCGACGGTTAATTCCTTGCCACTGTTCAGTGAACGACAGCAACTGTCATTAAACGTGACGAGCCACACCGCGTAATCGTGGGAAGGGCTGTAAGTTCGTTGCGTCGCCAAGCTACGGGCTCGTCGGCTCCCACCCGTCCTCCCAGTCAGTGCCACTGATGACCCTGCTCCTCAGCACAACGCTCGTTGCCTTGGTGGCGGTCGCCATTCTCTGGATGCGACTCCGCACGGTGTCGCGCGAACTCACCGAGTCGCGCGCGCACGTGATCCCGGGCGTCGATCCGTCGGTACAGATGAGTTCGAGCGCGGAGTGGCTCGCGTTGCCGGCGCGCATCGCGCTCGACGCGCTCTTCGACTGGGACCTCATCGAGGAGCGGATCCGCTTCTCCCCGCGGTGGCGCGAGATGGTGGGGATGCGCCCCGAGGAGACGATCACCTCCACGGAGGAATGGCTCGGACGCGTGCATCCATCCGACCGGGCCCAGGTGGAAGTGGACGTGGCCGCGCAGACGGCCGGCGGCGGCGTGCGGTTCGCGAGCGAGCATCGGCTCCGGCACCAGAGCGGGCAGTGGCTCACGGTGCAGTGGGCGGGGATGATCGTGCGCGACGCCACGGGGCGCGCGCTCCGCGTGGCGGGCTCCGTCCGCGACGCCACGGCGCAGCGCACGGTCGAGGAGCAGGCGCGGCGCGAGGCGTTCTACGATACGCTCACCGGGCTGCCCAACCGCGCCCTCGCCTTTGACGTGCTGCGCCGCAACATCGCGCGCGCCCGGCGGCAGGGCGAACGCCGGTTTGCCGCCCTCCTGGTGAACGTCGATCGCTTCACGCTGCTCAACGATTCCCTCGGCCACGGCGCCGGCGACGAGATCCTCCGCGGCGTGGCCAAGCGGCTCGGCACCGCCGTGCGGCCGGGCGACGTCGTCGCGCGGCTCGGCAGCGACATCTTCCTGCTCATCCTCGACGACGTCACCGAGGCGAGCGAGGCCGAGCGCGTGGCCGACCGCGTGCGGCTGGTGCTCACCGATCCGCTCCCGGTGCTCACCCGCGACGTGGTGGTGACGGCGAGCATCGGGATCGTGCTGCACGACCGCGAGACGGAGAAGCCCACCGACTACGTGCGCGACGCCGAGCTCGCGATGCACGCGGCCAAGGCGGAGGGCGGCGCGCGCCACAGGCTCTACATCCCCGCGATGCGCGAAGGCGTCCGCCACCGCGCCTCGCTCGAGCAGGACCTCCGCGGTGCCATCGCGCGCGGCGAGATGATGGTCTGGTACCAGCCCGTCTTCTCCTCGCGCAACGACACCGAGCATCTCGTCGGCTTCGAGGCGCTGCTGCGCTGGAACCACCCGCAGCGCGGGCTGATCGGCCCGGGCGAGTTCGTGCCGGTGGCCGAGGAGACGGGGATGATCGTCCCGCTCGGGACCTGGGCCATCGGCGAGGCGTGCCGCCACCTGCGCACGCTGATGCCCAACGCGGCCAACGCGCCCTGGGTCAGCGTGAACGTCGCCGCGCGCCAGCTGGTGGACGGTGCGCTCGTGCCCATCGTGGACGAGGCGTTGCGCGTGACCGGCCTCGACCCGCGCCGCCTGCGTCTGGAGGTCACGGAGAACGTGATCCTCTCCAACGAGGACGCGGCGCGAGAGACCCTGCAGGCGCTGCGCGAACGCGGCGTGCGGATCCTGATGGACGACTTCGGCACGGGGCACGCCTCGCTCAGCTACCTCCACCGGCTGCCGATCTCGAGCATCAAGATCGACCGCTACTTCGTGGGCCGGATGGACGTGAGTTCCGAGTGCCTGGAGATCGTGCGCTCGGTGGTGGCGCTCGCGGCGAGCCTCTCGATGGACGTGGTGGCCGAGGGCGTGGAGCAGGAGGCGCAGTTGCAGCAGCTCCGCGCGATGGGGTGCGGGCACGTGCAGGGCTTCCTCCTCTCGCATCCGCTGAGCGCCGAGGACACGCACCGCGTACTCGGCCGGATGCAGCGCGCCGTGGCCTGAGCGCGGCGGCGCGCGGCGGCCTACCAGCGCCCGCCGAGCGCGTCGCGGAAGCCGGCCGCGGTCTCGAAGCGGTCCGCCGGCTCCTTTGCCATCCCCTGCTCCAGCACCTTCGCGAGGGGCTCCGGGATCTCGGCGCGCAGCGTGTGCGCGAGCGGCGGCAGCTCCGTGAAGTGCGCGACCATCATCCGCGCGCCCTTGTACTCCGCAAAGGGCGCCTTCCCCGTCAGGATCTCGTAGCCCACCATCGCCAGCGCGTAGACGTCGGCGCGCGCATCGGCCGGGTCGTCGCCGACGAACTGCTCGGGCGCCATATAGCCCGGCGTCCCCACGGCGAACCCCTTGTCGGTGAGCCGCCCCATCGCGCCGATTTGCACGCTGCGCCGCATCGCGCCGAGGGTGAGCCCCGCGCTGGTGCGCAGGCCCTCGAGCCGCGCGTGCGCCACGCCAAAGTCCGCAAGCACCGCGTGCCCCGACTGGAAGAGCACGTTGGCCGGCTTGAGGTCGCGATGCACCACGCCGACGCTGTGTGCGTGCGCCAGCGCGTCGGCGACCTCGTGCAGGATCCGTATCCCCTCGGCGATGGGCGGCGGTCCTTGCGCGAGCCGCGCCTCGAGGGATTCACCCTCGACGAAGGGCATCACGTACCACATCAGGTCGGGGGTGGAGCCCATCCCGATGATGGGCACGATGTGCGGGTGCTGCAGCTTGACGAGCACGGCGATCTCGCGCTTGAAGCGCTGCTGCGCGACGTCTCCCGCGAGTTCCGGCGGGAGGAGCTTGATGACGACCTGGCGCGGCAGGTTGGCGTCGGTCGCGAGGAAGAGCCGACTCTGCCCGCCCGCGGTGAGTTCGCGCTCCACGGTATAGCTGCCGCCCAGGGCGGCCTGCAGTCGGGGGAGAAAGGCGTCGGGCATCGCCTCCAACCTACAGCAGTCCGGCCTCGTCTGCCGGGGGGTGGGCCAAGGCGAAGGTGGCCAGCGCCCCCGACGGCTCCTCAGCCAAGCCGCTCACCGCCCATCAGGACGGCCATCGATCAGGGATCACGCGCCCGAACACGGAGCTGCACCTGCTGCATAAGCTCCGCAAGATGCGGCTGAATCCTGGCGTTAATCACTCGCGCCATCTCTGTAGTGAGCCGCGACTGCTTGAGGTGCAGTCCGCGCCCTTCGCCAGAGTAGAACGCGATCATCGCGTCGACCTCACTCTGAGAGAAGGAGCTTTGGTAGGTCCGGATGTAGTCGTCCTCCACAATCGACCACGATGCGTGTTTCGCGTAGACCTCCTCCAGCATCCCTGCCATCTGGCTGAGCGCTGGCGAAGCCTCCCGCATAGCCAAACTCGCCTGCGTAACGTTCGTCCGGTACACCTGCTCGACCTCCATCACATCCAGCAGACGAGCCACCGATTCACGCGTCGGCAGTTCGGGTGACTGGGCGCGTACCGGTGCTATGGCCGCTAGCATTACGCCGATCACTAGAAGTACGCGTCGCATCAGCCGTCCCTCCTCGAGTCGTCCGAATCCAGTGCGCTTCACGGTCCCGATTGAGCGCGCATAACGCACAGTGGAGAATGTACAGCCAAAAAGCATAAGCACCTAAGTCAGCGCGCGGGCTGGAGGGGAATCCAAGGTCATCGCACGACACCACCGACAGTGAACCGAGGGCTTTTGGGCCGCGCCTCAGAACTGTAAAGATTCAGAGCATCCTGCCCATTCGTGCTAATAGACAGTGACAGCAGGTGCATTATTGCGCAATACTAGAGCAAATCGCACCTTCTGTGCTAAGTCCACCTTCGGAGGTCAAATGAAAAATACCGACTGGGCAGGGCACCACGGCGCGGAGCGATCATCAAGCGGGCTGCTGGCATTCAAGAGCAGGTCTGCTTCACAGCGCGCATTAGTGATTTCCGTACTTGCCGCACTCGTCGCCTGCCAAGGAGATGCACCGACTACTCCTCCGGCACCTATGCAAGGAGACATCACATCGCACATTTGGACCGCTGAGGGCTCCGAACTCCGCCACGTCGGCTCCTTCGTTACCTCTGATATCGCACCGTCTAATGACGGGACGTCATTCATAGGCAATACCGTTGCCGTGCGGGCCGAACACTCGGGCTACCCGACCATCCGGTCCGGCCTTAGGCCCACCCTGCCGCGCCGACCGGCTCCGACTGTGCCGCAAGGTATCGTAGCAGGAGGTCTCCCGCCGATTGTTCGGCCCGTGTTCTCGGGTCAATCCTTCGATGGACACACGACCTCCGGTCAACCGTATCGAGTTGTCCTCGCAGCGAGCCAGCGTGACAATCAAGGCCTCCCGCCAGCGGCCGCTGTTTACCTCGACAATAGACTTGCCGGTCTCTACGAGTTCGCCTACCAGAGTCGCGGTGGACGAATCGTTCCCAGCGCGGTCCGCATAACGGCATTCGACTCGCTGGGCAATACCCAAGTTGTCATTGACCAGGAGATTAACCCTGCAGCAGCGAAGCGGTTTCAGAACGCATCAAACTTCCAGAGCGTGATTCGTTCGAACGCCAACGGCACAGTCGGCGACACATCCACATCCATTGATGCATCGGTAGATGTCACCTCCGTCAACACCGACGCGAACATCTCCGGTCCGTGCACCTCAGAGTTGTTTGCGTTTGCGGGAGCGGCCCTCGTTGAGGGCCTGGTTGTAGCCAGCCTTACCGCGTCAGTAGTCGCGTGCATAGCTACCGGCGCAGGGTGCCTCACTGTTGCTGCCAATGTGTTGGGGATTGCTGGGGGCACCATGGCCCTTGTTGGTGCTGCTCAGGCACTATCAAACTGCATCATTCAGAACTACGGCGGTGGTGGTGGCGGTGGCGGTGGCGGTGGCGGT
>CAYXQS010000118.1:0-6584 GCA_964466515.1 uncultured Gemmatimonas sp. | reverse complement strand
CTACAACCGGCTGCGCACCGCCATCGGCGACTGGATGGAGCACGCCACCGGCGTGCTCAAGGACGCCGGCACGCTCGTGCGCCGCTGGGAGGAGTCGGTGAAGGCGTTCCTCACGCCGGGCGTGCTCTTCGAGGAACTCGGCTTCCGCTACTTCGGGCCCATCGACGGCCACGACATCGCGCAGATGATCGAGACGTTCAAGGCGGTGCGCGAGTTCAAGGGTCCGCGGCTCGTCCACGTCATCACCACGAAGGGCAAGGGATTCCCCGCGGGCGAGCACGGCGAGAAGTGGCACGCGCTCCCGCCGGGGCACGACCCCGCGACCGGGAAGCAGCGCAAGGCGTCGACCGCCAACCCGAACTACACGGCGGTCTTCGGGAAGGGACTCGTGGAGTTGATGTCGGAGTACCCAAAGGTCGTCACGATCACCGCCGCGATGCCCAGCGGCACGGGGACGGGGACCGCGGCGCAGCGGCACGCGGACCGCTTCTTCGACGTCGGCATCGCCGAAGGCCACGGCGTGACCTTCGCCGCCGGGATGGCGACGCAGGGCGTCCGTCCCATCGTCGCGATCTACTCGACCTTCCTCCAGCGCGCGTACGACGGGATCATTCACGACGTCGCCATCCAGAGCCTGCCCGTGGTCTTCTGCCTCGACCGCGCGGGCCTGGTTGGCGAGGATGGCGAGACGCACGCCGGGCTCTACGACATCGCGTATATGCTCGCGGTGCCGAATATGACCGTGACCGCGCCCAAGGACGGCACCGAGCTGATCGGCCTGCTGCGCGCGGGGATCGAGCAGTCGGACGGCCCCTTCTCGGTGCGGTATCCGCGCGAAGTCGCGCCCGACCTCGTGCCCGAGGCGCACGCGATTCCCGCCGTGCCGCACGCCACCTGGGAAGTGCTGCGCAAGGGCGAGGAGATCGCGATTCTCGCCGTGGGCACGATGGTGGCCGAGTCGATGAAGGCGGCGGAGACGCTCGCGGCCGAGGGGCTCCCCGTGACGGTGGTGAACTGCCGGTACCTCAAGCCGTACGACGCCACCACGCTCACCGCGCTGCTCGCGACGCACCAGCAGGTGCTGGTGGTCGAGGAGGGCACGGTGGTGAACGGCTTCGGTGCGTATATGGCGTCGGTCGTGGGGGCGATGGACCCCGGCGTGCGCGTCCACGCGCACGGCGTGCCGGACCGGATTGTCTACGCGGCGGCGCGCCCGCGGCAACTCGCGCAGTGCGGGCTCGACGCGGCGGGCATCGCGGCGCGGGTGCGCGCGCTCCACGAGAGCGGGGCGCTCGCGGGGTGACGATGCGGATCGGCGTCGTGGGCCACGTGGACTACGAGGGGCTCACCGACATCCTCGAGTGCCTCGCCCGCGACGCGCCGGCGGCCGGGTACACCCTCGCGTACGAGGAGGCGCTCGAACCCTATGCCAAGGGGGGCGCGCGACTCGGCCGCCCCGACCAGGTCGACGTGCTCATCACGCTCGGCGGCGACGGCACGTTGCTGCGCGGCGCGCGGTTCCTCGGCGGCGCGGCGGTACCGATCCTCGGCGTCAACCTCGGCAAGCTCGGCTTCCTCACCTCGTGCGGACACGCGGACTTCCGCCGCTCGTTCGCCGCGTTCGTGCGCAAGGACTACTCGGTCGAGACGCGGATGGCGCTCGAAACCACGTCGCGGAACGCGGACGGCTCGGTGGGGGTGCACGTGCGCGCCCTGAACGACGTGGTCGTACACAAGGGCGGCTACGCGCGCGTGCTGCGGATGCGCGTCTTTGCCAACGACGAACTGGTTGCGGCGGTCGCGGCGGACGGCATCGTCGTCTCCACGCCGACGGGCTCCACGGCGTACTCGCTCTCCGCCACCGGGCCGATCGTGGTGCCGACCTTCGACTCGCTGCTGCTCACGCCGGTGGCCGCGCACACGCTCGCCATCCGCCCGACCATCCTGCCGCCGGACACGGTGGTGCGGATCGAGACCGAGAACTCGCCCGAGGAGGTGCTCGTCACCGCCGACGGTCAGGTGGGCACGACGCTGGCGGCGGGACAGACGCTCACCGTGCGGCGGAGCGCGCAGCCCGTGCACCTCGTGCGCTTCGAGGGGAGCACCTTCTTCTCGCGCCTGCGTCAGAAACTCGGCTGGGGCGGTCCCCTCACCTGATCCGTGCTCACTGAACTGCGGATCCGCAATCTCGCGATTATCGATGCGGTGACGCTGCCGCTCGCGCCCGGCTTCAACGTGCTCTCGGGCGAGACCGGCGCGGGGAAGAGCATCATCGTCGGCGCGCTGGGGCTGTTGGTGGGTGAGCGCGCGTCGAGCGACCTCGTGCGCACCGGCGCCGAAAAGGCAAGCGTCGAAGGCGCGTTCGACCTCACCGGCCGTCCCGAGCTCGTCGCGATGCTCGATGCGCGCGGGATTGACTGCGACGGCACGGTGGTCCTCAAGCGCGAGGTCGCGTCCGCCGCCGGCGCGCGCGCGCGCGCCTGGGTGAACGGCTCCCCGGTGACCGCCGGCGTCCTCGCCGAGATCGGGCGCGCGCTGGTGAACGTGCACGGCCAGCACGAGGCGCAGGCGCTGTTGGAGCCCGAGGCGCAGCGCGCCATCCTCGATGCGTTCGGTGACGCGGGCCAGGAGGTCGGTGCCGTGGCGGACGCCTCCCGCGCGCTCAGCGCCGCGCGTGCGGCAATGGACGACCTGGTGTCACGGCGCGACGCGGCGGCCCAGCGCGCCGACTGGCTGCAGCACGTGGCCAAGGAAATCGGCGATGCCGCGCTCCGTGAAGGCGAGGGGGAGCGGCTCGACGACGAGGCCCGCCGCCTGACGCACGCCGAGGAACTGCAGACGCTGATCGGCGAACTCACGACGGTGCTCGACCAGGGCGACGGATCGGCGATGTCCGCACTCGGCCACCTGCAAAGGCCGCTTGCGGCGCTGCAGCGGATCGATCCCTCCACCGCGCGCCTGCAGGAACTCTACGACGCGGCGTGGTACGCGCTCGAGGAGCTTGAGCGTGCGGCGCGGGCGTACGCGGACGACGTGGAACACGATCCCGCGCGGCTCGACGAGGTCGAGCGCCGCCGCGACCTGATCTTCCGCCTGATGAAGAAGTACGGGGGGAGCCTGGAGGCCGTCGTCCGCACCGGACGCGAGGCACGCGCGGAGCTCGACCTGATTGACACCGCCGCGCTTGACCTGCGTACGCTGGAGACCGCGGTGCACGACGCCGAGACCGTGCTCGCGCGCGCGGCATCCGCCCTCACCAGGAAGCGGAAGGCCGCGGCGGACGCGCTCGCCAAGGCCGTGGAGGCACGGCTCCCGGACCTCGGGATGCCGGACGGGCGGTTCCTCGCGGCACTCAGGCCGCGCGAGGCCATCGGCGCGACGGGGGCGGAGGACGTGGAGTTCCGCGTGGCGCTCAACGTCGGGCACGAGGCGCGCGCCTTGGCGCGTGTGGCCTCCGGTGGCGAGCTCGCCCGCGTGATGCTTGCGCTCAAGACCATCCTCGCGCGGCTCGACGGCGTGCCCACGCTGATCTTCGACGAGGTCGACGCCGGCATCGGCGGGCGCACCGGCTTGATGGTCGGCGACGCGATGCGGGACGTCGCGGAGCACCATCAAGTCTTTGCCATCACGCATCTCCCGCAGATTGCGGCGCGCGCGCACCATCACATCGTGGTGGCCAAGGGCGCGCGGGGCGGGGTCACCACCTCGGACGTGGCGCTGGTGACGGACGAGGCGCGCGTGGATGAGATTGCGCGGATGCTGGGCGGCGATGCGGAGAGCGCGACGAGCCGCGAGCACGCGCGGGAACTGCTGGCGGCCGGGGCGATGCCGACCGTGCGCGCCGGCGGTGCTCAGCGCGCGCGCAGGCGCGGATAGTAGCGGAGCTGTACGCGGTCGGTGAACCGCCGCGGCAGGACACCGCCGCTCGCCGCCACCGACTGCTCGTGGACCAGCCCAATCTCCATGGCGATTCCGCTGCGGCCGCGCGCGGCCGCCGCGAGGGTCGAGTACGAGAGCGACCACCCCAGACGATGCTCCGTCCACGTGTTCTGGGCATCGAGCGTGCGTGGGAGGATGGGGTCGACGTGTCCGTACCCGTCGTCGGCGGGGACGAGGCTCATCGTCGTCCGCCCGCCTTCCATACCGCGTATCCGCCAGAGCGTGCCAATGCCGAAGTAGTCATTGAGCTGCCAGCGCGGCGCGATCTCGAGCTCGAGCAGGGAGCCGGGCGCGGTCTTGAGCGTCTGCTCCCGCCACGGCTCGATCCACTCGACGCCGACGAGTGCCGGCACGCGGACGGTCCGCGTGTACGGTGTGCCCTGTACCCAGCCCAACGAGACGGTGGTCCAGAAATGCCGGTTCACCACGACATCGGTGAACGAGCGGATCGCGATGGCGTTTGACCCGTCGCCCGTGCCGACGTCAATGAAGTTGTCCGAGTCGTCGAACTCGCCGTTGGCCAGCCGGTACGTGAGTCCGAACGTCTGCCGGACCCCGCGCGGCGACGCCGCATAGCGCGCGCTGTCTGCCTTGCCGAAGGTGTCAATGACCTTGAGGCGCACGCCGACGTCGATATCGCCGAGCGACTGCTGTGCGGCACGGGTCATTGGCCGCGCGCCGAAGTTCGTGGCCACGATCGCCTGGAGCTGCTCCGCACTGAGCGGCGTCTGTGCGCCGAGCGGGAGTCCTGAGGTCGGGGTGATCGTCGTGACGCCGTATCCCGTGAACGCCGCGCGCATCTGGCCGACCAACTGCAGGAGCGCCATCTCGCCCGGCGAGCCCGCCAATGGGATGAACGGGAGCCCGGTCGAGAGTCCCTGCGCCCCGTAGGTCTGCGCAAGCGCCGTTGCGAACTGTGCTGCCTGCGCGATCCACGCGTCCACCTGCGCCGCCTCGGCGAGGATCTGCGGGCACTCGGGGGCCGATCCCGCGTTGGCAATGCAGTCGTCGCGGCGCGTGGTCAGCGCAAGCGAGGCGTTGGTGAAGACGTCGATGGCCGCGCGGTTGGCCGCGGGGACACCCGTGCCGAGGCCGTAGGGATTCACGCCGGCCGTGGCGATCCCGCTGTCGCCGCGGGCGCGAAGCTGGGCCTCGGCGCGCGTGCGCACGATCGGGATCTCCACGCCGAGCATCAGCCAGTCGGTGAGGCCGTACTCAATGCCGAACCGCGTGGTGAAGACGCGCTGCCGCAAGTCGAGCCGGGTCTCGCCGAGCGAGGCATTCAGGCCGGTGACGCCGATGCCTGCGAACTCCTCGTTGAGGGCGCGTACCGCGGCCAGGTGCGGCGCGCCGAGCGCAGCCACGCTGAAGCCGGCGCCGAGGGGCTCGCGTTGGCCGTCGTTCCAGCGTTCGCGGTGCAGGGTGTGGTCGCCGCCGAGGGTCACGCGGAGCGCGCCGCGCGGGATGGTCGTCGCGTCCGGTCCCGGCCCGAGGACCCGCTGCGCCGTCGCCGTCCCCACGGGGAGTGCGAGCGCGGCGGCGAGGAGGGCGGGGAGGAATGGGCGCATAGTCCGACGGTCGGCTAGTTTAGCTCGGTACCCCGAACAAAGTAATGTGACGACGCCTTCCGTTCCGATGGACTCTGCCGCCGCCCTGCCTGCCATTCCCTGGCAGGTGACGGGCAATCACTGGTTTGCGCTCCCCTGCATCCATCCGCAGGATGGCGCGATCCACGCGGTGAGCCTGCTCCACCGCGGGGCACGCGCGGCGGTGGAGTTTGCGGGGGCGCCGGGTTTTCTCGATGGCAATGGGGCCGCCCTGGCGCGCCCCACGATCCGCATTGACGGCGCGGCGGCGGAGCTGGCGCGGGGCGGGATCGCCTGGGAGCGCGCGCTGCAATGGCTGCCCACCTTCACGAGCCAGGCCGGCGACGTCGTGGTGCGAGGGACGGTCTTTGCCCCCTTCGGCCGCGACGCCGATATCGCCGGCGCGGTCTATGCGCTCGCCTTTGAGAACCGCGGGAAGGTGCCGCACACGCTCGTCATCGGCCTCGAGGGGACGCTCGGCCACCGGCAGCTCCGCGTCCGCACGCCGCGTGCCGCCGAGGATGCGCACCGGGTGCAACAGGCGGCCGAGGGCGTGGTGCTCCTCGACGGCATCGCCGCGCCCGGGCTCTGCGCGCTCGCCATTGCCGCGGACGGCGAGTCCGATGTCGCCATCGCCACAGGCATCGCGCCCACCTACGCGATCACGCGCACGCTGACGCTTGAGCCGGGCGCGCGTGCCGAAACCGCGTTCTACATCGCGGCCGGCCCCGAGCGCGACGGCGCCGAGGCCACCGTGGGCGTGATGCGCCGCCGCGGATGGCGCGCGCTCCTCACCGTCACGCGCGACTCGCTGCGCATCCTGGAGCAGACCACCGGGGTGGAGTCGCTCGACGCACTGATCAATCGCAACCTGCTCTTCGCGTATTTCTACGGCGTGGGACGCGCGCTCGACGACGCGCACTTCTACCTGGTGCGGAGCCGCGCGCCGTGGTGCGCGTGGGGCGTGACCGTCCGCGACTGGGAGGCGCTCGCCTGGACGGTGCCGGCGGTCCAGCTCGCGGACCCCGCGCTGGCCCGCGAACTCATCCTCCGCGCCTG
>CAYXQS010000117.1:3399-6633 GCA_964466515.1 uncultured Gemmatimonas sp. | reverse complement strand
CCGCGATCTCGATGATCCCGACGACGACCGGCGCCGCCAAGGCCACCGCGCTCGTGATCCCCGAGGTGAAGGGGAAGATCGACGGCATTTCCATCCGCGTCCCGACCCCCGACGTCTCGCTCACCGAGCTGACCGTCGAGGTCGAGAAGCCGACGACGATCGCCGAGGTGAATGCGGCGTTCCAGGCCGCCGCCGCGGGCCCGCTCAAGGGCATCCTCGCCGTGAGCGACGAGGAGCTCGTGTCGGTGGACTACATCGGCAACGCCTTCTCGTGCACGATCGACGCCAAGAGCACCAACGTCATTGACGGCACGCTCGTGAAGCTCTCGGGATGGTACGACAACGAGTGGGGCTATTCCTCGCGCTGCGTGGATTTGATCGAGCTCGTCGGCACGTCGCTCTGACCGCCGCGGTGAGCTGAGCGTGGCGACCCGGACGATTCTGGACCTCAAGCCCAGCGAGCTCGCGGGCAAGCGCGTGCTGGTGCGCGTGGACTTCAACGTGCCGCTCGATGCGTCGGGCGGCGTGGCGGACGACACGCGCATTCGGGCCGCCGTGCCGACCGTGATGACGCTGCGGAAGGCGGGCGCGCGCGTGGTGCTCTGCTCGCACCTCGGGCGCCCGAAGGGAACGCCCGACCCCACGTACACGCTCGCGCCCGTCGTGCCGGTGCTCGCCAAGGCGCTCGGCGCGCCGGTGACCTTCGTGCCGCACGTGGTGGGCGCGGCGGCCGTGTCCGCGACGCGCTCGCTCGCGGATGGCGATGTCTGCCTGCTCGAGAACACGCGCTTCGAGGCGGGCGAGGAGACCAACGACGCCGAGCTGGCGCAGGCGTTCGCCGCGCTCGGCGACCTCTACGTGAATGACGCGTTCGGCGCGGCGCACCGCGCCCACGCGTCCACCGAGGGCGTGGCGCATTACCTGCGGCCCGCGGTCGCCGGACTCCTGATGCAGAAGGAGCTCACCTACCTCGGCGACGCGCTGGACAGGCCCAAGCGCCCCTTTCTCGCGATCCTCGGGGGCTCCAAGATCTCGGGGAAGATTGACGTGATCGAGGCCTTGCTCCCCAAGGTGGACGGGATCCTCGTGGGCGGTGCGATGGCGTGCACCTTCTACAAGGCGATGGGCTTCGAGACGGGGACGTCGCTCGTGGAGCCCGACCGGGTGGAGATGGCGCGGGAGCTGATGGATCGCGCGGCGTTCCGGTTGACGTTGCCGCACGACGCGACCGTGGCGCCGTCCATTGGCGAGGGTGCCAAGGCGCACGCGGTGAAGCGCGACGAGATCCCGGCCGGCGAGGCGATGCTGGATATCGGGCCCGAGACGGCCCAGTCGTTCGCGCGCGCGATCAGCGTGGCGAAGACCATCATCTGGAACGGCCCGATGGGCGTCTTTGAGACGAAGCCGTTTGACCAGGGGACACTGGCGGTGGCGCTGGCGATGGTCGAGGCCACGGAGAAGGGCGCGACCACGATTGTCGGCGGCGGCGACTCGGCGGCGGCCGTGGAGGCCGCGGGACTCGCGGGCGAGATGAGCCACGTCAGCACCGGCGGCGGCGCGTCGCTCGAGTTCCTGGAAGGGAAGGTGTTGCCCGGCGTGGCGGCGCTCGATTCCAAGTAGCTCCGTGGACGACGCAACGGCGGTTACCACCAAGGCACGAAGGGCTCCCAGTGCCGTCTCGGGATCGCAGTTCCCATCAGGTCTGACTTCAACGGTGAACGACACGCAGGGATCCAGCAGCAACCCCTTCGTGCCTTTCGTGCCTTCGTGGTGAAAGCAGTTGTAGTTTGCAGGAGATGCTAGCCGCAATGCCGTTCCCTCTTCAGCGCTCCCTCTATCCAAGCAAATGAAGTCCCTCGTCTTTGCCGCCAATTGGAAGATGAACCAGGCCCCCGCCGATGCGGAGGCATTCCTGCGCACCTTCACGGACCAGTATCCGCGGCAGCAGGACCGCCGCGTGGTCTTCTTCCCGTCGGCCGTCGCGCTCCACGTCGTGGTGCAGGCCGTGAAGTCCCGCGCCGACCTCTACGCGGGCGTGCAGAACATCCACTGGGAGGACAAGGGCGCGTTCACCGGCGAGACGTCCGGCACCCTCGCGCGCGCCGCGGGGGCACGCTATGCGCTCGTGGGGCACTCCGAACGCCGGCACGTCTTTGGCGAGACCGAGGAGGAGACCGGCAGGAAGGTTGCCGCCGCGGTCAAGGCCGGCCTCACGCCGATGATCTGCGTGGGCGAGACGCTCGCGCAGCGTGAGCAGGGCGAGACCATCGCGGTCGTGCTGCGGCAACTGCGTGCGGCGGTGGCGCTGATTGAGCCCGCGTCCGTCGCCACCTCGATGGTCGCCTACGAACCCGTCTGGGCCATCGGCACCGGGAAGGTTGCGACGCCCGAGGACGCGGGCGTCGTGCACGCGGCGCTCCGCGCGGCGCTCGTCGAGCTCGTCGGCGAGCGGGGCGGGGCCGTCCCCATCCTCTACGGCGGAAGCGTCACGCGCTCCAACGTCGGCGCACTCGTTGCGGTCGACGATGTGGACGGGGTGCTCGTCGGCGGGGCGAGTCTTGAGGCGGAACACTGGCTCGCGATTGTGCGGAGCTGAGTTCCCCCGCGCCTTGACCCAAGCCCGTAACTCCGGTATTCTTCAAGGCTTACATCACCTCTGCCACACCGGATAACGCCGTGTATTCGTTCCTCGTCGTCCTGCTCATCATCGATGCGCTCATCCTCGCCGGGGCCGTGCTTATGCAGGCCGGCAAGGGTGGCGGACTCGCGGCCAGCTTCGGCGGCTCGTCGTCCTCCACCGATTCGTTCCTCGGCACCCGTCAGGCCGGCAACATCCTGACCAAGGCGAGCTGGTGGTGCGGCGGCATCTTCATCGGCCTCGCCTTCGTCCTGCAGATTATGTCGAGCCGCTCGCGCGTCCCGACCTCGATCCTCGATCAGGCGCTGACGCCGTCCGCGCAGACGGCGCCCATTGCCGGTCCGGCGCCCGTCCAGTCCGCCGTGCCGCTCGAGCCCGCCGCGACGCCACCGACGACCCCTGTTCCGCAGCCGTGACGCCGAAGCCTTCGTACGATGAACCAGGGTTCCTCCTCCTTGAGGACGGGACCCTTTTTCTTGGCCGCCTCCACGCGCCCCTGAAGATGCCCGCTGCCGCCGAGGTGGTCTTCACCACGGGGATGAGCGGCTACCAGGAGACCTTCAACGAGGCCTCCCAGCTCGCCCTGATCCTCAAGT
>CAYXQS010000117.1:2763-3389 GCA_964466515.1 uncultured Gemmatimonas sp. | reverse complement strand
TCCTTCCAGGGGCAGATCGTCGTGATGACCGCGCCGATGATCGGGAACTACGGCGTGAACTCCGAGGACCCCGAGTCCGCGGCCCCGCAGGTTGCCGGCGTAGTGGTTCGCGAGCTCTCGGAGCCCTACTCCAACTGGCGTGCGGAGCAGGGCCTTGGCCCGTGGCTTATCAAGTCGGATGTCCCTGTCCTGTCAGAGGTTGACACACGTCACCTCACGCGACACTTGAGGACGGTTGGCGTGCTTCGCGGGCTCATCGGCTCCGGCGTGGCACCGAGCCCGGCGGACCAGGCCGAGCTCAACGCGTGCCCCTCGATGTCCGGGCTCGATCTCGCGTCGCGCGTCTCCACCAAGGAGCGCTACAGCTGGGGGCAGCCCAAGGCCAAGCGCCACATCGTCGCCTACGACTACGGCATCAAGCGCAACATCCTGCGGATGTTCGAAGCACGCGGGTGCCGCGTGACCGTGGTGCCTTCGACGACCTCGGCCAAGGAGGTGCTTGCGGCCAAGCCCGACGGCGTCTTCCTCTCCAACGGTCCCGGCGATCCGGAGGCCGTCACGTACGCCCCGGCGGCCATCAAGGCAATCGCCGAGGCCGGTGTGCCCATCTTTGGCATCTGCCTCGG
>CAYXQS010000117.1:0-2753 GCA_964466515.1 uncultured Gemmatimonas sp. | reverse complement strand
GCCTCGGCCACCAGCTCCTGGGAATCACCTTCGGTGGACGGACGGTGAAGCTTCCGTACGGCCATCGCGGCGGCAATCACCCCGTGAAGGATCTCGCGTCGGGCGACGTGCTGATCACCAGCCAGAATCACGGCTTTGCCGTGGAAGGGACGGCCGACGGGATTCCCGGCGCGCCCGATCTCCAGGTGACGCACCTCAATCTGAATGACGGGACGGTGGAGGGGCTGCGGCACAGGACCCGGCCGGTTTTCGGGGTGCAGTACCATCCGGAAGCGGCACCCGGGCCGCACGACGCCACCCCTCATTTTGACGAGTTCCTGACCGCGCTGGATGCTAGGCGCTGAGCGCGCAACCGCTTGACACACAACAGCTAACGTCCTAACGTTGAGGCACTTACGGCACGGCGCCGAGTCTCAACCCATCCCAGAATGTCGATGACAAAAGCCGATCTTGTGGAGTTGGTGACCGAGGCAATCGCCCAGACCTCGGGGCCGATGATCTCGAAGAAGGACTGCGCCCGGGTGGTGGACGCCTTCCTCGACGCCATCAAGGATGCCCTGAAGGAACAGAAGAACATCGAGGTGCGTGGGTTCGGCACCTTCAAGATCAGGAACCGGAAGACCCGGATGGCGCGGAACCCGCGTACCGGGGCCCCGGTGGAGGTCTCCGCGCGCCCTGTGCCCGTCTTCAAGCCCAGCAAGGAGTTGCGGGCGCTCGTCGCCGACCTGGAGATGGCGCCGGACAAGGCGTGAGCCGGTGACGCTCACGGTCCTCCTCTTCGCTTCGTGGTCCGATGCCCTCGGGCCGCAGCTCCAGGTGGACCTCCCGGAGGGTTCGCGAGTGCAGGACCTCCTTGCCACGCTGGCAAGTCGCGTGGGCCAGACGCTTCCCAAGCCGCTGGTGGCCGTGAACCAGCGCTACGCGCGCCCGGACACCCTGCTGGCCCCCACCGACGAGATTGCCATCATTCCTCCCGTGGCGGGGGGATGAAGCGCTTGCGCAGCGCCTTGGTGGAGCGCCCGCTCGAGCCGGCCAACCTGCTGGCCGAGGTGGCGGACACGGGCACGGGGGCGAGCACGCTCTTCGTGGGCACCGTGCGTCGCACCAACCAGGGGCGCGAGGTCACCGGGATCGACTACACGGCCTACGGCGCGATGGCCGAGCGCGAGATGGCCGACGTGGTGCGCGAGGCCGCCGAGCGGTTTGGCGCGATGCGGATCGTGGTCGAGCACCGGATCGGCACGCTGGCGCTGGGCGAGGCGAGCATCGCCATTGCCGTCTCGCACGAGCGCCGTGCGGGCGCAATGGACGCGCAACGCTATGTGATTGAGGAACTCAAGCAGCGCGTGCCGATCTGGAAGCGCGAGCACTATCTGGACGGCACGCGCGAGTGGGTGGGCGTATGAAGGACCAGTTCGGCCGCTCGATCGAATATCTCCGGATCTCGGTCACCGACCGCTGCAATTTCCGCTGCGTGTACTGTATGCCGGAGCAGGGACTCGAGTGGTTGCCCAAGCAGGAGATCCTCTCCTATGAGGAGATCACGGAGGTCGTGCGCCAGCTTGCGCCGCTGGGCCTGCGGCGGTTGCGCATCACGGGCGGCGAGCCGACGATCCGTCCCGATCTCGTGCGCCTGGTCGCGATGCTGCGCGCCGTGCCGGAAATCGAGGACATTGCGCTCTCCACCAACGGCGTGAAGCTGCCCGCGATGGCCCGCGACCTCGCCGCCGCGGGACTCGACCGCGTGAACATCTCGGCCGACTCGCTGCGGCCGGACCGCATTGCGAGAATTGCGCGGCGGACGCTCGGCTTCGCGCCGGTGTCCGCGGCGCAGGCGGCCGTGGATGCGGGACTTGGCCCGGTGAAGCTCAATGTGGTGGTGATGCGCGGGATCAACGACGACGAGGTCGTGGATTTCGCGCGGCTGACGCTCACGATGCCCGTCCACGTGCGTTTCATCGAGTTGATGCCCGTGGGCGAGATGGCGCACCTCACCGACGCACACATCGTGCCGAGCGACGAGCTCCTTGCGCGGATTGCCGCGCTGGGCGCGCTGGCGCCGTCCGCCGGCCCCGCGCGCGGCAACGGACCGGCGGCGTACCACCGGATCGCGGGCGCGGTGGGCACGGTGGGGGTGATCACGCCGATGACGCACACCTACTGCGACTCCTGCAACCGCGTGCGGCTCACGGCCAACGGCCGCCTGCGCACCTGCCTGTACGGTGACCACGAGGTGAACCTGCGCGACCCGCTCAGGCGCGGCGAGCGGCTGGAGCCGCTGTTCGTGCAGGCGTTGGCCGAGAAGCCGAGGGAGCACGACCTGCTGCAACTGCGCGTGGGTGGGCTCCGGGCGCTCTCGCAGGTGGGCGGCTGAGGCACCGCAGGTTGTAGGGGGCAGGTGGAGTTCGCTATTGTTCACGGAGCATCGAACCTCTCACAGACGAATCCCCACTATGGTTTCCAAGATCACGGTCGTTGGCGCTGGGAACGTCGGCGCGACCGCCGCGCAGCGCATCGCCGAGAAGGAACTCGCCCGCACCGTCGTGATGGTGGATGTCGTCGAGGGCGTCCCGCAGGGGAAGGGCCTCGACCAGTGGCAGTCGGCCCCCATCGAGGGCTTCGACTCCCGGGTCATCGGGACCAACGCCTACGACGAGAGCGCGGGCTCCGACATCGTCGTCGTCACCGCCGGCATCGCCCGCAAGCCGGGAATGAGCCGCGACGACCTCCTCAACACCAACGCCGGCATCGTC
>CAYXQS010000116.1:0-6654 GCA_964466515.1 uncultured Gemmatimonas sp. | reverse complement strand
GGTGGGCGTGCTCTACCTTCTCGGCGCGATTGCCGAGGAGACGCAGGCGTCCGCCGACGCGAAGCGGTACTACGAGCGCGTGTTCGCGGTGGACATCCAGTTCCGTGACATCGGCGACCGGCTCAACATCGTGGAGCAGCATCTCTCGTGAGCGCCGACGCCTTCACGCAACTGCCGGTGGCGCCGGCGCTCCTGGAGATCCAGGCGCCCGTGCGCGACCGCCTCGACCGCGTGCCGGGCGAGCTCTGGCGGATCGTACAGGCCGATGTGGCCATCGTGCAGGCGGCCAACGCGCACCTGCGCGGGATGCGTGGCAAGCTGTTTCGCCCCACGCTGCTCCTGCTGGCGTCGGCGGTGGAAGGGGCGCCCGAGGAGCGCGCGGTGCCGCTGGCCGCCGTGGCCGAACTCGTCCACCTCACGAGCGTCGTGCACGACGACTCGGTGGACCACTCGGTGCTCCGTCGTGGGCAGCCGACCATCAATGCCGTGTTCAGTCACCAGGTGGCCGTGCTGATGGGCGACTTCCTCTTCTCGAAGGCCATCGCGGAACTCGTGCGGCTGGGCGACCTCGAGCCGTTGCGCGTCTTCACGGGTGCGTCCAATGAGATGACGCTGGGCGAGCTGCGGCAACTGGCGTCGTTTGACGCGCTGACCTTCTCCGAGGCCGACTACTTCGCGCTGATCCGGGCCAAGACCGCGTCCCTGGTGGGCGCGGCGTGCGAGATGGGTGCGCTGGCCGGGGCGCCGCGCTTCCGGACGCAGATGCAGCGCTTTGGCGAGCGGCTCGGGATGGCGTTCCAGGTGGCCGACGACCTGCTCGACTACACCGAGGTGGAAGCGGTGACGGGGAAGCCGAGCGGAAACGACCTGAAGGAGCACAAGGTGACGCTGCCGTTGATTAGCGCGCTTCCGCGAATGTCGCGCGCGCAGCGCGCGCAGGTGGATGCCCTCTTTGCCGACCCCACGCCCGGTGACGCGGCCATTGCGGAGGTCGTCGGCATCGTAGGGGAGTGCGGCGGGCTCGATGCGGCCCGGCGCACCGGGGAAGTGTTTGCGCAGGAGGCCGAGGAGGCACTCAATGGCGTACCGAGCTCCGACGTGCGGCAGGCGCTGGTGGACGCGCTGGGCTACGTGATGGACCGGCGGGCCTGATGGCGCTCCAGGGATCGGCGAAGCACCGCCCCGGGTATCACGCCATCGTACTGGCCATCGGCTTCGTGGTCGGCGGCTTCCTGACGCAGTTCGCCCGTATCTTCCTGCCGTCGGGCGCGGTAAAGGAATTCCTGACCACCGGGGTCACGCCGTCCGTGGGCCCCTTGTCGGTGGACCTCGTAATCATCAAGTTCGGACTTGGACCCATCGCGCTCGACGTCTCGTTGCTGAGCCTTGTCGGGGTCCTCGCCGCCTATCTCATCGCGCGTTCGCTGTTCTAGGAGGTTCTATGTTCGGACTCGGCCCGACCGAACTCTTTATCGGTCTCATCATCGTCCTGCTCCTCTTCGGTGCCAAGCGCATCCCGGAGATTGCCGGCTCCTTCGGCAAGGGGATCAAGGAGTTCAAGAAGAATATGAACGAGGTCCAGCGCGAGATCGCGGCGCCGGCGGAGCAGGGCTCACTGCCGCCCACGCAGGAGCGGACGGTCGTGCGCGAGGAGTCGCCGGCCCAGGAGCCGAAGCGGCTGCTCTAACAGGGCAGGGAGTACGAACGAGGGGGCGGCACCGGCTATGCTCGGTGCCGCCCCCTTCGCGTCCCGCGTGCCGTTGCGCGCCGTTACTCGACCACCTGTCGGCGGAGTGCCGCGTTGATCACGCGGCGACGGTCGTCGATCTTGGCTTCGCGGCGGAGGTTATCGAGGAAGGCGCGGACCCGCTGATCGCGGGCGGCGTTGAGGAGCTGCTGTCGCTGCGCCAGCTTCTGCGCCTCGAAGTCCGCGCGCGAGGCGTTGGTGCGGTAGTCCGGACGAATCAGGAACACGGCGTCAATGGTGCGCACGAGGCCTACGGTGCCGATGTCGAGCCCGAAGGCGGCGCCCACGGCCTCGTTGGAGTAGCCAATCCCATCGACGAAGCTCATCCGCGTGAACTTGCGCGTGGTGTCGATGTCGAGCCCCGCCTTGGCGGCCGCGGCCTCGAGCGTGGTGTTCCGTGCGTCGGCGAGGAGCGCCTCGGCCTGCGGGAGCAATGCCTCCACCGACTTTCGCTCGCGCAGCGCCTGCAGGATGTCCTCACGGACCACGGCGAAGGGCTGGTTGCCCCCCACCGCGAGGGAGTCGAGCCGGGCGAGGTAGTAGCCGTTGGGGTCGTCAAAGAGGTCGCTGGTCTCGCCGACGCGGACGCCGGAGAAGGCCCACCCGCTAATCCCGCCCACCGGGGCGCCCTGGTACATCGCGACCTGGCCCTCGACCACCGGGACCTGCGTGACGAGGAGGTCGAGCTCCTCCGCCGCGCGGTCAAACGCCGCTCGGTCGTTGGAGCCGGCCGCCAGTTGCGCCAGCCGGTCGGCGGCGCGGTCGGAGATCGTCGCGGTCGAGTCGCCCTGTTGCACGCGCAGCAGGAGGTGTCGGACCGCGATGGTGTCGGCCTTCTTCTCCGTCACCTGGATCAGGTGGTAGCCGAAGTCCGTGCGCACCGGCTCCGAGACCTGTCCCACGCGCAGCGCGAAGGCCGCGTTCTCGAACGCCGTGACGAAGCGCCCGCGCGGGCCACGGCCCAGGCTCCCGCCCTCGATGGCGGAGAGGGAATCGGCCGACTCGCGGCGGGCCACGTCGGCAAAGTCGGCGCCGCCCACGATCTCGGCGCGCAGCGCGCGCAGCCGCGCGACCGTCGCCGCGGTGTCGGCCGCCACCGGGATGCGCGAGATGCCCACCAGCGACACCACGGCCTGGCCCTGGCGCTCCCACCGGCCCTTGTATTGGTCGTAGTAGCGGCGCGCCTCGGCCTCGGGAATCGCCACCGCCGCGATCTGGGCCGGCGTCGGGCGCAGGGACACGAACGCCACGCGCGCGGAATCGCGTTCGTCCCGGTACACCTGGAAGAGCTGGTCGTCGCCCAGCCACGTCTCCGTGACGAGCTGCGAAAAGAGCTTGTTGCGCGGGATTTCGGAGCGGTAATAGCCCTCGAGCTGGGCCAGAAGCCCCTGTTGGCGGGCGAGCGGGGAGGTGAGGTAGCGCTCGTACTTGGCCTGGTCGAACCGGCCCTCGGTTTGGAGCTCCGCGGCCTGCTGGAACTGCGGCGGCGGCGCGTACCGGACGGCCTGGACGATCTCGTCATTCGTGACGATGATCCCCCGCCTTTCGTATTCCTGTTGGAGGAGCAGCTCGGTCACCAGCTGGTCGAAGGCCTGCTGCTCGACCTGCAGGCGCTCGTCGAGGTTCAGCGAGCGTCCCGTCTGCTGTTCCTGTTGCTGGACCAGGGAGCGCGTGAGCGTCTCCCACGACAGATAGGGGATCTCGTCGCCATTCACCTTGGCCACGACGGTGGAGGTCGTCACGGCCCCCTGCCCGATGAGGCCGGACATATCGGCCAGCAGGAAGCCGCCGATGAAGGCGACGAAGAGGAAGATCCAGATGTACTTGGCGATCCCACGCATCTGCTGGAGCACGGCGGACGACCTTTGAGCGAACGGGTGGAGAAGGGGCTGCTAGTGAGGATGGAACGCAACCTCCAAACCTACCCGGCGACAGGACCTAAAATCAAGCGACACGCGCACTTCTGGCCGTGTTTGACCTTCCCTCTCCCGCCGTGGTATCTTCGCCTGCGTCGGGGTCACGGCCCCCTCCTCATCTCCCAGAGCCCAGCCGGTGGCTGAATCCAACCGCATAGAAGATCTGCGGAAGCGGTATCACGAGAACCCCCGTCGTTTCTTTGCGCCACTCGCCAACGAGTATCGCAAGGGCGGATTCCTCGACCGCGCCATTCTGCTTTGCGAAAAGCACTTGGGCGAGCAGCCCGACAATATGAACGGGCTGGTCGTGTACGGGCAGGTCCTGTTTGAGTCCGGGAAGCAGGACGAGGCCCGCGGCCCGTTCGAGGCGGCCCTCAGGGTCGACCCCGAAAACCTGATTGCCCTCCGTCACCTGGGCGACATCGCCCGGCACGGCGGCGACGTGGACGAGGCCAAGCGCTGGTACCTGAAGGTGCTCGAGGTGGACCGTCGCAACGACGAGGTCCTGGACCTCCTGGAGCGGTTGGGAGGCGTGGAAGGCGCCCCGGCCGCAGGCACCTCCGCGCCTGCGACGAGCCCCCTGGTCTCTGTGGCGCCCAACGTGAGCGTCAGCGGGGGCGACGAGACCAACGTTGCGGGGATGATCGATGCCGAGCCCGCCAGCGCGCCGCCGCCCAAGAAGCCCGCGCCCCCGATGAAGACGGCGGTGATCGACGTGGCCTCGCTGGCCGCCGCCGACCTCAAGGCCGCTGCACCCACCGCCGAAGTGCCTGCGCCGGTACCGGCGTCGGTACCGGTACCGGTCGCCGAGCCGCCGAAGCGGCCGTCCAAGCGTGCGTCACTGCTCGACATCGCGTTCGATTTCAGCGACATCCCCACGGAAGAGCCGCCGCCAGCCCTCCCGGCGGCGCCGTTGCTGAGCGCCGAGGCCGCCGAGTATGGCTTTGCCGCCGAGTTCTCGCCTGAGGCCTCGCCGATGGCGGGGCTGGAGAGTGCCGAGTTCATCGGTGGTGCCGACGCGCCCGCGCTTGAGGGGCTCGACACGGCGATGGACGTCGTGCCGCCCGACGAGCCGCGCCGCGTGAGCGAGGTGATCATCGCGCCGGTGGAACTCGCCAACCCGCTGGAGATGGAGATGTCGGCGCCCGCTGTGGCGCCCCTCTCCGAGATCGAGGAAGAGCCGTCGGCCGATCCCACCGCGGACCTCCCGTTGCTGGGTGACGCGCCGCCGGTTGAGAGCGCGGCTGACGCGCCGCCGCTCGTCTTCGATGACCTCGACGTGAGCCCGTCCGAGGACCAGTCGCCGCTCCCGACGCTTGAGCCCGAGAGCGCCCCGCGCCCCAAGCCGCGGATGACGAAGTCCGATATGTCCTCACTCCCGCTCCTCGCGGACTTCGGTCTCGATGACGACGATGTCCCGCCGCCCATCGAGGCGCCGGCCGTCGAAGCACCAGCCGCGGAGGTGGCCGAGCCGCGTCGTGCGCAACCCACGCCGACGTTCGTCACCGAGACGATGGCCGCGCTCTACATCAAGCAGGGCTTCCGTCAGGAAGCCATTGACGTGTACCGCCAGTTGATCGCGCAGGATCCCAACGACGCGGGGCTCCAGCAGCGCCTCGCCGCGTTGGAGAACACCGACCAGGCGATGCCCGAGTTCGAGGCGCCCGCGGCCGATGCGTCGGAGCCGACGCCCGCGCCGGCCAACGCCGCGCTGGCGGAGGTGTCCTTTGCCGGGGTGGGCCTTGAGACGCCCGTTCCGGCGGCACCGATCAAGGTGCCTGCGGCCGCGGAGAGCGGGCCGAGCGCGCGCGAGTTCTTCTCGGGCTTCGCGCGACGCGCGGCCATTGCCGGTGCTGCCGCCGCCACGGTCGTTGCCACTGCCGCGGTACCTGCCGCGGCCTCCGAGCGCCCAGCGTCGCCCACGGGGTGGCCGCTCGACGCGATCTTCACCACCGCGCCCTCGGACACCGATGCGCGGGCGGCCGAGATCATTGCCAGCGTGGGGACGTTCGAGGGGCCGAGCGGCGGCACGGGGCTCGACGAGCTCTTCGCGAGCGGTGGCGCGGCCTCGGCCACGCCGCCCTCCACGCGCACCATCAATCGCGCGTCGGAGTCGCTGAAGTTTGACCAGTTCTTTGCCGCGCCCGGCACGTCCGCGTCCGCCGCGCCCGACGACACGCCCCCCGCGCCCGACGATGACGACCTTGACCAGTTCCACGGCTGGCTCAAGGGGCTCAAGCCGTGAGGATTGTGGTCCTGAACGGACCGAATCTCAATCTGCTGGGGATTCGCGAGCCGGAAATCTACGGCACCGTCACGCTCGGGGAGATCGAGGCGCGGCTCGAGCAGGTCGGCACCGAGCTCGGCGTCACGCTCCTCTTCTCGCAGTTCAATGACGAAGGGAAGATGCTGGACGCGATCCACAACTGCCGCGGGGTGGTCACGGGCGCGCTCGTGAATGCGGGCGCGTGGACGCACACGAGTCTCGCGCTGCGCGACGCGTTTGCGGCGGTGAGTCTTCCGTACGTCGAGGTCCACCTCACGAACATCTACGCGCGCGAACCCGAGCGTCGGCACTCCTGGCTCGCGCCGGGCGCCATCGCGATCGTCGCGGGCTTTGGCGCGGACGGCTACGAACTGGCGTTGCGCGGCCTCGTCCGCGCACTCGGCGGCGCGCCCTCCGGCGCGGGCTGAGCCCGGGGCGGCGGGGCGACGATGACCTCCCTCCTCTACGCCGTGCTCGCGGCGGCGGGCAACCTGGTCGGCGCGGTCGCCATCACCGCCCGCCCGCGATGGTCCCCGCGGAGCCTGGAGTTCTTCCTCGCCTTCTCGGCGGGCTTCCTCGTCGTGGTGTCGATCGTCGGGCTCGTTCCCGAGGCCATCGTCCACGGCGGCCCCAAGGCCGCGCCGATCATTCTCGCGGGCTTTCTGCTGGTCCACCTCACGCAGCACGCGCTCAGCCTCTTCAACCGACATCGTCGAGGTCGGGGC